>SHVJ01000045.1 GCA_009694295.1 Acidimicrobiia bacterium
TCACCTTCGGCACCGAGCGTGCCGAATCAAGGTGCGGAGGGTTCCCAGAACCCCGGTGGGTACACTGAGGTTTCCCCAGAAGAGAGGTCCAACAGGGTGTTCGAGCGCTTTACGGATCGGGCCCGACGAGTTGTTGTGCTGGCGCAGGAAGAAGCGCGTCTGCTCAACCACAACTACATCGGTACCGAGCACATCCTGCTCGGGCTCATCCACGAGGGTGAGGGTGTCGCCGCGAAGGCGCTCGAGTCGCTCGGGATCTCGCTCGAAGCCGTGCGCGCCCAAGTCGAAGAGATCATCGGCCACGGCGGCCAGGCCCCGTCGGGCCACATCCCGTTCACGCCGCGCGCCAAGAAGGTCCTCGAGCTGTCGCTGCGCGAAGCACTCCAGCTCGGCCACAACTACATCGGCACCGAGCACATCCTCCTCGGGCTGATCCGCGAAGGCGAGGGTGTCGCCGCGCAGGTGCTCGTGAAGCTCGGCGCCGATCTCTCACGCGTGCGCCAGCAGGTCATCCAGCTCCTCTCGGGCTACGCCGGTGCGAAGGGCGAAGGTGCCCCGGCCGGTGGTGGTCCGGGCGCCGAGGGTCAGCCTTCCGGCTCGCTGGTCCTCGACCAGTTCGGTCGCAACCTCACCCAGCTCGCCCGCGAAAAGAAGCTCGATCCCGTCATCGGTCGCGAGAAGGAGATCGAGCGGGTCATGCAGGTGCTGAGCCGTCGCACCAAGAACAACCCGGTGCTGATCGGCGAGCCCGGCGTGGGCAAGACGGCCATCGTCGAAGGCCTGGCGTCCGACATCGTCGGCGGCGACGTGCCCGAGACGATCAAGGGCAAGCAGCTCTACACACTCGACCTCGGCGCACTCGTGGCCGGCTCCCGCTACCGCGGCGACTTCGAAGAGCGCCTCAAGAAGGTGCTGAAGGAGATCCGCACGCGCGGCGACATCATCTTGTTCATCGACGAGCTGCACACGCTCGTCGGTGCCGGCGCGGCCGAAGGCGCCATCGACGCCGCGAGCATCCTGAAGCCGATGCTCGCGCGCGGCGAGCTGCAGACGATCGGCGCCACCACGCTCGACGAGTACCGCAAGCACCTCGAGAAGGACGCCGCGCTCGAGCGTCGCTTCCAGCCGATCAAGGTCGAGGAGCCGACGGTCGCGCACACGATCGAGATCCTGAAGGGTCTGCGCGACCGCTACGAGGCGCACCACCGCGTCACGATCACCGACCAAGCCCTCGTCGCCGCGGCGAACCTCGCCGACCGCTACATCTCCGACCGTCACCTGCCCGACAAGGCGATCGACCTCATCGACGAAGCCGGCTCGCGCCTGCGCATCCGTCGCATGCAGGCACCGCCCGACTTCCGTGAGCTCGAAGACGAGATCGCCAAGGTCCGTAAGGACAAGGAAGAGGCGATCGAGGGTCAGCAGTTCGAGCGCGCCGCGTCGCTGCGCGACCGCGAGAAGGAGCTGCTCGAGCAGCGTTCCGCCAAGGAAGCCGAGTTCCAGGCCGACGGCGTCGACCTGTTCAACGAGGTCACCGAAGAGTCCGTCGCCGAGGTGCTCGCGCTCTGGACCGGAATCCCCGTCTTCAAGCTCACCGAAGAGGAGACCGCCAAGCTCCTGCGCATGGAGGACGAGCTCCACAAGCGCGTCGTGGGCCAGGAGCCCGCGATCAAGGCGGTGTCGCAGGCGATCCGCCGCACGCGTGCGGGCCTCAAGGATCCGAAGCGCCCGTCGGGTTCGTTCATCTTCCTCGGCCCCTCGGGCGTCGGGAAGACCGAGACGGCCAAGACGCTCGCCGAGTTCCTCTTCGGCGACGAGAACTCGCTGATCCAGCTCGACATGAGCGAGTACATGGAGAAGCACACCGTGTCGCGCCTCGTCGGCTCGCCTCCCGGCTACGTCGGGTACGACGAAGGTGGTCAGCTCACCGAAGCCGTGCGGCGTAAGCCGTTCTCGGTCGTGCTGTTCGACGAGATCGAGAAGGCGCACCCCGACGTGTTCAACACGCTCCTCCAGATCCTGGAGGACGGGCGGCTCACCGACGCGCAGGGGCGCACCGTCGACTTCAAGAACACCGTGATCATCATGACGTCCAACCTCGGTACCGCCGACCTGCGCAAGGCGCAGATCGGCTTCGGCACCGCGAACGAGGCCGTCAACTACGAGAAGATGAAGGACAAGGTGATGGAGGAGCTCAAGAAGAGCTTCCGTCCCGAGTTCTTGAACCGCATCGACGAGGTCATCGTCTTTGCCGAGCTCTCCCAGGATGAGGTCACCGAGATCGTCGACCTCATGATCAAGCGCGTGCAGGGCCAGCTCGAGGGCCAGGGACTCACGCTGGAGCTCACGCCGGAGGCGAAGTCGCTGCTCGCTCGCAAGGGCTACGACCCGCAGCTCGGCGCCCGTCCGTTGCGCCGCGCGATCCAGCGCATGATCGAGGACCCGCTCTCCGAGAAGATCCTGTGGAAGGAGTTCCACGCCGGCGAGACGATCGTGGTCGACGCCGACCCCGACTCCGACGACGTGGTGTTCCGCTCCATCGCAGCGGTGGAGCCGCCCGAGGCCCCGCCCGTCGAGGTTGCCGGCACGGGCTCGTCCGAAGGTTCCGGCTAGAAACACCCACTAGAAACACCCACTAGAAACACCCACTAGAAACACCCACTAGAAACACCCACTAGAAACAGTCGATCACTCCACACTCTTTGCTTCGTGTGATCGGCGGGCGCGTGTCGTTCCGCCGTCAAATGGGTGTCCGCGCGCTCCTCGTCGTCGTGATCGTGGTCGCGGCCGGATGCTCCGTGGACGCCACGCTCGACGTGCGGGTGCGTGAGAACGGTTCGGGTGTCGTGCGGCTCATGGTCGACGCCGACGCCGAAGCCGTGAGCGCCGCAGAGTCCGGTGGTGTGCCGCTCGAGCAGGCAGTGCGCCTCGACGACCTCACCGACGGCGGCTGGGAAGTGGGCGTGTGGGCCCGAGCCGAGGACGGGTCGGCGTCGATCGTGCTCACGCGACCGTTCGAATCTCCCGAGCAGGTCGAGGGCATCATCCGCGAGGCGAGCGGCGACAGCGGACCGTTGCGACTCACCGCGAGTCGCGCGACGGGTTTCCTGGCTACCGACTACGGGGTCGCCGGGAAGGTCGACCTGGAGAACGTCACGACCGGCGTGCCGACCGACACCGAGCTGCTCGCGAACCTCAGCGCGCAGGCTGTCGATCCGGCAGTGATCGATCAGCAGCTGCTTGCGCAGCTCAAGGCGTCGTTCGGTCTGCGCGTCGTCGTTCGGCTTCCGGGCGAGGCCCCGCAAACATTTGCCGCGGAACCCGGCGCGGTTACGCCGGTCGATGCCGTCGCGAGTGTTCGCAACATGCGACGGCTCCTGTTCCTCGGCGCGGCGTTGGTGCTCGCGATCGCCGCGATCGTGTTGTGGGTGCGCGGTGGTCGTCCTCGACCCCGCCGCCGGCCCAAGCCACCCGCGAGGCCGCGTCCGCCGGTGCGTCCGAAGCCCGGCCCTGGTGGCCTCGAAGGTCCGCCGCGTCGCGGTCCGAACCGACCGCCGGTCCCTCGTCCATACATGGAGCCCCAGGGGCCGCATGATCCGCGTCCGCACGTCCCGCAGCCGCATCTGCCGCATGAGGAGCAGCCGCACGGACCGCACGATCCGCGTCCGCATGTCCCGGAGCCGCATCTGCCGCATGAGGAGCAGCCGCGCGGACCGCACGACCCGCGCCCGCATGATCCGCGCCCGCACGTGCCGCAGCCACGCCCAACCGGCCCACCCAATCGACGCCCGGGCCCGCCGCCACCTCCGGGCCGCCGCCCCGGTCGCCCTGGCTGACGGGTTCGAGCCTCGAGAAATTTCAGGATTTCTTGGCCCCCACCTTGACAGGTCGAACATACGTTCGATAAAGTGCCGGGAGCACTTCCCCTAGTTGATGTTGTGACGAGCTGGTTCGGCCAGCTCCTCGGGGAGGTGTCATGTCCGCCCAGTTGACTGAGGGCAAGATCGCCCAGGGTCTCGAGCTCATTCGTGCGGGCGTGGCTGAGCTCGATGCCGACCTGCTGGATGGGCGCCAGGCTCGCCGGTTGGTGGAGCAGTTCGCGGCGGCCCGCAAACTCGTCGATGCCGGCACGACGCTGGCAGTGCAGCGCGTCAAGGTCACGGGTGCGTGGGCCGGCGGGTACCACCGCGATGCCGCCAC
The DNA here is from genome assembly GCA_009694295.1 of Acidimicrobiia bacterium. Classification (GTDB taxonomy): domain Bacteria; phylum Actinomycetota; class Acidimicrobiia; order IMCC26256; family PALSA-555; genus SHVJ01. The sequence goes on from SHVJ01000045.1 coordinate 4,201, forward strand.
GTGGCTGGCCTCACTTGCGGGTACTTCGATCGGTGCGGCGCGGGCGACGTTGGACACCGCGGAGAAGGTGGTGGAGCTGCCCGCGACCCAGGCAGCGATGCGGTCCGGGCGACTGTCGAGTGCGCAGGCCAATGAGGTTGCTGCCGCGGCGAGTGCCGACCCCGATGCCGAGCGGGAGTTGCTGCGCAGCGCCGAGCGTGACGGAATGAAGACGTTGAAAGACCGCTGCGCCCGCACGCGCGCGGCGGCGCGCACGGATGAGATGGCGAACTACGAGCGGATCCGCAGGGACCGGTCGATCCGGCATTTCGAGGATCCCGACGGCACCGGCCGCATCGACGTGCGAGGCCCGGTCGATGCCACAGCGCGGATCATGGCGCAGATGGTCCCGTTCGAAAAGGAGTTGTTCGCCGCGGCTCGCACAACCGGCGAGTACGAACGGCCCGAGGCCTATGCGTTCGACGCGCTGGTCGCGATGGCCGACGCATCGATCGGGGAACGGGCACCCGCGAAGGCCTCGGGCTCCGACACGACCGTGGTCGTGCGTCTCGATGTCGCCGCGCTACGCGGATGGACCGAACCCGGTGAGGTGTGCGAGATCGTCGGCACCGGACCGATCCCCGTCGCGGTCGCGTTGCGGATGGCCCACGACGCGTTCATCAAGGCGATCGTCACCGACGGCGTCGACGTCCACTCCGTCGTGCACCTCGGCCGCAAACCGCCCGCGGTGCTGGAGACCGCACTCGCCGAGCTCTACTCGCAATGCGTGGTCGAAGGCTGCGACGTGTCGCGGCACTTGGAGAACGACCACAACGTGCCCTGGTCAGAAGGCGGACCCACCCGACTCTCGAACCTCAACCCGTTGTGCAAGTACCACCACCGCTACAAGCACGGCCACAAGCTCCGACTCGTCGGCGAAGGCACCAACAAGCGCTTCGTCCCCGCCACCGGCTGGACCCGCCCCGATCCACCCCGACGAGCGTGAGCCCGAGGCGCGAGCCCACAACGATGGTTCAGCAACCTCTCAGGCTGGCGCGCCAGACTTCCGTGATGCGCGTGCTGCTGGTCGACGACGATCGAGCGGTGCGTGAGGCGTTGGAGCGTGCCTTGCACCTCGAGGGGTATGAGGTGGAGACGGTGAGCGCGGGTTTGCCCGCGGTCGAGCGGCAGCAGCGCCAGCCCGCTGATGCAGTCGTGCTCGACCTGCGACTGCCCGATGTGGATGGCCTCGAGGTGTGCCGCCAGCTCCGGAAAGGTGGTGACCGCACGCCGATCCTGATGTTGACGGCGCGCGATGCGATCGAGGAGCGGGTGGAAGGTCTCGATGCGGGCGCCGACGACTACGTGGTGAAGCCGTTCGCGCTCGACGAGCTGCTCGCTCGACTCCGCGCGCTGCTGCGTCGGATCGACGATCGCGAACCCGGGTTCGACGGTGAGGAACAGGTCCTCACGTATGCCCACCTCACGCTCGACCCCGGTACCCGTGAAGTGCATTGCGGCGAACGGCTGCTCGAGCTCACGCGCACCGAGTTCTCTCTGATCGAGCTGTTCCTCGAGAACCCACGCCAAGTGTTGCCCCGGTCACTGATCTTCGAGCGCGTGTGGGGCTACGACTTCGGTCCGGCATCGAACTCGCTCGAGGTCTACATCGGGTACCTCCGCCGCAAGACCGAAGCCGAGGGTGAGCCGCGCCTGCTGCACACCGTGCGCGGCATCGGGTATTCCTTGCGCGAAACATGAGCTTGGTATGAGCCTGCGCCGACGCCTCATCCTGGCCGCAGTTGCGGCCGCCGCGCTCGCCTCCATCGCGGTTGCGCTGTTCGCGTACAACGCCACGAACAGCGAGCTCCGCAAGAACATCGACGAGACACTGCAAGAGCGCGCCCGTCAACTCACTCTTCTGCGCGATCGGCGCGCGCCCGGCGCCCCCGCTCGGCTCCCGCCGCCGGCATTGGGTGCTGCAGGCGGGTACGCGCAGATCATCACCGACACCGGTGAAGTGCGGGCCTCGATCGGAACTGGTGGGCCACTGCCCATCAGCAACGCGGCGCGTGCCGTCGCCGCGGAGGAACGCGACGGCTTCTTCTCCGAGACCGAGATCAACGGCACCGAGATCCGCGTGTTAACCGTTCCTTTCGGTCGTGGCAGCGCGCTGCAAATCGCGCGGCCGCTCGATGAGGTCGACGCCGTGCTCGGCGACCTGCGGTGGCTGCTGCTCGCGGCCGCGGGCGTCGGTGTGATCGTGGCCGCGGGTCTGGCGTTCCTTGCGGCGCGCGCCACGCTGCGCCCCGTCCACCGGCTCACCGAGACGGTCGAGGACGTCACGGCGACGCGAGACCTCTCTCGTCGCGTCGATGTCGAGCTGTTGGGCGACGATGAGCTCGAGCGCCTCGCCACGAGCTTCAACGCGATGCTCGCTGCGCTCGACGAGTCGCTCACCGCCCAGCGTCGACTCGTGGCCGATGCATCACACGAGTTGCGCACACCGATCACGAGTCTGCGTACGAACATCGAGGTGCTGGCCCGTGAGGGTGAGCTCAGCGCCGACGACCGTGAACGGCTCCGCCGCGACATCGACGGGCAGCTCGTGGAGCTCAGCGCCCTCGTCGGTGGGGTGATCGATCTCGCTCGCGGCGAGGAGCCAGTCGAGCACGTGGCCAGCGTGCGCCTCGACGAGGTTGTGAGTGAGGCCGTCGAGAACGCCGAGTTCCATTGGCCCGCGGTGCAGTTCGAGACCCGTCTCACCCCGGCAACGGTCACTGGCGTGCCCGACCGCATCGGCCTCGCAGTCACGAACCTGCTCGACAACGCGGGCAAGTGGAGCCCCGAGGGCGCAACGGTGGAAGTGACGGTCGCCGGCTCTGAGGTGAGCGTCCGCGACCACGGCCCCGGCGTCGATCCGGCCGATGTGCCGTTCGTGTTCGACCGCTTCTGGCGTGCCCCCGCGGCCCGGAGCCTCCCGGGTTCCGGACTCGGGCTCGCGATCGTGCGCCAGGTCGCCGAGGCACACGGTGGACGGGCCACGGTTGAGGCAGCCGAAGGCGGCGGCGCCCGCTTCCGTGTCTCGTTCGCGCCCGGCTAGCCGGGCACCCTCAACGAGAGCAGGCAGGCCAAACTCTTTCGAGTGCAACCCACCGGCGACTACGGGATCGATTCACCAGCCGTTGTGCGCGGGCTTTGGCTGGGGGTAGCCGTCGCGCTGCTCGTGACCGTGGTGAGCGGGATCTTCGATCACGTTGCCGTCATGGCCGCCGCGTTCGGAGCCGCGCTCTTGATCTCGCTCCTCGGTCTTGTGCTCGTTCGTTCCAGTCGAGTGCACAAGCTGCGTGAGCGCGTGCGGCTCGTCGACCGGCTCGAGCTCCAGGGCGCCGAGCGCGTGCTCGACGTCGGCTGCGGTCGTGGGCTGTTGCTGGTCGAAGTCGCGCGACGGTTGAACGACCAGGGACGTGCATACGGCGCGGACCGGTGGCATGCCGTGGACGGCGTGGTCGTCGATGTCGAACTTGCCATCCACAACGCGCATGTCGAGGGTGTGGATCACCAGCTCGATGTGACGAGCGCCGACGTGTGTGCGCTGCCATTTCCCGACAACTCGTTCGACGCCGTGGTCTCCGGCCTCGCGCTCCACCACATCGCCGGATTCGAGTCGCGCGTGCATGCGATCCGTGAGATCTCCCGCGTGCTCGTACCCGGAGGACGGGTCGTGCTCATCGACCGTCACCACACGAGCAACTACGTCGACTCGCTCCGAGCATCCAACCTCGTCGACGTCAGCCGATCGCGACGCATCTGGCATCTGTTGCCACCGGCCCGATACGTCACGGGCACCAAGCCAGTCGCCAAGCTGCCAGCATCCCCAGATCCGAAGCCCGAGCCCGCGCCCGCGCCCGAGCCTGAGGAAGTAGTGGAAGTGGTGGAAGTGGCGGTTGAGCCGGAGCCCGAGCCGGAGCCGGAGCCGGAGCCGGAGCCGGCGCCCGAGCTCCTGCCGCTGCTGCGCATCTCTGTGGAGCCCCCACCACCTCCGCTTCCCACACCGGCCTGGCCCACGCCGGCCTGGCCCGCTCCCTCACTCCCCATGCCAACCGAGCAGCTCCAGCTCTCCGACGCTGTCACAGGGGAGCGCGATGGTGCAGGGCATGAAGCAGAAGACGGTTCATCGGTGTGAAGCCTGCGGGGCCGAGGCCCCGCGCTGGTTGGGGCGCTGCCCCGGCTGCGGCGAATGGGGATCCATGATCTCCAGCCAGATCATTCCTTCCGGTCTCCCGCGACACCTCGACCCACCCGTCCCGATCGGTGAGGTCGCCACCAGCGCGTCGGAACGGCGTCCGACCGGAATCGGTGAGCTCGACCGCGTGCTCGGCGGCGGGCTCGTGCCGGGTTCGGTCACGTTGCTCGGTGGCGAACCGGGCATGGGCAAGAGCACGCTGTTGCTCCAGGCGCTCGGTGCGATGGCCGCGGCGGGAGCGCGGTGCCTGCTCGTCGGCGCCGAGGAGTCGCCAGAGCAGGTGCGTCTGCGGGCGGAACGTGTCGGAGCGTTGGAGGCCGGGCTGCTGCTCGTGGCCGACACGTCGTTGCCCGAAGTGCTCGCGCACGTCGAGCACACGCAGCCCGATGTGGTCGCGGTCGACTCCATCCAAGCGGTCACCGACCCCACATTGCCCGGCGCTCCGGGATCGATCACGCAAGTGCGCGACTGCACGCACCGACTTGTCAGCCTGGCCAAGGCGCGTGCGCTCCCGGTGCTCCTCGTCGGCCACGTCACGAAGGAAGGCACGCTCGCCGGGCCGCGCACACTCGAGCATGTGGTCGACACCGTCGTGTCGTTCGACGGCGACCGCCATCACACGCTGAGGTTCCTCCACGCGCTCAAGCACCGCTTCGGTTCCACGCAAGAGCTCGGGCTCATGGAGATGGGTGAAGCCGGGCTCGTCGGCGTGCCCGACGCGTCCGCGCTGTTTCTCGCCGATCGTCGCTCGGGCACGTCGGGCTCCGCGATCGCCGCAGTCCTCGACGGGGCACGCCCACTGCTCGTGGAGGTGCAGGCGTTGGTTGCGCCGTCAGGCGGCGGACCACCCCGTCGGTCCGCGACCGGCCTCGACTCCGCGCGCCTCGCGTTGCTCCTGGCCGTCCTCGAGCAGCGCGCCGGTGTGCCGCTCACGAGCACCGACGTATACGCGAGTGCGGCTGGCGGTGTGCGCGTCACCGAACCGGGTGCCGACCTCGCGATCGCGTTGGCGGTCGCGAGCGCGCACCTCGATCAACCGTTGCCGGCCACCACCGTCGCCTTGGGCGAAGTTGGGCTCGGTGGTGAGCTCCGGCAGGTCCCGCAAGCCTCCCGGCGGCTCGCCGAAGCTGCTCGTCTCGGATTCACCCACGTGGTCGGACCGCCCTCGTTGCCCAACGTGCCGGGCCTCGTCACCCAGGCCGTACCAACGCTCGCCGACGCATTGCACGCCGTGTTTTCGGAGGCTGCGGCTCGAGCGCAAGCGGCCTAGGTACCCATTTCGGCCGGGCGAAACGCCGGGTATCGTGACCCCACCAACGCTCCAGAAGATCGAGAACCAGGAGCGCTGCACCCTCACCATGCCAGCCCCGCCGAGATCCGAAGCCATGCTGGCCGCCCTGCGCCTCGTCGCGCCAGGCACGCGGCTGCGCGACGGCATCGAGCGCATCATCCAGGCTCGTATGGGCGCGCTCCTCGTGATCGGCGCCGGTCCTGACGTGCTTTCGGTGTGCTCGGGCGGATTCCTGCTCGACGCCGAGTTCACGCCCCAGCGCCTCTCGGAGCTGGCGAAGATGGATGGAGCCATCATCATCACCAGCGACTGCCAGCGCATCGTGCGGTCCAACGTGCACCTCGTGCCCGACCCCAACATCCCCACGGCCGAAACCGGCACGCGTCACCGCACCGCCGAGCGGGTCGCACGCCAGATCGATGTGCCGGTCATCACGGTGTCCGAGGACCGCACCGAGGTCGAGATCCACGTTGGCGGCCTGAAGCGTTCGATCGAACCGACGCAGCGGGTGCTCGCACGTGCCGACCAGGCCTTGCAGATCCTCGAGCGCTACAAGACGCGGCTCGACGCGGTGAGCGGTTCGCTGTCGGCGCTCGAAGTTGAAGACCTCGTGACTGTGCGCGACGTCGCGACTGTCTTGCAACGCGCCGAGATGGTCCGGCGGATCGCGGAGGAGATCGAGGGCTACGTGATCGAGCTCGGCGCGGATGGTCGACTCGTGATGCTCCAGCTCGACGAGCTCATCGGTGGCGTCGAGGACGACCGTCGCCTCGTTGCAAAGGACTACTTCACGGAGAAAGTCGACTGGGAGCTCACCAATGTGATGGCGCAGCTCGCCGCGCTCGACGACGACGGCGTGCTCGATCTCGGCGAAGTGGTGGGCGTGTTGCGTTTGCAGAGCGACCTCGGACTCGATTCGTCGTTGCAGCCGCGAGGGTTCCGTCTCCTGCACAAGATCCCCCGGCTTCCCGAAGTGGTCTCCGACCATGTCGTCGACCGCTTCACGAATCTCCAGAAGATCATGCGTGCGAGCGAGTCCGACCTCGTGCAGGTCGACGGCGTGGGCGAGGCGCGCGCGAAAGCCATCAAGGACGGATTGGCGCGACTCGCCGAGACGTCGATCCTCGAGCGGTACACGTGAGCGAACTGGCAGAAGGCCCGCATGACGCGGGCGTCGAGCGCGTCACGCTCACCGGCAGCGATGGCACCAAGGTGCCGGCGATCCACGGCGCGCCCTTCGACGGTGTCGCCGACGCCGGACTCGTCGTGCATCCCGACATCATGGGGATCCGTCCGCTGTTCGACGACTTGTGCCGTCGGTTGGCTTCGCACGGCTTTGCCGTCTGTGCGCCGGAGCCGTTCGCGCGCGCGCCTGACGAAGTGCGGAATGCCGAAGACGCGACGCTGCGCATGGCCCATATGCCCGAGCTCGACGACGACCTCCAGCTCGACGATCTCCGGCGCGCGGGCGACTACCTCGAAGAGCGCGACGGCGTGTTCGAGGTGTTCGTGCTCGGGTTCTGCATGGGCGGCATGCAGACGCTGAAGGCCGCGGCCACCGGAGAGTTCGAGCGGGCCGTGGCGTTCTACGGGATGATCCGCATGCGGAACGAGTGGCGCGGCCCACGAATGCGCGAGCCATTGGCGACCGCCAAGGACGTGTGTCCCACGCTGGCGATCTTCGGTGGCAAGGACCACTTCACGCCGGAGAACGACATCGACGCGCTCCGGCGCGCGTGGGGGAGCCGCCCCGACTGCGAAGTGGTCGTGTACCCCGAGGCCGACCATGGCTTCGTGCATGTACCGGAGCGCCCGGGCCACCGTCCCGACGACGCAGCCGATGCATGGCGCCGGTCCCTCGAGTTTCTCCTGGCCTGATCGCCCACTCGCTGAAGATGGCCAAGCCCTAACCTCACGCCGTGGCTGGGGAACCAACATCAGGACCATCAGCGGGTACTGCGACGATCCTGTTCACCGATCTGGTCGGCTCCACCGAGCTGCGTTCACGCCTTGGTGATGGTGCGGCCGATGAGCTCCGCCGCGCGCACGACCAGCTCCTGACTGCCGCCGTCGAAGAGCACGGCGGCACCCTGGTCAAGCGGCTCGGCGACGGCGTGATGGCCGCGTTCGGTGCAACCGCCGATGCAGTAGCCGCCGCCGCCACGATGCAGCGCGCGATCGACCGTGCCAACCGGCGCGTGGACGATGCGCGGCGCCTTTCTGTTCGCATCGGCGTGAGCGCGGGCGACGTATCGTGGGAGGAGGGCGACTGTCACGGCACGCCGGTCGTTACAGCGGCTCGGTTGTGTGACCGCGCCGTCGGCGGGCAGGTCCTGGTCGACGATCTCGTGCGCGGGCTCGCACGCGGGCGTACCGAGCATGCGTTCCGACTCGTCGGCGAGCTCGAGCTCAAGGGTCTCGCGGAGCCAGTCACCGCGTACGAGGTGCCATGGGAGCCGGTCGTCGGCGATCGCGCTCCACTTCCGGCACCGCTGCTCTCGGTGGCCAGCGAGCTTCCGTTCTCGGGTCGCGACACAGAGCGGGAAGCACTCCGGGTCCAATGGAAGTCGGCCCAGACCGACGGTCGCACGGTGGCTCTCGTCAGTGGGGAACCCGGCGTCGGGAAGACCCGACTGACGTCAGAGCTGGCACGCGCTGCCCATGAGGACGGTGCCTGGGTCCTCGCGGGGCGGTGCGACGAGAACGTCGCCGCTCCATTCGCTCCGTGGATCGAGATCCTGCGGCATGTCGTTGCCCACGCACCGACCGAGCTCCTCGCCGCGCATGTAGAACGGCACGGCGGCGAGCTCACACGACTCGTGCCCGAGCTCGCGCGTCGCGTCGACGATGTCCCCGCACCGCGCGCGCTCGACCCCGAGACCGAGCAGCTCGCGCTCTTCAACGCCACCGTGGATGTCATCGAAGCGGTCGCAGCCGATTCGCCAGCGTTCGTCGTCATCGATGATGCCCACTGGGCTGATGCCTCGAGCCTTGGCTTGCTCCGGCATCTGGTTGGGCGCATGACGGTGTCGGCGGCAGTCCTCGTTGTCGTCACCTATCGGGATACCGACGTTGACCGTGCCCATCCGCTCTCCGCGATGATCGGCGACTTTCGCCGCGAGCCCCGCGTCGAGCGCTACGCGTTGCGGGGAATCGACGAAGCCGGTATGCGCGCGCTCCTGGCGGCAGCGGGTGGGAGCGAGCTCGACGAGCTCGGAAAAGCGTTCGCGCACACGTTGGTGCAGGAGACCGAGGGCAACCCCTTCTTCGTGGGCGAGGTCATCCGCCACCTGGTCGAGACGAACGTGATCGTGCACCGCGACGGACGGTGGCAGGGCGCGGTCACGTCGATCGACGAGGTCGGCATCCCTGAAGGTGTCCGCGACGTCGTCGGGCGGCGGTTGTCGCGTCTCCCCGAGGAAGCGAACGCCACGCTTCGCACCGCGGCGGTGGTGGGACGCGAGTTCCCGGTCGATCTCGTGGCCGAGGTGGCAGAGGTTTCCGAGGACGTTGTGCTCGGGCACGTGGAGCTGGCAATCGCCGCCCGGCTGGTCGATGAGGTCAGTGGCGCCCACGGGCGCATGAGCTTCTCGCACGCACTCATTCGTTCAACGCTTCTCGACGAGTTGAGCACGACGCGTCGAGTTCGATTGCACCGACAGATCGGCGAGGCGCTCGAACGCCGCGGCAACGCCTCAGCCGCAGAGCTCGCGCATCACTTCTCGGAAGCGGCATCGACCGGCGTTGCCGACAAGGCGCTTGAACATGCGGTGCGTGCCGCTGAAGAAGCGCACGCGCATCTCGCATTCGATGAGGTCGTCCACTTCTACAGCCTCGCGCTAGAGGCGCTCGACGCAGGCGACGCCGACGACGCGACGCGCGCTGGGCTCCTGATCGCCCGTGGGTACGCGCATCACGAGCGCAACGACGCAGAAGCAGGACGTGCCGATGCACTCGCTGCGGCCGACGTCGCCCGCCGGATTGGCGACGCCGGTCTCATTGGGCGTGCCGGTGTGACGTATCAGGGTCTCGTTGGTCACTGGGCTGCCCCGCACGACCCCGTCGCGGTCGAGCTCATGCGCGAGGGCTTGGCTGGCCTTGCGGATGGTGATGTGTTCAATAGGGCGCGGGTGACTGCCGCACTTGCCAATGCACTCGTGTTGGCGCCGGGGGACGAGGCGCTTGTGCTCGCTGAGGAAGCCGAGCGCCTCGCGCAGGAGGCAGGAGACGCCGAGTCGCGCAACGTGGCGCTGCTCGGATGGATGTGGGGATTGCGTTCCCGTGGCCGGGCCGCCGACCTGTGTCGCATCGCGAACACCGGCGTCGAGCACAGCATCGCCGCGGGTCGACCCGACTGGGAATTCAACGCGCGCTACCTCCTCGGCGAGGGGTTGATCGAGTCGGGTGATCTCGATGCCGGCGTGGTCGAGATGGACCTGGCGGGCGAGTTCCCGAGCGTGCTGCACGGTTGGGCACCCGTGGTCTACGCGGCGAGTCGCGCGCTCGCGTCGGGTCGCCTCGACGAGGCAGAGGAGCTCGCGGCGCGCGCGGCGCCGCTGGGTGCAGCGCTGGGCGAGACGAACGACGTGATCTTCTGGTCGCACCTTCTCGATCTCGCCCTCGCTTGAGCGCACTACGACGTGGCACGGGACCTCATGGATCGATTGGACGCGACGTTGCTCGGTGTCGCCGGCGGATGGCGAATGTGGGTGCTTGCCGAGGCTGGAGACCTCGACGCGGCGAGCGCGGCGCACGCCGCGTGGGTCCGCGACGTTCAACCGCTCGTCCCCCAGGTGATCGTGCCGTGGGTGCTCGCCGCTGAGACCGCCGTCGCTTACCGCATCAACGATGCTGGGCTCGCCGCCCGATTGTGCGACGACGTTGCTCCCTTTGCCGGGCACATGCTGGGTGGCGACACTGCCCTGTTGGGGTTCGGCGACTACCTGATCGGTCGCGTGGCGTTCGTGGAAGGCCGCTACGACGACGCTGTTGCCGCAACCACCACGGCAATCGAACTCACGGACCGGTGGGGTCTTGATCTCCTGACGACCCGCCATCGCATCGACCTCGCCCGCGAGCTGCTCGCACGCAATGGCAAGGGTGATGCTGACGCCGCGCGAGCAATTCTCACGACTGCGTTGGAAACCGCCGAACGTCTCGGCCTCGTCGCTGCCACCACCGAAGCCCGCACCCTGCTCTGACCCGATCCGGCTTTTCGGCACGTTGACGCTCGCTATGCGAGCGTCAACGTGCCAAGAACTCGGGAGCTAGATCGTCGCTCGGTTCTGGAGCGATTCACGGTCGAGGATGCGGTAGCTGCTGCGGCCCTCGATCTCGAGCCAACCGAGCCGCACGAACAACGAGATCGCCTTGTTCACGCGCTCGCGGCTCGCGCCCACGATCGCGGCGAGCTCTTCTTGCGTCACGGGCAGCGCGAACTGGTCCTTGTCGCCCGCCATGTCGAGCAGACGCTTGGCGGTGCGAGCGGGCACGTCGAGGAACACCGCGTCGGCGAGCGCTTCGTCGGTCGCGCGCAGCCGTTGCACGACGAGTCGCACGATCACCCACAGCAACTCGGGCCGTTCGCGCAGCACCCGCCGGACGGGTTCGTACCCGAGCTCGATCAGCGTCGTGTCGGCGAGCGCTCGTACATCGGCCGAGCGGGGCGCGTCGTCGAACAGCGGGAGCTCGCCGAACAGCGCGCCGTCTTCGAGCACAGCCAGCACCGTCTCTCGCCCGTCTCCAGACTGCGTGGCGATTGCGACCCGGCCCTCGTCGATCACATAGAGCGCGTCGGACGCGTCACCCTTGAGGAACAGCCACTCGTTGCGTGACAGCGTGCGCACCGTTGCTTGGGCGCGGAGTCCCTCGAGAACCTCGGGCGGCAGGGGAGCGAACAGGTCGGTGGTGCCGAGCAGATTCCGTTCCACGACCACCACCCCCGAAGTCGGACATTAGCGGTCGGTCTCCAGACCAGTCCGAGAGAGGGGGTCTGGTACAATTGGTGTTCCGCCTCCCCTTTTTCTCCTTTCCCATTTCTTCGGCATTCTTCGCGCGCTAGGAGCACCATGTCGTTCGCGGTCGGTGACAAGGTTGTGTATCCGCACCATGGTGCGGCAATCATCGAAGGCAAGGAGAAGCGGGTCTTCGACGGTCACAAGACCGACTACTTCGTATTGCGCATCACCTACGGCGATCTCAAGGTATCGATCCCGGTCGAGAAGGCCGATGAGATCGGGCTTCGCGACGTGATCAACGACGAAGAGGTCGAGGAGGTCTTTGCGGTCCTTCGCAAGAAGGAAGCCCGCATGCCCACGAACTGGTCGCGGCGCTTCAAGAACCACGTCGAGAAGCTCAAGAGCGGCGACATCTATCAAGTTGCCGAAGTCGTGCGGAACCTCTCGCTGCGCGAGGCCGACAAGGGCCTGTCCGCTGGTGAGAAGCGGATGCTCGCCCGTGCGCGTCAGATCCTCGTGTCGGAGCTCGTGTTCGCACTCAACGTCGACGAGGAATCCGCCGACGCCCGCCTCGACGACGTGCTGCAAGGCCGCGATGTCCCGGCGATCACGCCAAAGAAGCGCCCGACCAAAGCCAAGGCCGCGCCGCGCAAGGCGCTGATCAGCAAGCCTGCGACTGCGGTCAAGAAAGCGCCCGCGAAGAAGGCGCCGGCCAAGAAGGCCGCCGCCGTCAAGAAGTCTCGCTAGCCCGACCCAGCGTGGCGCGAACCTCCGCCGTGGTCGTCGCGGGCGGTCGCGGCGATCGGTTCGGGGCACCCAAGCAGTTCTCCACCGTCGCTGGCGCGCGTCTCGTCGACCACGCAGTGGCCGCCGCAGCTGCGGTGTGCAACGAGGTTGTGCTCGTGCTGCCACCGGGCGTCGACTGGGACGGCCCCGCCGTGCAAGCGGTGGTCGCCGGGGGAGCGACCCGCTCCGAGTCGGTGCGCGCAGGACTCTCCGCCGTGGCCGCAGATACCGAGATCGTCGTGGTCCATGATGCGGCGCGTCCGCTCGCCCGACCCGAGCTGTTCGAGTTGGTGATCGACGCCGTGCGCGCGGGTGCTGACGCCGCGATCCCGGCGCTCGAAGTGGTCGACACCTTGAAGCGGGTAGACGGCGATCGCGTGGTGGGCACCGTCGAACGCGACATGCTCGTGGCTGTGCAGACCCCGCAGGCGTTCCGAGTGGCGGCGCTCCGTGCCGCGCACGAGGACGGCGGCAACGCCACCGACGACGCCGCGCTTGTCGAGGCCTCGGGTGGCACCGTGGTGATCGTGGCCGGCGATCCCCGGAACCTGAAGGTGACCACGATGGCCGACCTCATGCTGGCCGAGACCCTGCTCGAGGCGCAGTGAGCGCGCCCAACGGTTTGAATCTCCGCGTCGGTCTCGGCTTCGACGTGCATGCGTTCGACGGCTCCGGGCCCCTGGTGCTGGGGGGTGTGACGATCCCCGACGCACCCGGCCTCGCCGGTCACTCCGATGCCGATGTAGCCGCCCACGCGGTCGCCGACTCGATGCTCGGGGCGTGCGGGCTCCCCGATCTCGGCTCGCTCTTCCCTGCGTCCGACGAGCAGTATCGCGGCGCGTCCTCGATCGACTTGCTCCGCGACGTGATGACACGAATCGCCGACGCTGGCTGGTCTGTCGCGAACATCGACGTGGTGATCGCCGCCGAGCATCCTCGTCTTGCTCCGCACATCCCCGAGATGGCCGCGAACCTCAGCGCGGTGGTGGGCGCGCCCGTCTCGGTCAAGCCCAAGCACGCCGAGGGTGTTGGCGCGGTCGGTCGTGGTGAGGGCATCGCCGCGTGGGCAATTGCTCTCCTCGTCTCGCACGAGAGCGACTAGCAATGGGTGTGCGCGTCTACGACACGATGCAACGGGCCAAGGTCGATCTCGGCCTACGCGATCCGGGGAAGATCGCGATCTACGTATGCGGGCCCACGGTCTACGACGTGCCGCACATCGGCCACGGTCGTACCGCGCTGGTCTACGACTTCGTTCGCCGGTATCTCGCGTGGACGGGCCTCGCTGTGCGCTTCGTGAGCAACGTCACCGACATCGAAGACAAGATCATCGCTCGAGCGGCCGAGCGTGGTGGGAGTGAGCCGGAGCTTGCGCAAGAGTTCGAGGCCGCGTACTGGGCGCAGCTCGACCGGCTTGGTGTGTCGAGGCCCGACGACACCCCGCATGCAACCGAGTACATCGCGTCGATGATCTCGCTGATCGAAGAGCTCATTGCTGCTGGGCACGCGTACGTGGTGCCCGAAAGCGGCGTCTACTTCGATGTTGCGTCGTTCCCTCCGTACGGCGCGCTCCCACATCGCAATCTGGAACAACTGCTCGACTCGGCTGGTGCTCGTGTTGACGTGGATGACACCAAGCGAAGCCCAGTCGACTTCGCACTGTGGAAGGCAGCCAAGCCTGGTGAACCGGTGTGGGAATCACCGTGGGGAGCTGGCCGGCCTGGATGGCACATCGAGTGCTCGGCGATGTCGCTGGATCTGCTCGGTGAGGGATTCGATCTGCACGGTGCTGGTGACGACCTGGTGTTCCCGCATAACGAGAACGAGCGGGTGCAAGCCGAGGCCGCGGGCCATCCGTTCGCCCGGCATTGGATGCACTCAGGCATGGTCGAGATCGCCGGCGAGAAGATGTCGAAGTCGCTCGGCAACTTCCGCACGCTGGAAGAGGCGCTTGATGCACACGGAGGCCGAGCGTTCCGACTTGCTGTGCTCCAAACGCACTATCGCAAGGCGATGGAGCTGGGCGATGCCGAGCTCTCCGACGCGGCCAAGGGTGTCGCTCGGCTTGACGCGTTGGCGCGGCGAGCCCCGGCTGCGGGCAGTCCCTTCGCCGACGCCCCGCGCGACGACGAGCTCGTCACGCGTTTCCGTAACGAGATGGATGACGACTTCGGCACGCCCGGCGCAGTAGGTGCGATATTCGAGGCGGTGACTGCCGCCAACCAGGCGATCGACGACGGCGAGTTGGAACGCGCGGCGTCGCTCACCGCGACCGTCGTTCACCTCGCTGAAGCGTTAGGGCTGACCGTCGACGTTGCCAAGGCCGTTGACGGCGATGTCGACGCGCTCGTTGCGCAGCGCGAGACCGCACGCGCCGCCAAAGATTTCGCCGAGGCCGACCGCATCCGCGACGCGCTCGCCGACCAAGGCATCACGCTTGAAGACACCCCCACCGGCACCATCTGGCACCGAGGGTGAGCGCGCAACGTCGAGAGGGTTTGGGCGGCGACAGGGTTCCCGGTCGGCGAGCGGTGCGCGAGCTGCTGGTCGCGGGGAAGCGGTCGGTGCGAACGGTCTGGATCGCGCAGGGACAGGACAAGAGCGCGCTGCTCGACGAGATCGTGGAGCTCGCGTCGGCGTCGGGCGCAGATGTCCGCTTCGTGGATGCCGAGCGGGTCAAGACCGAGGCCCACAGCGACGGGTCGCAAGGAGTGGTGGCGCAGGCCGCGCCTGTGCAACCGGCGGTGCTCGAAGACCTCGCCGCCCAACCCGACGCATTCCTCGTCGTGCTCGACGGCGTCACCGATCCCCGCAACCTGGGGGCAGTGCTGCGCTGTGCCGAGACGGCTGGTGCAACGGGCGCAGTGTTTCC
>SHVJ01000046.1 GCA_009694295.1 Acidimicrobiia bacterium
GCCGAACAACGAGGTGTCGGGGCTCCGAACCGCGCTCGCGATGGGTGCGGCCAAGGCCATCCTCATCTCTGACGAGCTGCTGGGCGGCAGCGACGCGCTGAGCACCGCGAAGGTGCTCGCCAAGGCCGTCGAGCGCGCCGGCGATGTCGATCTGGTGCTCGGCGCCACCGAGTCGTCCGACGGCTACACCGGCACGATGCCGGCGCAGGTGGCCGAGCTGCTCGGGTGGCCGTCGCTCACGTTTGCGAAGCACGTGGAGATCGATGGCACGAAGGTGACGATCCAGCGTCAGACCGAAGCCGGGTACGACGTGGTCGAAGCGTCGCTCCCCGCGGTGCTGAGCGTGACCGCTGGTGTGGTGGAGCCTCGGTACCCGTCGTTCAAGGGGATCATGGCGGCGAAGAACAAGCCGGTCGATGAGGTGAAGGTCGCGGACCTCGGTCTCACCGCCGAGCAGGTCGGTTGGACCGGTGCGCGCCAGAAGATCACGAACGTTGCCGCGGCGCCCGCGCGCGAAGCCGGCGAGAAGGTCGAAGACGACGGCTCGGCGCACGAGCAGATCGTTGCGTTCCTCGAGCAGCTCAAGGTCATTTAGGAGATTTGGGATGAAGATCTGGGTGTATGCCGAACCGTCGCCCGAGGGCGACAAGCCGGCCACGAGCACGCTCGAGCTGCTCACGAAGGCACGCGAGTTGGGCGACACGGTGGAAGCCGTGTATGTGGGCGCGAACGCCGACGTGATGGCCGGACCACTCGGCGAGCACGGTGCCACCAAGCTCTTCGTCGCGGACCGCGGTGAAGCACTGCCGGGTGTGGTGGGAGCGGCGGCGCTTGCGTCGCTCGTGGAGGCGAACCAGCCCGATCTCATCCTGTTCGCACAGAGCTACGACGGTCGCGACGCACTGGCGCGTCTGTCGGTGAAGCTCGATCGCCCGGTCGTGACGAACGGCACCGACCTCAAGGTGGTCGACGGCAAGGCCGTGGTCGGCACCGCGATCTTCGGCGGCAACACGCTGGTGGAGACGGAGTTCGAAGGCCCCACGCCGCACCTTGCAGCGATCCGTCCGAAGTCGTTCTCGGCCGAGGCCGGTGGTGGCGCAGCTGCCGCGATCGAGCAGGTGGGTGCGCTCGACCTCGGGCGCGCCGGTGAGGCGAAGGTGCTCGAGCACCACATAGAAGACCAGGTCGGCCCGAAGCTCGAAGAGGCCGCGGTTGTGGTCTCGGGTGGGCGTGGGCTCGGAAGCGCGGAAGCGTATGAGCCGTTGGTAGAAGGCCTCGCCAAGCTGCTGAAGGGCGCATCGGGCGCGTCGCGTGCGATCGTCGACGCCGGCTGGGTGCCATACTCCAAGCAGGTAGGCCAGACCGGCAAGACCGTGAAGCCCAAGGTGTACCTCGCGCTCGGGATCTCCGGCGCCACGCAGCACCTCGTAGGCATGAAGAGCTCCGACAACATCATCGCCGTCAACAAGGACTCCGAGGCCCCGATCTTCTCGGTCGCCGATCTCGGCATCGTCGGTGACGTGCACAAGGTGATCCCGAAGCTCATCGAAGCGCTGCAAGCCCGCGGCTGAGCTGAGCGTCGGGCGATGGACGTAGAGGTCCGCCCGCTCCACGATCACGAACGCGCTGCGGCTGGCGGTGTCGCCGGGCGTGCGTTGTCGACAAGTCCAACATCGCTCTGGGTGTACGGCGAGGCGGCGGTGCCGCGTGTGCGCGCCAGCCTCGATCTCTTCGTGGGTTTTGTGAGCGGACAGTCGGCGCCGATCGGCGCGTTTCTTGGTGAGCACGTGGTCGGGATCTGTGGCGTCGCACCGCCGGGCTCGTGCATTGGCGCGATGGCACCCGAGAACCTGCGCACACCGCCCGCGACGATCGGCGACACGGGTGACCCCTCGCGTGGGCAATACGTGTGGTCGCTCTACTGCGGGCGCGACCTGGATGAGCGCCACTGGCACCTCGGACCGGTCTCGGTAGAACCCGCACTCCAAGGCGCAGGCATCGGTGGGCTCATGCTGCGCGCCTTTGCCGAGCAGATGGATGCCGACGGGGAAGTGGCGTGGCTCGAGACCGACAAGCCGGAGAACGTGGTGTTCTACCGACGAGCCGGCTTCGAGGTCACCGATGAGGTCGTGACCGAGCAAGGCGGCGCGCACGGCTTCACCACGTGGTGGATGCGTCGGGATCCGCGCTCAGGCTGACCTCGGCAACCGACCGCCATTGGTGGCCGGAGAACAGCAGGTGGTCGAGCAGCATCACGTCGGCGTCGAGACACTCGACCCGCAGTCCCTCGTAACGGGCGACGTCGGCCGCGGTCGGCGCGAGCCGATCGTCGTCGACGAACGTGACGAGCACGAGCTCCTCGGCGCTCATCTCCTCGGCCACCGCCACGAACGCCTCGGCCGTGTTCGCGGTCGGGTCCTGGCACACGGTGCACGGGCAGTTGAACGCCGCGCCGCACAGGTGCATGGACGAATCGATGCCCAGCAAGAGCTGGCCCTCGGTGTGCTCGTCGCACACCAGGTGCTTGATGATCTCGACCACATCGTTCGGCCCACGCACGGTCGGCATCTGCCACCGCTCCGAACGCGAGTACTTGCGCTTCGCCATGATCCGGTTCCTTCCCTGTCCTTGACGCGTCGGAACGCGTCGCATCACGGTGGGGAAGCGCATGGGGAAGTGGCTGTGGTAGTGGCTCAGGCCGCGCGCGCGTGGGGTGGCGCGCGTTGGCCGGCGTGTTCTTTGATGTGGTGGCGGCGGCAGCGGAGTTCGAGGTTGTCGAGATCGGTGTCGCCGCCTTCGATCCATGGGATGCAGTGGTGCGCGTCGCACCAGTCGGCGGGAACGTCGCAGCCGGGTTCGACACACGTGCGGTCGCGGGCGTTCAACGCGCGGCGGAGCGCGGCGCTGGGCTCGCGGGTGCGGCGTCCGACGTCGAGGACTTCCGACTTGCCGCGCATCATCACCCGGCCGACCGCGGCGTCGCAGGCGAGACGCACCGCGGTGTCGCGGTCGATGGGACCGAAGCCGACGATCTCGCAGCGCGCCGTGGTGAGGTCGGTGGGCAAGCGGCCCATCAGTGTGTCGAGGTCGACGATCACGTCGATGGTGGTGGGTGTGGTCGGCCGTTCACCCATGACCAATCGGACCAACGCGTCGGCCCGACGTTGCACGAGCGTGCGGGGCTTCTCGGGCCCGTCGGTGGGATCCGGCGGTTCCATCACGTCGAGGGTCGCGGCCAGACGGGCGCAGACTTCGGCGTCGAGGTAGCCGTCGAGGCGGGCCATCTGGTCGAGCACCGGCGAGATGTACAGATTCCTGCGCTCGAACCGCACCTCGGGCGATTCGTGGTCGACGATCGCCTCGGCGTGGTTGCGCCAGTAGTTCATGACGACCTTGAACTGCTCGGGCGTGACCGTCTGCGCCGCGTCGACGAGCCCGTCCTCGTGGTTCGCGTAGATGTCCTCCACATGCCGTGCCGCCCGTGCAGCGACCTCGACATGGGCGGGGGAGATGTCACCTGCCGCCAACGCCTTGGCAGTCCGCTCGTTCCCCTGCACCAGCCGGGCCGTGCGGACCAACACGCTGGCGTCGGCCTTGGTGGTCGCGGTGCGGTGTGCCATCCACGAGCTCGCACTCAGCGCCCCGTCTTCAGCCCACGCCGCCATCGCGTCCCACTGGCCAACACAGCGGATCACCTCGGCCCGGATCGCCTGCTCAGCCTCCATCAACTCCAACAGCCGAGCCGACAGGGCCGCGCCGGACCACCCGCTGCGGTCCTCGCCCACGGCCGCGCTGATGGAGTCGATCACAGAAGCGAACATACGTTCGATCATAGCAGGGGGTGTGACACTCCAAAACACGGCCCCTGACCAGCCAAAACACCGGAAATGGCTCGACGTTGTGGCACGAACCCGGTCCAGCCGGCCCTTTCGGCCCTGGGAATCCTCTGTGAACTCAGGGCTGGGCTTCCGGCAATTCCGGATCAGACCGAAGCCCGTGTGACAGCGGGCGACGAGCGGTGTCCGTGAGTGGTGACAACATCCGAAAGCGGGCCACCCCTTGAGTTCATCTGGTACTCGCTCGCTGAATCGCTCGAGTTGCTTCGCGTTCTCCAGGACGTGCGAGACACGCTCGCGAACTCGGGACACCTCGCTGGCGTGCTCGCGATGGAAGCTCAGATGCGACGGTTGACCAATAAACTTGACGCAGAGGATCCAGGAGGAGACACCCGTGGCGAGTGAGCTCATGCACCTCGGAACGGCTGCACGCATCTACGGCATCCCCACGCAGGAACTTGTGGAGGCGTGGTACTACCGGAAGATTCGGACCGTGAAGGTCGAAGGCATCCCTCGGGTTTCGGTCGAGGCCGTCGAGGCATACAAGCGGGAGCGCAATTCCAAGGGCTGATCAGCCGAGCGAGGCTCCCTGAACCCAGATGCCGTGGAAGCCGAAGGGGACCCGGCGCTTGAGGTGGATGGTGGCGACGGGTGGGGCGGTGAAGTCGGTGGCATCGATCACCACCACGTCGCTCGAGTCGGTGGCGGCGTCGTAGATGACGGAGAGGACCCAGCCCTCGTCCTCGCCGGCGTCGGGTGACGCGGGCACGAAGACTGGTTCGGTCGCGGCGCGGCCGGTGCCAGCGTCGTGGCGCTCAACCTTCCCCGCGGCGAGGTCGTGCTTGCGCAGGCCGTTCTGCATGGCCCACTCCGCGTTGACTTCCATCGTGTAGCCGTATCGATGGACGCGGCTCGTCTGACGCTCGTCGGCCAGCGGTCAGCCGCTCCTGCATCACTGCGAAGCCGCGCTGCACCGCGCTTAATCGGCGAGGTCGATCACCACTGGCGCGTGGTCGGACGGGAGCTTGCCCTTCCTCGCCTGGCGATCCACCAGCGCCCACTGCACGCGATCGATGACGGGCTGCGTCGCGAGCACAAGGTCGATGCGCATGCCGCGGTGCTCGTGGAAGTCGCCGCGGCGGTAGTCCCAGTAGCTGAACAGCTTGTCGGTATCGGGGTAGACGACTCGGAACGCGTCCTGCATGCCCCACTCCTGGAGACGCGCGATCGCGGCACGCTCCTTCGGTGTCACGTGCGTCGATCCCTTGAACGCTTTGGGCGACCACAGGTCGCGGTCTTCGGGTGCCACGTTGAAGTCGCCGAGGATCACGAGCGGGTCACTCGGCTTCGCGTTGGCGTCGACCCACTTGGCCAGGCAGTCGAACCACTCGAGCTTGCGGTCGTAGAACTCACTCGGCACCTCGCGCCCGTTCGGCACGTACACGTTCACGAACCGGACTCCGCCGCACGTCGTGGTGAGCATGCGGGCGTCGCCCTCGTATGGGTCGAGGACGCTGTCGCCGAAGCCGCTCGACACATCCTCGATGCCGACGCGCGAGAGCGTGGCGACGCCGTTCCACTGCCCTGGCCCGTGGTGCACGGCCTCGTACCCGAGCGCGCCGAACGAGAGCTGCGGGAAGGTCTTGTCGGAGAGCTTCGTCTCCTGGATGCAAAGCACGTCGGGCTCCGCATACTGAAGCCACTCCTCGACGCGCTCCTGGCGCGCCTTCAACGAGTTGACGTTCCACGTCGCGAACCGCATTCGGGGCGTCACCTTAGAGCCCAGAGCTCTTCAGAAAGCCGCCTCGAGGTTGTCGAACATCGGGAAGTGCCGAACGTTGAGGGTGAGGAGCTGCGCGCCGACCTCGAGTGCGGTCGCGGCTACCACGTAGTCCACGACGTCGATCCCTGAATGTGATCGTCGGAACTCGCGCAGGAGCGCACCGGCGCTCGCCGCGATCGCGTCTGTCACGGGCTCCATTGTGAGGGCGGTAAAGAGCCGGGCCACGTCGGTCCGCTCCCCGCTCCGCATGCCGCCCTCGATCTCAGTACGCGAGAGCACACTCGCGACGGCTTCGCCGCGCTCCACGGCTGTCAGGAGAAGATCGGTCGCGGCCGTGACGCCGCGCAGGTGTGCGATGAGGACGGTCGAGTCGAACAGTCGTTTCACAGACCGAGGACACCGAGGCGGGCATCCGCGTCACGGATCCGGACCCCGGCCAGCCATTCGGGCCAATCGGGCGCGTCACGCAGGAGGCCGGCGGTGGCCGCGACTGCGGCGAGCCGACCGCGAGCACCGTTGTCGACCCCGAGCGCCTCGTCGAGAATGCGCCGGATCACTGCGGCTTGAGACAGTCCGCCGTCGGCGGCCAGACGCGCGATCCGCTGCCGTTGCTCATCAGTCAGGTAGATCTGGGTGCGTCGCATACATCAGCAGGATACATCTACCTTGCCCATGCTGCGATCACGGTGGCCCAGTGTGCTGCCTCGCGTTAGCGCGTGTCTTCCCGCTTGTGTCCGGTGCTGAGCTCCTCGAGTGCAGCTCGGTCCACTTGATCAGCGGACGCCACCGCGACTCGGCACTTGGTCAGCGCCCGCAACGTGGCGGTGCGCGCACCGCCTTCGAGCAGTGCCCGCTCGCCGAGGATCGCGCCCGGGCCGACTTCGGCGATGGGCTCGCCGTCGACGACCACGTCGAGCACGCCGTCGAGCAGCAAGTAGAGCTCGTTCCCCGGTGCGCCCTGCTCGACGAGCGCGGCGCCCTTCTTCACCGAGCGGATCTCGGGCTTGGTGCCACCGCGCATGATCGTCGCCGAGAGCTGACGCTCGAGCGCGGTCTCAACGGCGGTGACGTATGCCTTCGAGTCCTGCTTGCCCCACGGCGTGTGCTTGCCGAATGCGGTGCGGTACCAATCGCTGAAGTCGGCCAGTCCGGCCTTCGCCGCGAGCTTCCCGTTCTCGTCGTACACCCAGTGGCGCGGGAACGTGCTCGCGCCCACGAGCTCGAACGATGACGTGCCATCGGCGCGGATCGTGAGCGCCAACGTCGTCCACACATCGGGCGGCTTGAGCTGGAAGAACGGTGGGTGCTTCACGTGACGGGGCGCGGGGATCGGGGCGCGCCCTCCGGCGGTCTGTACGAATCGAGCTTCGGTGCCGTGCACGGCTGGGTCGTGGCAGAGGTCGGGGAGCGCGACCGGGTTGAACACCGCGCTGCGACCGGCGAGCGAGACCGTGGTGAGGCCCATGCTGCCGCCGCCGCTGTACCCGGCGTCGATGATCTTGCCGTCCTGGACCTCGATCCACGCCTGGAGCCGGTTGGCGAAGCGGAAGCGTCCGCTGCTTCGGAGCGCCTCGAGCTCCTCGGTGGACGCCACGACGTCGGGTGGCGGCTCGTCATAGTGCGTGACGCCGACCTCGAAGAACTGCTTCGGCAGGCCCGTGACGGCCTCCGACGGGATCCAAGACAACGAAAGGACCGAAGACTCGATGCGCATGCTCACCCCTGCTCGACGTGCGTTGGGAACACCGTACGGTCGAAGGCCAGGATGGGCGAGGGGGGCAGCCCCGGCTTCAGGGTGGGGCTGGCATCACCCTGGTTGGGGAGCGGGCCACCTTGTGACGGAACGGCGAAAGGGACTGAATGACTGATATGGGGGAAGCGAGCGTCGGGGAAACGGCTATGGGGGATACAAGGAGGTCATGTCAGATGCGCTCGGCTGCCGCGGGGCGCGCCGCGCTCCCCACCGTCATCGAGGCCGAGGGCATCGGGCGCTTCGATCAGCAGATCGAGGCCGCGGTCTACTTCTGCGTGCTCGAAGCGCTCCAGAACGCGGGCAAGCATGCTGGCGACGGCGCGGAAGCCACGGTCACGGTGCGCGAAGACGAGGGCGCGCTGCTGTTCGAGGTGGCCGACGACGGCGCCGGCTTCGACATGACGTCGGGCGCGCAGCGCGGGCATGGGTTCGTGAACATGAACGACCGCGTAGGTGCGATCGGCGGCGCGGTCACCGTGACCTCGGCGCCGGGGAAGGGCACGAAGATCTCGGGCCGAATCCCCCTCTCTGGTTAACGAGTTCGGGCTTCTTGGCACGTTGACGCTCGGCATGCGAGCGTCAACGTGCCGAAAAGCCCCAACTATCGAGCCGCCCAGGTCTCCAGGATGACCTGCGGGCCGAACTCCTCTTTGTTCACGTAGCGCGCCGCGCCGCAGTCAGTGGCGTCGGCGGGGAGGTCGGCCGCTTGATATGTGGAGAGCAGCATCACCACGGTGTCGGGGTGCGCCGCCTTGATCTGCCGGGTGGCCTCGATGCCGTTGATGCCGGGCAGGTTGATGTCCATGAGCACCAGGCCGGGCACGAGCTGGCTGGCGAGCTCGACGGCTTCCTCGCCGCTCTCGGCCTCGGCGACGAAGCCGCTCGTGACCGTCACGACGGCACGAGCGGCGCGCCGGAAGGGCGCTTGATCGTCGACGATCAGGACCGCCACAGGATTACTAGCCACGCCTGATTCTCCCATCGCGGCGACCGCACGGCCCAGGGTGCCCGCACCGACCGCGCAGTGGTGCCAGCCCCACCAATTGCAGCCTTCTCACCCAGACAGAAAGAGGAGGACGGCCTTTACCCGGCGGTGCACATCAGGTTCCACCGACAGGCCAAGCTTCGAGAAGACCGAGTTGATGTGCTTCTCGACGGCTCGCTCCGAGAGGCCCAAGGCGCCGGCGACGCCCGCGTTGTTCCGCCCCTGCGCCATCTCGCCGAGCACGTCACGCTCCCTGGGCGTGAGCTCGTCGAGCGGGGAGTCGCGGCGTCGGGACCGGGCTTCCACGAGCGCTTCGATCACCTTCGGATCGATGACCGACCCGCCCGACGCCACCTCGTGGATCGCCCGCACCAGTTGGTCGACGTCGGAGACGCGCTCCTTCAACAGATACCCGCGACGCGCCGAGCCGTGCTCCAAGAGTGCGAGTGCGTAGCCAGGCTCCACGAACTGGCTCAGGACAACGACGCCTACTTCTGGATGGCTCTCCTGGCGTGCGTTCGCCGCCCGGATGCCTTCGTCGGTTCCGGTCGGGGGCGTGCGGATGTCGGTGAGCACGATGTCGGGTGTGAGGTCGGCCACCATCGCGAGCAGGCCGTCGTAGTCCTCGCACGCGCCGACCACCTCGACGTCGTCGACGGTGCCGAGCAAGCGCACGACCCCTTCGCGCACGAGGTAGCTGTCCTCGGCGATGACGACCCGGAGAGTCACCTGCCTCACGCTAGCGTCGTGTTTCATGCGGACCCTTCGTCTCTTCGCTGTCGTAAGCATCGCGGCGGGCATCGCGCTCGTGGGTGCGAGCGCCGGGAGTGCCGGAAATTTCGAGGGCATCCGCAACTACGAGATCGAGATGACGATCGAGCGGTCGGGCATCCTCGAGGTGCGCGAGACGATCGACTACGACTTCACCGACTCGGCGTACAGCAAGCATGGCATCTTCCGGAAGATCCCGATCAGCTTCGACTACGCGCCGAAGAAGAACACCGATCGCATCTACGACATCGAGGTCGTCTCGGTCAAGGGGTCCGAGGGGACACCCGACCAGTTCGAGACGTCGGAGTCGAAGGTCGGAAGCATCGGCTACCTCGAGCTCAAGATCGGCGACCCCGACACCACGATCACTGGTGAGCACACGTACGAGATCGTGTACCGCGTGAAGGGTGCGCTCAACCACTTCAAGGACCACGACGAGCTGTACTGGAACGCGATCGGCGACGAGTGGGGCTACACCATCGACCGCGCCACGGTCACGGTCGACACGCCCGCCGAGAAGATCACACAGGTTGCGTGCTTCACCGGACCGTTCGGCTCGACGACACCCTGTGAGCGCGCCACCTCCGATGGCAGCGCGGCCGCGTTCTCCCAGACCAACGTGTTCCCGTACAGCTTGATGACCGTGGTGATCGCGATCCCCGATGGCGTCGTGCCCACGCCGAAGCCGATTCTCGAGGAGCGCTGGACGGTTGGGCACGCCTTCGATCTCACGCCGACCACCGGCGGACTCGCGGGCGGGCTCATGCTCGCCGGCGTCGGGGGCTACGTGCTCGCCTTCCAACGTTTCGGTCGCGATCGTCGCTTCAAGGGCAGCGCGGTCGATCAGGCGTTCGGGACGGCTGAAGGGCCCGACGAGGCCACGCCGTTGATTGCCGGCCACACCGAGACGCCGGTGGAGTTCGTTCCGCCCGACGATCTGCGGCCCGGACAGGTGGGCACGCTCGTCGACTTCCACGCCAACCCGCTCGACGTGACCGCGACGATCGTCGACCTCGCAGTGCGCAAGTACCTCGTGATCGAAGAGGTGCCCACCGAGTCGAAGTGGCTGAAGAACGACTGGAAGCTCACCAAGCTCAAGGACGCCGACGGCAAGCTCAAGGAGTTCGAGAAGACGCTGCTCGACGCCCTGTTCCAGGGGCGCGACGACAAGACGGTTGAGCTGTCGGAGCTCAAGTACAAGTTCGCGGCCCGCATGCAGAAGGTGCAGAAGGCCCTCGACGACGATGCCAAAGCGCAGGGCTGGTGGGTGCGCGACCCGAGCCAGGCGTGCATCAGCGTCGGCTGCCTCGGCATGGTGCTGTTGCTCGCCGGCGTCGCGATCACGGTCGCGCTCGCGGCGTGGACGAGCTACGGGCTCGTCGGTGTTCCCATCATCATCCTCGGGATCGTCGTGATGTTCAGCGGTGTGTGGGCGCCGGCCCGCAGCGCGAAGGGATCGGCCGTGCTGCGACGCGTCGATGGCTTCCGGCGATTCATCGAGGAGTCGGAGCAGCCGCGCGCCGAGTTTGCCGAGAAGAAGAACATCTTCTCCGAGTACCTGCCGTTTGCGATCGTGTTTGGCGCGGTCGACAAGTGGGCGCGCACGTTCGAGAAGCTCGCGGGTGAGCCACCCGACACGTCGTACTGGTACCGGTCGAACGCGCCGTTCCAGTACATGGCGTTCTCGAGTGCGATGAACGGCTTCGCCACGACGACCGCGGGCACACTCGCGTCGAGTCCACCGTCAACCTCGGGCTCCAGCGGCTTCAGCGGTGGCGGGGGCTTCTCGGGTGGCGGCGGCGGTGGCGGCGGCGGAGGCTCCTGGTAGTCGGTACGTCCGGTATGCGCCCGCGAGCCGTACACATCACATGACGCGCCCAGTCGTGCAGTGGATCCCCACCATCGTGCGCTTCGGCGCAGGCGCGGTCTTCGTGGGCGCCGGGGCCTTCAAGTTCCACGACCACGCCCAACGAGTCGTCGAGTTTCGCCGGTTCGAGGTTCCGCTTCCGGGGTTGGCTGTCCCCGCCGTGGGAGTCGTTGAGCTCGCGGCTGGCGCGCTCCTCGTCGTGGGTTGGATCGTGCGTCCGAGTGCGATCGCGCTGGCGTTGACCATGGTCGGTGTTCTGCTGACCGCAGGGCGGGCGGTCGGCGGCCGCTTCCGCCTTGTGTACGCACCGGCGCTCTTGGTGTTGATGATCTTCCTCATCTGGGCCGGACCCGGACGCATGTCCGTGGACGGGTACCGCGACGCTCGACGGCGTTATCGTCTGACGCCCCCGTGACATCAACTACATCGCGCTTGCGGGCGCGCTCGCGCACTTCGGACGCGAAGGTCAGAAGCCCACTCCGCCGATCAACCTCGTTGGTGACCTCGGATGAACGGCTTCACCACCACCACGGCGGGCACGCTCGCGTCGAGTCCACCGTCAACCTCGGGGTCGAGCGGCTTCAGCGGTGGCGGCGGAGGCTCCTGGTAGGGGTCACATCCGATCGGGTGTACGGCGCCGTACACCACTCGTGACCAGTTTCCTCACGTGGGTCCGCGACCGGACCACCCGTCTCAACGGCCCTGCGGCGTGGATCCCCACCGTGGTGCGAGTCGGCGCCGGGGCCTTCTTCCTCTCCACGGGAGCTGGCAAGTTCCTCGACCATGCCCACGAAGTCGCTGAGTTCCGCCGGTTCGAGGTTCCGCTCCCCGAGATCGCAGTGCCAGCGGTTGGGCTGCTCGAGCTCGTGGCGGGTGCGCTCCTCGTTGTCGGCTTGCTCGTGCGTCCCAGCGCGATCGCGTTGGCGCTCAACATGGTCGGTGCCCTGCTGACTGCGGGACGGGTGGTGGGTGGGAGCTTCCATCTCGTGTATGCGCCGCTCCTGCTCGTGGCGATGATCTTCTTGGCCTGGGTCGGTCCGGGGCGTGCCTCCCTCGACGAGCGAGCACGCGCGGCGGCCACGGGCGCGCGGCAAGCCTGAAGCTGCCACGCAGTCGGTAGCCTCGTGCCTCACCGAAGAGGAGGCATGTGACGTGGCAGGGCCGTTATCGGGAGTGAAGATCGTCGAGCTCGTGGGCATCGGCCCGGGGCCGTTTGCCGCGATGTTGCTGAGCGACATGGGTGCCGAGGTGGTGCGCGTGCACCGCTCTCAGTCGGTCGAGCGCGGGTTCGACCCCGGCAGCGTGCCGGTAATCGACCGCAACCGACGCTCGATCGGCGTCGACCTCAAGCACCCCGACGGCGTCGAGACGGTGCTGCGGCTCGTGGAGCAGGCGGACGCGCTCATCGAGGGCTACCGGCCCGGTGTCACCGAGCGCCTGGGCGTCGGCCCCGACGACTGTCTCGCGCGCAACCCGAAGCTCGTGTACGGCCGCATGACGGGTTGGGGTCAGGACGGGCCGATGGCCGATGCGGCGGGTCACGACATCAACTACATCGCGCTTGCGGGCGCGCTCGCGCACTTCGGACGCGAAGGTCAGAAGCCCACTCCGCCGATCAATCTCATCGGCGACTTCGGTGGTGGCGGCATGTTCCTCGCGTTCGGCATCGTGTGCGGCGTGCTCGAGGCACGGGGCTCGGGCGAGGGGCAGGTGGTCGACGCGGCGATGGTCGACGGTTCTGCGGTTCTCATGTCGATGATCTGGGGATTCCGCGAGCTCAACGCGTTCGACGAGGAGCACCGCGGCACGAACGTGCTCGACTCGGGCTGCCCGTTCTACGACACCTACGAGTGCAAGGACGGCACGTTCATCTCGCTCGGCTCGCTCGAGATCCAGTTCTACGAGGAGCTGCTCGAGAAGACCGGGCTCGCATCGGCAGGCTTTCCCGACCAGATGGACCGCGAGGGCTGGCCCATGCAGCGTGAGCGGTTCACCGAGCTCTTCAAGACCAAGACGCGCGATGAGTGGAACACGATCTTCGAGGGCAGCGACGCCTGTTACGCGCCGGTGCTCACGATGACCGATGCCGCGCAACATCCCCATATCAAGGCACGCAAGACGATTGTCGACTTCGAAGGGGTCCTGCAGCCAGCACCCGCGCCACGGTTCTCGCGCACCAAGGCCGAGATCACGCGGGGAGTCGCGAAACCAGGGGAGCACACTGACGAAGTCCTCACCGAGTGGGGCTTCTCGAGCGACGACCTGGCCAGGTTGAGAGACGCCGGCGCGATCGCTTGAGTATGGGAGTCGCGCGCGTCGAAACACCAGTCGCAAGTTGAGCCGGTAGCCATTCGCGTGCGGCGTGTTACGCCGCGCTGGTATGGGGTGGTGCTCGGAGTGACCAGGTGCCGTCACGGTTGTCGATGACTTCGTGGCCCTTGTGGTGGATGAGGTGGTGGTGGTCGGGGCAGGTGTCGCCGAGGATTCCGTAGGCGGTGCGGTGGTGTTCGGCGAACTCGTCGGTGTGGTGACGTTGGATGGCACGGGTGTAGTCGCAGCCGCGGACCTTGCAGCGCTTCTCGTCCCGTTCTTCGAGCGCGATGCGGAGTGCCTTGGGGATGTGGCGGGTGGTGGAGACCACGGTCTGGACGTCGACACCGTCGGAGATCACGAGCTCCAGGAGGCCGTGTGAGAGGACCTTGCGAGCGTGGGCGACGGGAACAGGCCCGACGCCTGGGATCTCACACATCTCTTCACCGGGTTCGGGCTCCTGGCCGAGGAGCCGCGACAGCCCGACCCGTGCCCGAACTACGGGTTCGCGTCGCGAACCCGTGGCGGGCATCTCAGCGCCGCGGGCCAGAGCGACGAGTGCGTCGAATCGGTACGTCGCGAGTGGCTCATGCTTGCCTGCCGCGCGGGCCGCGTCGAACGCTTGGCGAGCAAGCGGCTCGATCGCCTCGAAGAGGTCGGCAACATCCTCGGTCGGGCCGGAGAAGGAACCATGGGTGGCCAGGCCGCGGGTCCAGCCGGCCAGGTGGCGTTCGTCGCGGGCCTGGGCAGCCAGCCGCGCTTCGTCGGACACCGCGGTGATGACCCGTTCGCTGCTTTCGCGGAGCTCGCGCACCCCGCTCCGTTCCGCGACCCGGAGGAGTCGGGTCTCGGCAGCCGGGTCGAGCGCGGCGGCGCGGGTGACGTGTTGGGCCTGGACCAGTGAGAGGTCACCGGCACGCAGCTTGTCCTCAGTCGCCGGGAGCTCCGACAATCGATCAGCGACCCGCAACGTCTCCCGGGCGGCATGCTCGGAAGCGCCGGTCGCGTTGGCCAGCCACTGCTCGGGTGACGCGGCGTGCGACGATCGGCGCCAGCCATTCGTGTCGACCGCGCGCTTGGCGAAGAGCACCTCGATGGTCTCGTAGATCCGCTTGCCGCGCGCGGCGATCTCAGTAAGGCGCGCGGCGTCGGCGCCGGAGTACGTGTTGGGGTCGAACGCGGCCGCATAGTCGCGTAGCTCCTCGTTGATCCGCTCCAACGTGTTCATGACGCACACGATGACAGGGGGGTGTGACATTCACGCCCGCGAAACGCGCTTCAAGACATCAAGATCCTGCCAATCTCGTGGCAGGAATCATGTGTTTGAGCGCGCACACGACGCGACGTGCGTCGACGTCAACGTAGATGTAGATCCACGACCTCCTTGACTGCGTGCAGCCGTTCGTCGCGCGCGTCGGGAGTGTCGGCGACGACCGTGACATGACCGAGCTTGCGTCCCGACCGTGGCGCCTTCAAGTAGTCGTGAAGGTACGCGCCTTCGACTGACGCCACCGCGTCGGCGTCGGGCATTGTACCGATGCAGTTGACCATCGCGCTGTAGCCGCGTGTCTCGGTCGAACCGAGCGGCATGCCGAGGATCGCTCGCAAATGGTTCTCGAATTGGCTGGTTTCCGCGCCTTCGATCGTCCAGTGGCCGGAGTTGTGCACGCGGGGCGCGAGCTCGTTCGCGAGCAGCCGCCCCTCATGCTCGAAGAGCTCGACGGCGAGAACGCCGACGTACTCGAGTTCGTCGAGGAGCCGGGTTGCGATTGCCTCGCCTTCGGCTTGCAGCTCCGGCGTGAGGTCGGGTGCGGGTGCGGTGCTGACACGCAGGATGCCGTCGGCGTGCTCGTTCTGCACGAGCGGGTAGCAGCGCGTGTCGCCGTCGAGGCAGCGCACGGCGAGCACAGAGAGCTCGCGAGTGAAGGGGATGCGACCTTCCAGGATGAGGGGAACGCCGCCGAGCGCCTCCCAGGCGGCGTCGATGTCGGTCGCGGTGTCGATCGCGTGTTGCCCCTTGCCGTCGTAGCCGCCGCGTCGCGTCTTGAGGATCGCGGGCATGCCCACCGCGTCCACGGCCCGCTCGAGCTCGGCGCGTTCATCGACGGCCACGAACGGCGCCACGCCGATGCCGAGTCGTTGGAACGTCTCCTTCTCCACGAGTCGGTCCTGCGCCACATCGAGCGCGCGGGGATCGGGACGCACCGGCGCGTGCCGGGCCGCGGCACGCGCGCCGTCGGCGGGCACGCCTTCCCATTCGTAGGTGACGACCGTCGCGCCCTGGGCGAGCTCGTCGATCCTGTCGACGTCGCCGAGATCGCCCACCACGAGCGGAGCGAGTGTGCCGGCGCCGGCAACGGGTGACGGATCGAGGAAGCGGAACTCGATGCCAAGCGGCAGGCCCGCGAGTGCGAGCATGCGTCCGAGTTGACCGCCCCCCAGCACAGAAACGAGGGGGGAATTCACAGGGGCCGTTGCTATCATGACGGGCGCGACAGCGCCGTCGCCGAGACCCACCCCCGGTCACATCCTGATCCAGGACATGATCTAGGACCGAGCGAGGACGCTGTGCAACATTCCACCGGCAACCGCTGGCGAGTCGATGGCGATATGTGGCGGCCCCCGCTCTTCAGCGCGCTGCCCGCCGCAAGCGGTCTCTACGACCCCCGTTTTGAGCACGACGGGTGTGGCGTCTCCTTCGTCGTCGACGTGACCGGGGCCAAGAGCCGCGACATCGTCGACACCGCCCTCGGCGCCCTCTGCAACCTCGACCACCGTGGCGCCTCCGGCGCCGAGGTCAACACCGGCGACGGGGCCGGGATCCTGCTCCAGGTGCCCGACGGGTTCCTCCGGGGCGAGACGCCCTTCGAGCTCCCGCCCGCCGGTGCATACGGCGTCGGCCTCGCGTTCCTCCCGTCCGACCCCACCGACGCCGAGAAGACGCGTGCCGCGGTCGAAAACCTCGCCGAAGAAGAGGGTCTGCGGATCGTTGGTTGGCGCAGCGTGCCCATCGACGACTCGATGATCGGGCAGAGCGCCCGCGCCGTGATGCCGGCGTTCTGGCACTGCTTCGTGACAGACCCCGCCGGGAGCGCAGGTCTCGAGCTCGATCGCAAGCTGTTCGTGCTGCGAAAGCGCAGTGAGCACGAGATCGCCGACAACCTGGCGTGCTACTTCTCGTCGCTCTCGAGCCGGACGCTCGTGTACAAGGGCATGCTCACCTCGCCGCAGCTCGGCGAGTTCTTCACCGATCTACGCGACCCCCGCTTGGAGTCGGCGTTGGCGTTGGTGCACAGCCGTTTCTCCACGAACACGTTCCCGTCGTGGCCGCTTGCGCACCCATACCGCTACCTCGCACACAACGGCGAGATCAACACGTTGCAGGGGAATCGCAACTGGATGCGCGCCCGCGAGGCGCTCATGGAGACCCCGCTCATCCCCGGGCTGGATCGCGCGTTCCCCATCATCACGGCAGGCGCGTCCGACACCGCGAGCTTCGATGAGTGTCTCGAGCTCCTCCACTTGGGTGGGCGCACGCTCGCGCACGCGGTCCTCATGATGATCCCCGAGGCGTGGGAGAACCACGCCACGATGGCGCCGGAGATCCGCGCGTTCTACCGCTACAACGCCACCCTTCAAGAGCCGTGGGACGGTCCGGCGTCGATCGCGTTCACCGACGGCACGGTGATCGGTGCGGTCCTCGACCGCAACGGGTTGCGCCCGAGCCGCTACTGGGTGACCGACGACAACCGCGTGATCATGGCGAGCGAGACGGGTGTGGTCGACATCGACCCCGCACGCGTCATCAAGAAGGGTCGGCTGCAGCCCGGTCGTATGTTCCTCGTCGATACCGCGCAGGGTCGCATCGTCGACGACGCGGAGATCAAGGCTGAGCTCGCGAGCGAGCACCCCTACGGCGCGTGGCTCGACGAGGGTCTCGTGCACCTCAACGATCTTCCCGACCGGGAGCACGTCGTGTACTCGCACCAGTCGGTCGTCCGCCGTCAGGAGACGTTCGGGTACACGCACGAAGAGCTGAAGCTGCTGATCGCACCGATGGCGAAGGCCGGTACGGAGGCGATCGGTTCCATGGGAACCGATACGCCCGTGGCCGTGCTGTCCGAGCGTTCGCGCCTGCTGTTCGACTACTTCCAACAGCTCTTCGCGCAGGTCACGAACCCGCCGCTCGACGCGATCCGCGAAGAGCTCGTCACCTCGCTGGCGACCACCATCGGACCGGAGGGCAACCTGCTCGAGCCGCGCCCGGATGCGTGCCAGCAGATCGAGCTGCCGTTCCCGGTCATCGACAACGACGATCTCGCCAAGCTCATCCACATCAACGACGACGGCGACCGCCCCGAGTTCGCGGCGCGCTTGATCTCGTGCCTGTTCGAAGTGTCAGGCGGTGGTACCGCGTTGCGCACAGCACTCGACCGCATCCGCAACGAAGCGTCCACCGCGATCGCCGATGGGATCCGCATCATCGTGCTGTCCGACCGCGACTCCAGTCCGGAGCTCGCTCCGATTCCGTCGCTGCTGTTCACGTCGGCAGTGCACCACCACCTCATCCGCGAGAAGACGCGCACCCAAGCCGGCCTGGTCGTCGAATCCGGCGACGCCCGCGAGGTGCACCATATGGCGTTGCTCAGCGGATACGGAGCGAGCGCGATCAACCCGTATCTCGCGTTCGAGTCCATCGAAGACCTGATCGCG
The DNA here is from genome assembly GCA_009694295.1 of Acidimicrobiia bacterium. Taxonomy (GTDB): domain Bacteria; phylum Actinomycetota; class Acidimicrobiia; order IMCC26256; family PALSA-555; genus SHVJ01. The sequence continues at coordinate 18,019 of SHVJ01000046.1, forward strand.
CAGGGTCTGCACGGTCTCGGCGAAATGGACCCGAACAAGGCGGTGAAGAGCTACATCAAGGCCGCGAGCAAGGGTGTGCTCAAGGTCATGTCCAAGATGGGCATCTCCACGGTCGCGTCGTACCGCGCGGCGCAGGTGTTCGAAGCGATCGGCCTGGGCTACGAGCTCGTCGACGAGTACTTCACCGGCACGGTCTCGCGCCTTGGTGGGATCGGACTCGAGGAGATCGCCGAGGAAGTGAGCCGCCGGCATCGGCGCGCCTACACGCCGCGCCCCGCTGAGCTCGCACACCGCGATCTCGACCTTGGTGGCGAGTACCAGTGGCGCCGCGAGGGCGAGTACCACCTGTTCAACCCCGAGACGGTGTTCAAGCTCCAGCACGCGACACGAGCGAAGCGCTACGACGTCTACAAGGAGTACACAGCCCTCGTCGACGACCAGTCGAAGCGCCTGGCCACGCTGCGCGGGCTGTTCACGTTCCGCGACGGCGTCCGTCCGCCGGTGCCCATCGATGAGGTGGAGCCCGTCACCGAGATCGTGAAGCGCTTCGCTACGGGCGCGATGTCGTACGGGTCGATCTCCAAGGAGGCCC
>SHVJ01000047.1 GCA_009694295.1 Acidimicrobiia bacterium
GTCTCACGCCGGATCTCCAACACCATCCGGACCGCTCGCTCACGCAGCTCGTCCGGGTACTTCTGCGACTTCCGCCGCGCTCCAGTAGTTGTCATGCCCCATCCTCACTTCCAAGGTATGGAGCCTCCGCGGATCCCAGGCCGATTCAATGGCGCGGGTTGTGACTACACCAAGGCCGCGCTGCTGCACGCCAACCCGACTGGAGACGGAACGCTCCAGCTCGAGATCGTCGAGGGGCAAGTCGGCGACGGTATCTGTGATGCCAAGCACAAGGGGTGCTTCATCCTCATCGACAACGAGAGCTCCTCGGATCCGAACGACGCGGTGTTCATCACCATCACGTTCGCCAAGTAGCCGGGCCAGCGTGAGCAAGCGCACCGCGAACATGGACCTGCAAGGCGCGTCGCCCGCTTGGGACCGCGTCGTGGACGCGGTGGTCGTCGGAGCCCAGTCCGCGCACCCGCGCGAATCAGCGCCGCGCTAGAGGCTGTCCACCGAGATATCTCGCGGCCAGAGAACGAGGAGGCGCAGCACCTGGACGTTTGGGTGCCGGGGGCGTGGAGGGGTGGCGTGAGCGATCTACCTCCCCGATACTGGACGGACGCAACGGCACCAGATGTACGGTGAGCCAAACACGACAAAACGAAACGGACGCAACGGGATTACCCGGACATTCGGTGACGCGTTCCTAAACCGTGTGCGCAGCGTCCACGACGGTAAGGGAGACGTGAGCACGCACTTTGAGGAGATCGACCGGCGCATCACGCCGCTTGGCGAGATCAGTGTGCGGCGCCGACTGGAGCCGACGCTGCTCGTCGACGTCTACGAGGTGAAGCTTGGCGACGAGTTTCTGATGTCGAGTCTGTTCACCGTTGCCGAAGTGGCGCTCGCGACGCTTGCGCTCGCACAGCTCCCCGGCGACCACCTCGACGTCGTGGTCGCCGGCCTCGGACTCGGTTACACCGCGAGCGCCGCCGCAGCCGATCCCCGGGTGCAATCCCTCCACGTCGTGGAAATGCTGGATGCGGTGATCGAGTGGCACGAACAGCAGTTGCTGCCGCTCTCGGCCGAGCTGATCGCGAATCCGCGATGCCATCTCGTCCAGGGCGACTTCTTCGCGATGATCGCCCGCGCGTCGAGGTTCAGCTCCGAGATCCCCGACCCATGCCACGCGGTCTTGGTCGACATCGACCACTCACCGCGCCATCACCTCCACCCCAGCCACGCCGCCTTCTACACGGGTGAAGGGTTACAGCGCGTGGCCGATCATCTCCGACCCGGCGGGGTCTTCGCGATGTGGTCAGACGATGCGCCCGACGTCGATTTCATCGCCGCGCTCGAAGATGTCTTCGTCTCGTGCGCAGCACACGTGGTGACGTTCCCGAACTTCTACACCGGCGCCGAGTCGTCGAGCACCGTCTACGTCGCCCAGCAGCGCGAAGCGTCGGCCGCGGATCAGTGAGCCTGGAGCGCCGAACCCGTGCGCGACTGTCGAACCTCGCGCCACGTGACCATCCGTCCGGCGTCTTCGTCGTAGAGCTTGAGCCGTGTGACTCGCAGGCCTTCGACGAACGACATGGCCGGAACACTGTTGAGCTTCGGGATGCCGTCGTGCGCGCGCTGCAGGTTGTAGTTGGGGATCCTGGAGCTCAGGTGATGGGCGTGATGCAGGCCGATGTTGCCGGTGAAGAACTGCAGGATCTTGGGGAGCTTGAGGTAGGAGCTGCCGAGCAGGGCGGCGTCCTCGAAGTTCCACTCCTCCGAGCGCTTCCAGTACGCGCCGTCGAACTGGTGCTGCACGTAGAAGAGCCAGATGCCGGCGCCACCGGCAAGGAAGACGAACGGGGCTTCGACGAGCACGAAGGTCTTCCAGCCGATCAACAGGCACAACCCGCCGATCACCAGCAGGAGGCCCAGGTCGGTCATCAGCACGCTGCGCTTGATCCGGCGTGAGTGCGACGGACGTGGGATGCGAGTGTCGAGCAGCATCGCCCAGATCGGACCGAGCCCGAACATCACCGCGGGACTGCGGAACAGCCGGTATCCGACCCGGCCGACCCACGGCCACGCCTGGTACTCCGCGACCGTGAGGGTGGGCACATCACCGATGAAGCGGCGATCGAGGTCGCCCGACGTTGCGTGATGGACCGTGTGCTCATAGCGCCACTTGGCGAACGGCGTGAACACCAGCACGCCCAGTGCACCGCCGACCAACGCGTTCGAACGCCGACCGGGAAGGAGCGAGGAATGGGCGCAGTCATGGAAGAGGATGTAGGTGCGCAGCAGGAACCCGGCCGCCGGCACCGCGATCGCCAGCGTGAGGAAGTACGAGACGTCGAGGGCGAAGTACATCGCCGCCCAGAACACCATTAAGGGCACGACTGAAGTGGCGAGCGAGAACAGACCTCCCCTGAGAGTCGCATGGGTGTAGGGCTTGAGGACCTCACGCCAACGAATGGCGTCGGGGGCATCAGCTCCGAGCGTCGAGTCCGACGACGGGTCTGTTTCGAGAGGGGTCAAGGTTTTCACGGGCTGGCACCTATCACGACTAGAGCTGCGAGCGGGAACGAGGTGAGCCGGAGCCAGCGATGCAGGGTCTGGGCTGACGCTGACAGCTCAAGTGCGTTGTTCGCATCATAGGGCATCGGCAGCGGCAGCGGCCGTCGACGGATCGAGCCCGGTTGCCCACGGCATCTTCCCGGGCCCGATCCCACACCAGAAACCCCTACATCACGAGCCCCACTACCGGCACCGCGATCCTCGTGCTTGGTGGCCCAGGCACGGTGATCTTCGCCCATTTCCTCGGGTTCAACGTCGGCGTGCTCGGCGTCTCCCTTGCGTTCGGACTGAGCCTGCTGTGCGCGGCGTACCTCTTCGGTGAGATCTCCGGCTGCCACATCAACCCGGCGGTCACCTTCGCCATGTGGTTGTCGCGGCGCACGACCACGAAGGACGTTCCCTGGTACATCGGCGGCCAGATCATCGGTGCTGCCGTCGCCAGCGGTTTGCTGTGGGCGATCGTCGAGGCCGGCGACAACGCCAGCAAGGTTCCCGACTTGGCGAGCTCCGCGCTGTTCAGCAGCGCATCGAACGGCTACGGCGACTTCTCATCTTCGGGCTTCGAGCTCGGCGCGGTGATCATCGCCGAGGTGCTCTTCACCGCGTTGTTCGTGCTCGTGATCCTCGGTGTCACACGCTCGTCCATGCCTGCGGGTTTCGCTGCAATCCCGATCGGTCTGATGCTGACGCTCGTGCACCTCATCAGCATCCCGATCGACAACACGTCGGTGAACCCCGTGCGGAGCTTCGCTACCGCGATCTTCGCCAAGGGACACGCGTTCGAGCAGCTCTGGGTGTTCATCGTGTTTCCGCTCATCGGCGCGACGATCGCAGTCGGAATCTGGAACCTCTTGACGTCCGCGTCACCTCCTGCGAAGAAGCGTTAGCTCCGCGGGAGCACGCGCTCGTCCGACCAGTCGATGGCGAGGCGACGCTCCTCGATGCGCCAGTGCGCGTCGACGCGACGGAAGCGATCGAGGTAGCGGATCGAGAGCACCTTGTCGCGGCGCTCCCCGTCGGCGTCGGTGATGTGGTGCGCCATGCAATAGGTCTCACCCGTCGCCGTGTCGCCGGCGAGCTGGATTGAGTGCTGACCGAGGAAGTGCGTCGTGACGGCGTACCGCGAAAGGCCGGAGAGCGCGTCAGCGATCTCGCGGTGACCGGTGCGCACTCGAGCGGGTTCGATCACGTCGGGATCGCCCTCGTAGATCGCGAGCACACCGTCATCGCAGAACAAAGCGGCGACGGCCTCGGGATTCAGCCGGTCGACGTTGTGCGCGTAGGCCTCGACGAGCTCTCGGAGTGCCACGCGATCCAGCAGCTCATCCACGCAGCGATCGTACGGGGCTAGCGTGCGGTTGTGGGTCGTCGCTTTCGCCGCTTGGCACGACCGGTCGACCGCGTCGTCATGGGTTTCGTGATGGGCGTGATCGTGTTCGCGATCGAGCGCGTCGTGGTACGCATCACGCGCCGCAGTGTTCGTCAGGAGCGCGCCGGGTAGCGAACGTCAGCGGCCGGGTCGGGCGATGTCCGCCACAAGCCCGAGCGTGAGCAGCCCAGCGAGTACGCCAAACGCTATGGGCACCCAAGACCCAACGCTTCCGGAGTCCGCCGTCATCGCGGTCGCGATGAACGAGCCGGCAGCCGCGATCGCCAACGCGGTCCTGCGGCTGGCGCGCCGCACGCTCACCTCGATCCCCTCGATGCCGCGGAAGTGCACCTGAAGCTTGGGGCCCGGGCGCGCACCGGTGAGCCGCTCGAACGACTCGAGCAACCTGCCCACGCGCACCTTCATCTTCTGCGTCTCGTACAGCACGGTCTGTGGGTCGGCCACGCTCCGGAGCCGGTCGAAGCCCGACTTCGCCATGAAGCTCCCGACCACGGAGAACGGGTCGAGCTCGGGATCGAGCTCTGCCGTCGCCAGCTGCACCTGCGCGAGAGCCTTGCCCGTGAGCACGAGCGGCGCGGGGAGCGCAACGCCGTGGCGCATCGAGATCGTGGTCATGTCCTGGAGCATCGGACCGAGCTGGATCTCGCGAAGCGGAAGGTGGCGATAGCGCGTGACGAGCGAGCTGATCTCCTCCCGGAACTTGGTGAGGTCCAGGTTCGGGCGCTCCTCCTCGCCGGAGATCATCAGCGTGACGTCGGCGAGAAAGTCCACGTCTTCACGCCAGAACGCGAGCAGCAGCAACAACAACCCATCACGCAAGTGGGGGCCGACCTCGCCAACCATCCCGAAGTCGAGGAAATAGATCTTGCCGTCCCACCACTTGAGGTTGCCGGGGTGTGGGTCGGCGTGGAAGAAGCCTTCGGTGAGGATCTGGCGGTAGTAGGACTTGAGGAGCTGGCGAGCCGCTTCCTTGCGCTCCTTGCCTTCGGGTGCGCTCTCCATCGGCCCGCCCTGTACCTCCTCCATCACCAGCAGGCGGTCGGTGGAGAAGTCGGTGTACACCCCCGGCACCCCGAGCCTCGGGTACGGCGTGAGCAGTGCACGCATGCGCTCGATGTTCGCCGCCTCCTGGCGGAAGTCGAGCTCGCGCTAGAGAGACTCCGAGAGGTGGCCGACTACCGCCGCAGGGTCGACGATCTGGCGCAGCGCCGGCCGTGCGGCGCTCTTGCGCGCGAACACTTCCAAGAGGCCCAGGTCGCGCATGATCTCCTCGCGCGCGGTGGGGCGCTGCACCTTCACCACGACCCGCTCACCGTTGGCGAGCGTGGCGCGATGGACCTGCGCAATCGTGCCCGCAGCCAGCGGTTCGGGGTCGATCGTCTCGAACACGTCCTCCCAGGGGACGCCAAGCTCCTGCTCCATCACCTCGACCACCTGCTCCTCGGTGAGTGGTGGAACCTTGTCGCGCAGCGTCGCGAGCTCGTCGATCACTTCGGGCGGGACCAGGTCGGGGCGCGTGGACAGGATCTGGCCGATCTTGCAGAACGTGGGCCCGAGCTCTTCGAGAGCACTGCGCAGCCGACGGGCGCTGGCTCGCATGTCGACGTCGCCGTGGCTACCCCGGCGCGACCACGCCTCTGCGAGTCCGTGCTTGGTCGCAACCTTGGCGATCGTGGCCGCACGCCCGGTGAGCAGCGGCTCCTCGATCGCGGTGGGCTCCTCCGGGAGATCGATCACCGGTGTGCGGGCACCCACATGCGTGGCCATCCCGGCGGTGTTCACCACGATGACGGTGCAGCGCGCGAGGTGCGAGATGCGGTTTGGCACGTTGCTCAGCAGGAACTTCTTGCGCCCGCTCATACCCGCGTTGCCGACGATGACCACATCGGCGCGCTCCTCGTCGGCGACCCGCAGGATCGCGACCGCCGGATCGTCGCCGACGACGACGCGCGCCTTGCCCTTCGATCCCGCGAGATCAATGACGGCGCGCGACAGGGTCGCCGCCGCGAGGTCGATCCGTGGCTTGAGCTCAGGAAGGCCTTCGGTGCCAGGATCGGCCTCCGGCGCGAGTACCTGCACGACCACGAGATCCGCCGAATACCGCGCGGCCAAGTCGGCGGCCCAGGCAACCGCCCGCGCGGCGGTCTCCGAGAGATCGGTTGCGACCACTACTCGCTGCATCAGGAGCCTCCTACCTTGTGCCGGGGACCACGCTATGCGGCTACCGTCCCGCCCGGTGAAGCCAGCACCGTTCGAATACCACGCGCCCGAGAGCATCGCCGACGCGCTCGCGGTCCTCGCCGAGCACGGCGACGAGGCCAAGCCGCTCGCCGGCGGTCAGAGCCTGGTCCCGATGCTGGCCCTGCGGCTCACTCGCTTCGGCCACCTGGTCGACCTCAACCGCGTCCCCGAGCTCAGCGGCGTCGAGCGCAAGAACGGAATGCTCGTCGTGGGAGCCATGACCCGTCAGGCCGCGGTGGAACGCTCGGAGGCTGCTGCTGCCGTGCCGCTGCTCGGCTTGGCCACGCCGCTGATCGGTCACTTCCAGATCCGCAACCGGGGCACGGTCGGCGGTTCGATCGCGCATGCCGACCCGGCCGCCGAGCTGCCTGCGGTCGCATTGGCCCTCGACGCGCAGCTCGAGATCGCATCGCCGTCGGGCACGCGACTCGAATCGGCATCCGACTTCTTTGTCGGCACGTGGACCACGAGTGTCGGCGACGAAGAGCTGTTGGTCGGCGTTCACTTCCCGGTGTGGTCCGACCGATCCGGGTTCGCCGTCGACGAGGTCGCTCGCCGACTCGGCGACTTCGCACTCGTCGGCGTCACGTGCGGTGTGGAACTCGACGAGTCAGGCAACATCGGCCGCGCCGCGATCGCGCTGCTCGGCATGGCCAGCACACCCGTGCGGGCATCCGCCGCAGAAGCCGCGTTGGTAGGCGCGAACCCGAGCGCCGCCGATCTCACCGAGATCGCACAGCTTGCCGTCGCCAACCTCGACCCACCCGAAGACATCCACGCGTCGTCGGCCTACCGCCACAGCGTCGGCGCTCACGTTGTTGCACGCGCGCTCGCGACCGCGATGGAGGACGCCACCAAATGAATGAGCAGGCGGTTTCGTTCACTGTGAACGGCGAAGCACATCGCCACTTCGCCGAGCCCCGCAAGACACTCGCCGACTTCCTGCGCGAGGACTGCGCCCTCACCGGCACGCACCTCGGCTGCGAGCACGGCGTGTGCGGCGCGTGCACCGTCATCGTCGACGGCGTTGCCGTGCGGTCGTGCCTGATGTTCGCGGTTCAGGCCGAAGGAACTGAGATCACCACGGTCGAGGGTCTCGCGACCGACGGAACGCTGAGCCCCGTGCAGGAAGCGTTCCGCGAGGAGCACGGGTTGCAGTGCGGGTTCTGCACACCGGGCTTCGTCGTGTCCGTGCACGCGTTCCTCGAACAGAACCCGAGCCCGACGCGCCAAGAGATCGTCGAAGCGCTCTCAGGCAACCTCTGCCGCTGCACCGGCTACCAAGGCATCATCCGCGCCGTTGAACGCGCCGCCAAGACGATGAGCAGCGCCTAGCTTCACCACTTTTCCTATTTGGTCAATAGGCCACGATATTTGTTGCTCAGTGACCAAATAGGGATTGGTCGATGATCTCGAAGGGGTGGCGGACGTCGAGGCCGGCCGCGGCCAGGTGGAATGTGCAGCCGGGGTTGGCGCTCGCGACGACTTTCGCGCCGGTGCGTTCGATGGACTCGAGCTTGCGCGCTCGGATGTCGTTGGCCATGTCGGGGTGGAGCGCCGAGTAGGCGCCACCGGCGCCGCAACACAGGCCTTCGTCGTCGAGCTCTCGCACATCGGCGTATGGCGCGAGCACGGTTCGCACCGGGAGGTGCGCCTTCTGCACATGACGCAGGTGACACGCGTCGTGCAACGCGACCGGTTCGGGGAAGCGCTGGCGAGGTGCGGGAAGCCGATCGACTCGCTCGGCGAGCCATTCGTGCACGTCGAAGACCCGCGCTGCGAACGCCGCCGCCTCCGTGGTGCCAACGAGATGCCCGTAGTCCTTCAACGCAGCACCGCACCCGGCCGAGTCGACGAGGATCGGCGCGTCACCCGGGAAGGCCGTCATCACCTTGCGAGCCAGCGCCCCCGCCTCGTCGCCCAGCCCAGCGTGCACATGCAGCGCACCACAGCACCCTGCCGCCCGCGGATCCGGCAAGGCCACGCCGCAGCCCGCGGCACCCAGCACCCGGATCACCGCCGCGTGCACCGCGCGCTGCCAGGCATCCATCACGCACCCGGTAAACAACCAGACATCGGTTCCCGTCGCCTCCAACCGAGCAGCCCGCAACGGAAGGCGCGGCATCCCCAGGCTGCGCGGAACGAGATGCGCGCGCTGGAACAACGCGCCGGCGCGTGAGAGCCCGATCAGCAAGCGGTGGTGCCGCAGCACGCGGTACGCCAGCCGTTGCCAGCGCGGTACGAAGCGGGTCTCACTCGCCAACGTGGTGCGCGCACCTTCCATGAGTCGACCGAACGGCACCGACGACGGGCACACCGCCTCACACGCACGGCACTGCACGCACAGGTCCATGTACTCGGTGAACTCGCCGAGCAGCTCAGCCCCGCCACTCTGCACGACGCGCATGGCGGCGATCCGACCGCGAGGCGACGCCGACTCGTCGCCGGTCACGCGGTACGTGGGGCAATGCGGGAGGCACAGACCGCAAGCAACACACGCGACAAGCTCGTCGGCGTCGACTGCAAGCTTGGTCATCACGCCATCATCGTCTGGTCAACGGCGGGTAACGATGGAAGGTTCGAGCTCGGCCACCGTGCGCGCCCCGACGAGTTGCATCGCGCGGCGCAACTCAGCGGCGAGCAGATCGATGGCCTTGGTCACGCCAGCTTCACCGGCGGTCCCGAGCCCGTACAGGTACGCGCGCCCGACCATGCATGCGCTCGCACCAAGTGCAAGCGCCGTCACGATGTCGCGACCCCGGCGGAGGCCCGAGTCGAAGAGCACTTCAAGCTCACCGCCGACCGCTTCGACGATGGCGGGCAACGCATCGATCGCGGCGGGCCCACGATCGAGCTGGCGGCCGCCGTGGTTCGACACGACGATGCCGGTTACACCGGCGTCCGCGGCGCGCCGGGCGTCGTCGGGATCGATGATCCCCTTCAGCACAAACGGTCCGCCCCACGCTTCGATCATCCCGGCGAGGTCGTCCCACGTCACCGAAGGATCGAACTGCTCGGCGAGGAACGCCATCACGCCCGACGGCTTGGCAGCACGATCGCTCACCGACTCGAAGCTCACCGCGTCGCCCGTGAGGAAGTGCCACCACCAATGTGGATGCTTTGCCCCTTCGAAGAAGGTTCGGAGTCCAAGGCTCGGAGGAATCGTGAGCCCATTGCGAAGATCGCGCTCGCGCGAGCCCGGCACCGGTACGTCGACGGTGAGCAGGAGCGCGTCGTAACCCGCCGCGCGCGCACGCTCGATGAGCTCCTTCGCGAGACCGCGGTCGCGCCACACATAGAGCTGGAACCACAACGGCGCGGTTGCGACTGACGCGACCCGCTCGATCGAACGGGTTCCCATCGTTGACAGCGTGTAGGGGATCCCGGCGCGCCCCGCGGCGCGCGCGACCGCTAACTCACCTTCGTAGTGGGTCATGCGCGTGAACCCCGTCGGGGCCAGCGCGAACGGCAACGGCGACCGGGATCCGAGGATCGTGGTGCTCAGATCGACGTCGTCCACATCCCGGAGCACTCTCGGCATGAGGACCAGATCGTCGAATGCCCCGGTGTTGCGCTTCAACGTGATCTCGTCTTCTGCGCCACCATCCACGTAGTCGAAGACGGGTCGCGGCAGCCGACGACGGGCGGCGACCCGAAGATCGGCGATCGTGCGACAGCGCGCCAGGCGACGAGTGCTCGCGCGCAGGATGGGTCGGCGTGGCCGCAGCAGCGCCGCGATCTCCGACGGCTTCACCGTCTCAGGGGGTAGAAGGATCGGGCGCGGGTGTGACCGCGGCTGAGAGCACCGGAGCTGTCGTCGTCGACGTCGTCGTGGTCGGGATCGCGGGGTCCGACACGTCCACGACCGGCAAAGGGGCGGCCGGCGCGGTCGTGGATGTCGGCCGCACTGCCACCACCGGGGCCACCACCGTCTCCCTCGCGTTCTGCTGGGGCACGCTGGGCACGTCGCCCCGCACCGCGAGCCACGCCGCGGCGGTGATGACCACGAAGACCCCGACGCCGTACCCGAACCAGCCGACGAGCGCGGCGGTTCGCTGGGCGCGGGAACGGGCGATCCGACGCTCTCGGCGAGTCAAAGCGGCAGGTATCGACGCATGCCGCGTCGAGTCGTCGTCGCTCATCAGTTCGTCCATCGGGCCGTCGATCCGGCCCCCACCCGTTGCACCACAGCCCCCCTCGAGCCGCCCACCCGGCGCTCTCGATGCCGGGGAAGGCTACCCGGCCTCCCCATGCTGAGGAGAAGGCTCGAGCTGGACCCGGCGACCCCCGTCCACGAGCCGCAGGACGGCCCGGCCACCCACCAGATCGAGGATGCGCTCACCCACCATGTCGGCGCGCCAGCCAACGGCTAGTCGACTCGGTCGCCCGTTCACGAGCGTGCGGACGTCGTCGCGGGTCCCCAGCAACCGAGGATCGATCTTCTCGCTGACTGCCACCTGTGCGGTCCATGCCGCCAGCAACGCAACCGCGGCGTCGAGCGACGCGTCGTCGTCGTGCTTGGGTGGCACCCGGAGCTCGCTCGCGTTCATGCGCCGACCGACGGCGACTGCGTCGAGCACCTCGTCGGTCACATCCTTCGGCAGCGATCCGGCGCCCCGGAGGTCGGACAGGTCGGCAGCCGTGCGCGGTGGCCGTGCAGCCAGCCCGGCCATGATCAACTCGGAGAGCACGAACCGTGGTGGTCGGTCGAGTTCCTGCGCGCGACGTTCCCGCCATGCGGACACCGCTTGCGCGATCGTCGCCTTCTCTGCGCGCAGGCTGCGCGAGCCCTTGATGCGCCACCACGCGGTATCGGGATCGGCATCGCGGACGGGAAGCGTGCGCAGCACTTCGCACTCGGCGGTTGCCCAATCCTCTCGCCCCATCGCGACAAGGCGCTGCCGCAGCTCTGATGTGAGTTCGAGCAGGTGTGCCACATCACCCGCGGCATAGAGCCGAGCGCCGCGCGACAACGGGCGCCTCGACCAGTCGGTGAGCTGCTCCCCCTTGTCGAGGCGCGTGCCAAGCACCGACGACACGAGTGACACCAGCGACGGCAAGCCGAGGCCCACGAAGCCCGCCACGACCTGCGTGTCGAACAGCACCGAGGGGCGCGCACCACACGCTCGTTCCAGGATCGGGAGATCCGAGCCACCCGCGTGCGTGACCATCGTTCCCGGGCCCTCGAGGAGCCGGTGCAGCGGAGTCACATCGACGGCGAGTGCGTCAACCAATGCGACACCGCCCGGCCACGAGAGCTGGAGAAGACACAGGCGCGGCCAGTACGAGCGCTCCGCGACGAACTCGGTGTCCAAGCCGTAGATCGGCTCGGTCATCAGCACATCGATCAGTTCGCCGAGCGCCGCGTCGTCCTCGACGTAGCGCGGTTCAACGGCGCTCATGACGAGCTTCCCAATTGGAGATGACCGGGTTGGGCGTGCGCGGGGCGGAGACGGGTGAGTGGTTGGCCGTTCGTCCATGCCGCCGGGTCGCCGGGATGCCATCGATTGCTCGACCCTTCGCGAGCGATCCGCTCGCGCGCAATGTCTTCGGCGACACCGCCCGGTCCACGGTCCTCGGCACGCGCTCGCTCGAGTACCCGCGTCATCGTGCCCTCGATGGCCTCGGCCCGTGCCAGCGCGCGATCACGCGAGTACCCGGTGAACTCTTCTGCGATGTTGATGATGCCTCCCGCGTTGGCCACGAAATCAGGTCCGTAGAGCACGCCGCGCTCGTACAACAGATCATCGACGTGGTCGTCGGCGAGCTGATTGTTCGCGGCACCGCACACAGCCCGGCACCGCAGCAGCGGAACGGCAGCCTCGCTCAGCACGCCACCAAGCGCGCACGGTGCGAAGACGTCGCACTCGACCGCGAGGATGTCGTCCGAGACCACGACTTCGGCCCCGTGCGCGACAGCAACCTCATGCGCGCGTACGTCGTTGACGTCAGCGACCACCACACTTGCGCCGGCCGCGGCCAGGTCGGCCACGAGATGCGCGCCCACGTGACCGGCGCCTTGCACCGCCACCCGGTACCCCGAGATATCGGGCGCGCCATCGAGCGCTTGGGCGACGGCGCGAATCGCGGCGAGCACACCGAGCGCCGTCACCGGCGAAGGGTCGCCCGAGCCACCCGCCGTCGGCGCTACGCCGGTGACCCACGGTGTCTCGCGTGCGATCACGTCCATGTCGCCTTGGGTTGCTCCGACATCTTCTGCTGCGAGGTATCGGCCACCCAGCTCATCGATGGCGCGCCCCAACGCAAGCAGCATCGGTTCGGGGTGAGGCGCATCCACAGCATCGAGCAGGACTACCACCTTGCCCCCACCTTGATGCAGGCCCGCGATCGACGCCTTCAACGTCATCGCCTCGGACAGCCGGAGCACGTCGAGCAGCGCATCTTCCTCTCGCTCGTAGTGCCAGAACCGGACGCCGCCGAGCGCAGGACCGAGCGCGGTCGAGTGCACGGCGATGATCGCTCGCAGCCCGGAGGCAACGTCGGTGACGAAGACGACCTGCTCGTGACCGCGGGCCATCATCTCGCCGGTCACGGTGGTCACACGGAGGACGCTACGCGACCTCACGCCAGATCGAACGCCAGCGGGTTCGGAGCTACCCGTTGAGCGTGCGGAGCACCGGCTGCTCGCGTTCGTAGCTCAAGATGCTGATCGCTGCCGTTGCGAGTGCGAACAGGCGCCCGTCGGCCGGCGGCAAGCCCAGCCACCGAGCCACGAGCACGCGTAGGTAATGGCCGTGGCTGAAAACCGCGACCGCGCCGTCGACGTTCGCGACACGCGCAAGCACCGCGTCGGCGCGCGCTCCCACGTCCGCCGCGCTCTCGCCGCCGGGACACGGCCCGGCCCAGACGGTCCAGCCGGGGATCGTTTGGCGTATCTCCGCGGTGGTGACGCCCTCGTACTCGCCGTAGTCCCACTCTCGCATCGCGTCGACGACCTCGGCTCGATCCCCGACTCCGGCGAGATCAGCGGTCTCCCGTGCGCGCATGAGCGGGCTGGTGAGCACGAGCTCGAGATCGAGCGCGCTCATGCGATCCCGCAGGCCCTCGGCTTCCGCTCGGCCTTGAGCCGTGAGCGGAAGGTCGGTGCGGCCCGTGTGTCGACCGTTCTCGCTCCACTCGGTCGCGCCATGGCGCACCACGATGATCTCGGTCGGCACTTGGTTCCTCCCCCGGTACCATCGTCACACGCCGCAACACCACGTCGCGGCGAACCCTACGGGGAGCTCGGGTCAGCCGGGCTGAGAGGGCGACCACGTCGGACCGAGCGGTCCGCCAGCGTCGCCGACCCCTCGAACCTGCTCCGGGTAATGCCGGCGAAGGGACAGCGATGAGCGAACCGTCTTCGCGTGCATCCGGGCCGCGTGCATCCGGGCCGTCGATCAAGGTCGCGCTCGTGTTCACCGGGGGCGATCCGGTCCCCGACGCCGTGCTCGCCCATCTTCCGAATGCCGACGTCGTGATCGCAGCCGACTCGGGTCTCGAGGAAGCGCAGTCGTTGGGGTGCGCAGTGGATCTCGTAGTGGGCGACTTCGACTCCGTCGACCCGAGTGCCCTGGCCGACGCCGAGGATCACGGCGCCTCGGTCGAGCGTCACCCTGCGGCGAAGGACGCCACCGACCTCGAACTCGCGCTCATCGCTGCGCTCGCTCGCGGAGCGCAGCGCGTCACGGTGGTCGGCGGCCACGGAGGGCGCCTCGACCACTTCCTCGCCAATGCACTCCTCCTGGCATCCGACGCGTTCGCCGCGTTGACGATCGACGCCTGGATGGCCAGCGCTCACGTGACGGTGGTGAGAGAACGGACCGAGCTGCGCGGTACTCCCGGGTCGCTGTGCACACTGATACCGGTCGGCGGCGCGGCGCGCGGGATCACGACCGAGGGTCTGCAATACCCGCTAGCGAGTGAGGACCTCGAGCCGGGATCGAGCCGCGGTGTCAGCAATGTGCTTGTCGGTTCCACCGCGACCGTCACGCTGCAACACGGCGTGTTGCTCGCCGTCCAACCGCACGCTTTGGGGGAACGAACGTGAGCGCTCGCCGGTTGTTGTCCCTCGTCGTTGTGGTGTGCCTGGGACTTGGGGTGTTCGCCACCTCAGCCAGCGCGCGTGAGCCCGTCACGATCACGCTCATGACGCATGACTCCTTCAACGTGTCGAAGTCGGTGCTGCGCGCGTTCACGCGGAGTACCGGCATCAAGGTGCGCGTGCTTCGCGCGGGCGACGCAGGTCAGGCGCTGAACCAGGCGATCCTCACGAAGGACCATCCGCTCGCCGACGTGCTCTACGGCATCGACAACACCTTCCTCTCCCGCGGTCTCGCCAACGGGATCTTCGAGCCGTACCGGTCGGCGGCCCTCGACACTGTCCCCGCGGTGTACGACCTTGACGCGCGTCATCGCGTCACGCCGATCGACCGGTCATACGTGTGCGTGAACGACGACACGCGGTGGTTCTCAGATCACAACATCGCTCGACCGACGACACTCGAAGGTCTCGCTCGTCCCGAGTACCGAGGGCTTCTCGTCGTCGAGAACCCGGCCACTTCGTCGACCGGGCTCCCGTTCTTGCTCGCAACGGTCGCCGAGTTCGGTGATACCGCGCCGGGAGAAGGCGGGTGGCGCGATTACTGGGCTCAGCTGCGCGCCAACGACGTGCTCGTGGTCGACGGCTGGGAGCAAGCCTGGTACGAGCACTTCACTGCGGGCGCCAAAGATGGCGATCGACCGCTCGTGGTCTCGTACGCGTCGAGCCCGCCGGCCACTGTCAACAAGGCCGGTACGAGCGCGCGCGCCGGCACCTTGCTCGAGAGCTGCTTCGAGCAGGTCGAGTTCGCCGGTGTCCTCCGTGGCACCGAGCATCGGCGCGGCGCGCGAAAGCTCATCGACTTCATGCTCTCAAAGCCATTCCAGGAAGACGTGCCGGAACAGATGTATGTGTTCCCCGTGCGCGACGGCGCCGTCGTACCGCCCGCGTTTGCAAAGTTCGCCCAAGTCCCGGACGACCCCCTGACGCTTTCGGCTGACCTCATCGACGAGAACCGCGAACGCTGGATCCGCGAGTGGACCGAGATCGTCCTCCGGTGAGACGCGTCGCGTTCTGGGCGATCCCGGTCGCGTTTCTCGGGTTCTTCTTCGTCTACCCCGTCGTCACGATCATCGGGCGTGGCCTGTGGCCCGGCGGACACCTCGACCTCTCGCCCGTCGGTGGCGTCATCACCGACCCGAGCCTTCGCGGCATCCTGTGGTTCACGGTCTGGCAAGCCGCGGTCTCGACCGTGCTCACCCTGCTCGTGGCGCTCCCCGCCGCGTTCGTCATCGCCCGTCTTCAGTTTCGCGGTCGTGCACTCGTGCGCGCGTTGATGACCGTGCCATTCGTCCTTCCGACCGTGGTCGTCGCTTCGTCCTTCCGGGCCCTCGGATTCGGCCCTTCGACCACGGCAATCCTGCTCGCGCACGTGTTCTTCAACGTCGCGGTGGTCGTGCGAACGGTCGGCGGCCTGTGGTCACACCTCGACCCGCGGCAGGAAGACGCAGCGCGCGTGCTGGGTGCCACCCGGCTGCGAGTGTTCACATCGATCACGCTTCCTGCACTGCGCCCGGCGATCCTCGCGGCCGCGTCGATCGTGTACCTCTTCTGCTTCACCTCGTTCGGTGTGATCCTCATCCTCGGTGGGCCGAGTCGCGCGACGCTCGAAACTGAGATCTTCCGGCAAGCGACGCAGCTCAACCTCGAGACTGCTGCCGCGCTGTCCATCGCACAGCTTCTCGCTACCGTCGCCATGCTCGTCGTCGCCGGTCGGCTACAAGGTCGCAGTGACGTGGCGATGGACCTGCAACCCGTAACCGACACGGCTCGTGCCGTTCGGGGGCGCGGCGACCGAGGTCTGCTCATCGGCGTACTCGTTTCGGCGGCAGCGTTGCTCGGTACGCCGATCGCCGTTCTCGTGGTCCGCTCGTTCGACACTGCACACGGATTCGGCTTCGACTTCTACCGCGCCTTGAGCACATTGCGGGCCGACAGCGTGTTGTTCGTCCCTCCCGTGGAGGCGATCGGCAATTCGTTGCTCTACGCGACCGCCGCGACGGTCATCGCATTGCTCGTAGGCGGCCCAGCGGCGTTCGCCGTTGCGCGCTCACGCCGAGGGGGCGCGCTCGACGTTGGCCTCGCGCTCCCGCTCGGCGTATCGGCCGTGATGGTCGGGTTCGGGTTCCTGATCGCCTTCGATCCACCCGTCGATCTGCGGAGCTCATGGGTGCTGGTGCCGATCGCCCATGCGCTCGTCGCCATCCCATTCGTCGTGCGCATCGCAGTGCCCGTGATCCGAGCCATCGATCCGCGACTGCGCGAGGCCGCAGCCGTGCTGGGCGCGTCGCCGCGGACGATCTGGCGCGAGGTCGACCTCCCAGTGGCCGCACGCGGCCTCATGGTCGGCGCGGGTTTCGCCTTTGCGATCTCGCTCGGCGAGTTCGGCGCAACCGCCTTCATCGCCCGCCCGGATCGCCCGACGCTCCCTGTCGTGATCTTCCGCCTGCTCGGGCAACCTGGAGCCCAGAACTTCGGCGCGGCCATGGCGGCGAGCACCATCCTCGTGGCCCTCACCGTCGCCGCGATGCTCGGGATCGAGCGGCTCCGGGCCGGCGAGCTTGGTGCGTTCTGATGGAGCCAGCCTGATGCTCGAGGTGCGCGGACTCAGCGTGCGGTACGGCGATGCACTGGCCGTCGAGGGCCTGGACCTCTCGGTTGCCGACGACGAAGTGGTGTGTGTGCTCGGTCCGAGCGGCAGCGGCAAGACCACTCTCCTGCGCGCGATCGCCGGACTCGAGCCGATCGCGGCCGGCGCGGTGCTGCGTGACGGCGTCGACCTCGCTGACGTGTCGCCGCACCGTCGCGGTCTTGGATTCATGTTCCAGGAGCACGCGTTGTTCCCACACCGCGACGTGATTGGCAACGTGGCGTTTGGCCTCCGGATGCACCGTCTGCCCAAGGATCAAGTGACGGCCCGCGCGCATGAGGTGCTGGCACTCGTCGGCCTCGATGGGTTCGAGCGCCGCAGCGTTCGTGAGCTCTCAGGCGGTGAACGTCAGCGGGTCGCGTTGGCACGGGCGCTCGCACCCGAGCCGAGATTGCTCATGCTCGATGAACCGCTCGGGGCGCTCGACCGCGCGCTGCGTGACGACCTTGCCCGTGAGCTACGTCATCTCTTCGAGCGTCTCGGCGTCGCCGTGTTGTTGGTCACCCACGACCACGACGAGGCGTTCGCGCTCGGGGATCGGGTTGCTGTCGTGCACGCCGGGCGCATCGAGCAGATCGGTACGCCGGCCGACGTCTGGCGCCGACCCGCGACGGAGTTCGTGGCGCGGTTCCTCGGGTGGAACGTCACCGATTCGCTCGGCGCGGGGCGCGCCGCCGTGCGTCCCGACGCGTTGCGCATCGTCGCGAATGACACGTTGGCGGGCACCTTGACGAGCACGTGGGAGGGCACGGTCTTAGAACGAGCCTTCCATCGCGACCATTTCCTGGTCCGGGTCGCGCTGAGTGGTGGCAACGAGACGCTCGATGTGGCAATCCACGACGCCGAACCGCCGACGATCGGTGACACCGTGCGCCTCGCCGTCGACGCTGACGGGCTGGTGCCGCTGCTCGACTAAACCGGGCGATTCCGGCGAGATTGTGGCGAGATTGTGGCCTGCACGCAATCCGCACATCTTCGACAGGACTCCCGCACATGCGATCCGTACGATGGACCATGTGCTCGCGACTCTTCGCCCAGACGGACCTGCCCCAACGCAGACCCGGACGATCCTCATCATCGAGGACGAGCCGTCGATCGCGGAGTCGGTCGCCGCTCGTTTGCGCAGCGAAGGATTCGCAGTCGAGATCGTCGGCGACGGTCCCGGCGGCGTGGAAGCGTGCGCGCGCCTGCGGCCCGACCTCGTGGTGCTCGACCTCATGCTCCCCGGACTCGACGGTCTTGAGGTTTGCAAGGAGATCCAGCGCGACCGCCCCACCCCCGTCCTGATGCTGACGGCCCGCGACTCGGAGACCGACCTCGTCGTTGGCCTCGCCGTCGGTGCCGACGACTACCTCACCAAGCCGTTCAGCGCGCGTGAGCTCACCGCGCGGGTTCACGCGCTCTTGCGTAGGGTCGGACGCTCGCCCGACCGCAGCGACACCACCACGTTGCGTCTTCGCGACGTCGACCTCGACCTCGAGACGCGACGGGTCGAGCGCGGTGGTCAGGAGATCCATCTCACGCCGACCGAGTTCGATCTGCTCGCGTTCTTTGCCAAACGACCGGGCCGCGTGCTCACCCGGGATCAGCTGCTCAGCGAGGTCTGGGGCTACCGCGATGGATCCGGTGCGCGCACCGTCGATTCCCATGTTCGTGCGC
>SHVJ01000048.1 GCA_009694295.1 Acidimicrobiia bacterium
CCGTCCTTTCCCGCTGGGCTGGAGGGCCGCGGACGAGGAACCCGGAGCGAGTCGACGCCCGCGCCTCCCAGATCACGACGCCGTGCAGTAGGCGGTCGAGGTCACGTCGATCGCGCCCGCACCGGTCGTGCACAGCGTGCTGGTCACCTCGCGCTGGAGAATGCAGGTGTTGCATTGTGTGATGTCGCGCACGTGAACGCGCACGGCACGTCCACCCCCCACAATGACGCCGCGGAGGCGCACGCCCTGCGCGATCTCTTCGGTGCCACTCCGCCTCCCGTCACCTCGGTGAAGGGGGTCGTCGGCCACTCAGTCGGCGCGGCCGGCGCGGTGGAAGCCGTCGCCAGCGTGCTCACGCTCGAGCACCAGATGATCCCGCCCACGGCGAACTACGAGACACCTGATCCCGCGTTGGGCCTCGACATCGTGGCTGAGCCCCGAACGCTGGGTGCTGGGGTCGTGGTCTCGAACTCGTTCGCCTTCGGCGGTCACAACGCCGTGCTGGTCTTTGCCAGGCACTAGGCAGACGTGCTCCGCGCCGCGTAGTCCCGCTCGGCATATCGCTTGAGCGTGCGCAGCTGCTTGCGCATCATCACGAGATCGCCGATCGGTGGTACATGGCGCATGACCCGCCACTTGCCGGGATAGCGAACGATCAGTCGGACGGTGATGCGGGAGCGATCCGGAGCGCTCGGCGCGACGCAGTAGCTCAGCGCGAGCTCCCCGAAGATCGAGTGCGGTGCGTACAACGTGATCGACCGGTCGCGTTCGAAGTTGGCGACCTCGAAGATCACGACGGCCCGCTGACCGACCGCGAGATCGTCGAGTCCAGGTGTGAGTTCGCGGGGACTCCGGCGACCCCGGTTGTCGATCCAGTCGTAGCTGTACGGCGCGGCCCGGAGCTGACAGAGCCAGCGCCAGACGAGCGGCGCGGGCGCGTCCACGTCGATCGCTCGATGGCACGTCTGGTGCGGTTCGGCGATGAGGCGATCGCAGGGATAGGTCGCCGTGCGCTCGGCGTCGGTGTCGCCCCAGCTGTACCCGAGTCGTGGCACTGCGCTCGACAGTACCGGCGCCCTGGTCAGGCCCCACCTTTCGGGGAGATCTGGCCTGAGAGGACGCTGAAGAATCCGGTGCCCAAACTGTCAGAGGGGTCCGGTACGCTCGATCTCGTGGCCGATCAAGCACGTTTCGCCGAGCTCGCGATGCCCTACATGGACGCGTTGTACTCGGCCGCGATGCGCATGACCCGCAACCCGGCCGACGCCGAGGATCTCGTCCAAGAGACGTTCCTGCGCGCGTACCGCGGGTTCGGCGGCTTCAAGGACGGCACCAACCTGAAGGCGTGGCTCTACAAGATCCTGACCAACACCTTCATCAACACCTATCGCGCCAAGAAGCGCCGCCCCGAAGAGACCGAGTTCGACGACGTCGCGGAGTACTCGCTCTACGGGCGCATGGGCGGCCTCGAGGCCGCGAACAACGAGCGCACGCCCGAGACCGAAGTGCTCGACGCCATGCCCGACGAGGTCGTGAAGGAGGCGCTCGAGTCGCTCCCCGAGCAGTTCCGGATGGCGGTGCTCCTCGCCGATGTCGAGGGGTTCTCCTACAAGGAGATCGCCGACATCATGGAGGTGCCGATCGGGACGGTCATGAGCCGCCTCCATCGCGGAAGAAAGCAGCTCCAACGGCGGTTGTGGGAGTTTGCCCGCGACCGAGGGCTGCTCCCCGAACCAGAGCCTGCGAGAGCTTGAGCACGGCCGTGACCACGATGATGCGGAGCGAGGCGGAAGTAGCGGAGTGGGAGCGGAGCAAGGGGTGATGGACTGCGAGAAGGCCTCCTATCGGATGCACCACTATCTCGACGGTGAGCTGACGGTGTGGCGCCGTTGGTACATGCGCCGCCACCTCAACAAGTGCCCTCCGTGCGCCGGTGGGTTCGTCTACGAGGTCGAGTTCCGCATGATCATCGCGGAGCGATGTCGGGAGCAGACGCCCGACGATCTGCGGCGGCGCATCAGTGGCGCCATAGGCTTTGAATCAGGATCTGAAGAGGGGGACTGGTCACCATGATCGCCGACGAACAGTTCAAGTGGTTCTATTGGATCGGCCCGATCCTCGGTGTCGCCTCCTTGGGGATGTTGCTCAACATGTCGGTGAACTACCTGCGCAAGGTCGTCATCCCGAGGTCGCGGGGCCGGCGGGTCGATTGACCGCCCCGGCGCTCGCCGGAGCGCCATCTCCTGCCGACGCGCCATCTCCTGCCGACGCGCCATCTCCTGCCGACGCGGTCGACTGGGTGTTGGCTGGGCGGGTTGCGCGGCGCGTCGCCGGTCGCGATCCACTCCAGAGCTCGTATCTCGCGGCGTCGCTCCACGAAGACTTTGCAGAGGTCACCACCCGCGCCGAGGCGCTGGTGGCGGAGCACACCGGATTGCGCGCACCGGGCGACGCTCGCGCGCAGGTCGTCGACCGCCAGGGGTGGGTCGACGCCAACGTTGCATCGATGCGTCGCTTGCTCGGACCACTCACCGGACGCATGGCCGAGCGCATGGTCAACTCGCCGGTGTCGGCCGTTGGTCGCCGCGTGGCCGGCACGGAGCTCGGCGTTCTGCTCGGCTGGTTCTCGCAGCGCGTGCTCGGCCAGTACGACCTGCTTGTCCCCGACGATGACGGCACACCGGTCGACGATGCCGTGTACTACGTCGGGGCCAATGTGCTCGCGCTCGAGAAGCGCTTCGCCTTCCGACCGCGCGAGTTCCGATTGTGGATCGCCATCCATGAGGTCACGCACCGCGCGCAGTTCACAGCCGTCCCATGGATGCGCGACTACTTCCTCGGTCTCGTCCAACAGGCGCTCGGCAGCGTCGACGCCGATCCTCGTCGCCTCGTGCGCGCTTTGCTGCGCGCGGTCGACGAGATCCGCCACGGTCGCAACCCACTCGACGAGGGCGGCATCGTGGGGCTCTTGGCCACGGATGAGCACCGCGACGTGCTCGGACGCGTGCAAGCACTCATGTCGGTGCTCGAGGGTCACGGGAATCGGGTCATGAACGAGCTCGGTCGTGAGCATGTCGACGGGCAGGAACGCATGGCGCGCGTGCTTCAGTCGCGCCGCCAGACCCAAGGCGGCACCGGCATCGTCTACAAGGCGCTGGGTCTCGAGTCGAAGATGCGTCAGTACGAGGTGGGCGAGGCCTTCGTCGAGGCGGTCGAGCGTGAAGCCGGACCGCGAGCGCTCGACGTCGCATGGCGTTCCCCTGAGTCGCTCCCCACGCTCGATGAGCTCAACGCTCCGTCGACGTGGCTCACGCGGGTGGCATAACCCGGGCCGCGTACGATCATCGGGTGAGGAGCGCGAGCACCACAGAACTCGGCGACCTGCTGCCGCGGCTCGTTGGTCTGGACGGGGTCGTTGCACCCGTCGTGGTCGGATGCTCGGGCGGGCCTGACTCGCTCGCGCTGCTCGCGCTAGCCACCGCCGTGGGGCTCGCGCCGATAGCGGTTCACGTCGATCACGGATCGCGCCCGGGCGGCGAGGGAGAACCTGCGGCGGTTGCCGCCCAGGCCGAAGGGCTGGGCGTTGCATTCCGCGCCGAGTCGGTGAGCGAGCCGTTCGGCCCGAACTACGAAGCCCGCGCCCGCGCCGCGCGGTACTCCGCACTCGAGCGCGCTCGGGTTGCACTCGACGCGACCGCGGTGCTCGTTGGGCACACCGCCGACGATCAGGCCGAGACCGTGCTCCTCAACGTGCTTCGCGGCAGCGCGTCCGCGGGTCTGGGCGCGATGGCGGTTCGGCGCGGTCACATCGTGCGACCGATGCTGGAGCTCAGACGCTCAGAGGCCGAGGCCATCTGCGCCCGACTG
Organism: Acidimicrobiia bacterium; assembly: GCA_009694295.1. GTDB lineage: Bacteria > Actinomycetota > Acidimicrobiia > IMCC26256 > PALSA-555 > SHVJ01. Next base: position 3,868 of record SHVJ01000048.1, read on the forward strand.
GGCATCGAGCCAGTGCGCGACCCGTCGAACGACGACCTCGCAATGCGACGCAACTGGATCCGCCACGAGGTGCTGCCCCTGTTGTCTGAAGGTGCCGATCGCGACCTCGTGCCCGTCCTCGCCCGCCAGGCCGCGATCCTCCGCGACGAGTCGGAATACCTTGACTCGCTCGCGGCCGTGGCGTGGCCCGCGGATGGTGATCGCTTGGCCCGTCCGCTCGCTGCCATGCCACCAGTGCTCGCTCGCCGTGCCGTGCGCCTCTGGCTCGGACCGCCTCCGCCGTCGCTCGACGAGGTCGAGCGCGTGCTCGCCGTCGCGCGCTCAGAAGTACGCGCGACCGAGGTCGCAGGCGGGCGCCGGGTCTGGCGCAGCGCGGGACATCTCCACGTCTCCGCCGAATAGGGTCTTGATTGATGGAGATGGAGATGGAGATGCAGCGAAGGCGTGACCGGACGGTCGGGATGCCGAAGCGGAATCGACCCGAATAGTGGATCGACCGGATCCGAACCTGGGCAAGATCGTGGTTGCTGAAGACGTGCTCCAGGAACGCATCCGCGAGCTCGGCAAGGAGATCACCGCCGACTACTCGGAACGAGCGCCCCTGCTCGTCGGTGTGCTCAAGGGTGCGTTCATGTTCATGAGCGACCTTTCGCGCGCGATCGAGCGGCCGGTGGAGTTCGACTTCATGGCGGTGTCGTCGTACGGATCGGCCACGCGAACGAGCGGCGTCGTGCGCATCCTCAAGGACCTCGACCTCGATCTCACCGAACGCGACGTGATCGTCGTGGAGGACATCGTCGATTCCGGGCTCACGCTCGCGTACCTCCGACGCAACCTCGCGGCGCGCAATCCCCGTTCGCTCGAGGTGTGCGCGCTGCTGGTGAAGGACGGCTTGCAGACCACCGATCTCGACCTGAGGTACGTGGGCTTCACGATTCCGCCGGAGTTCGTTGTCGGATACGGCCTCGATGTTGCGGAGCGCTATCGGAACCTCCCCGCCGTGTATGAGTACACCGGCTCATCGCCGCAGTGAAGCGGACGCCCGGAGCCAGGCACCGCACGTTCCTGATCGCAGCCGTCGTCGCGGCGATCGCCGCGGTCGTCCTCGTGCAGGTGATCAAGGCGGCCGACGATCCCATTCCGCTCTCGCTCGACGAGCTGCACGCTCGGCTTGCCGATGGCGGAGTCGTCGACGCCACACTCCTCGACGAGGACCACGTGGTGCGGGGGCACCTGCGCAACGGCACCGTCTTCGAGACCCGCTTTCCGGGTGGTTACACGTCGCGCATCACCCAGGAGATCGTCGACGCCGACATCATCGACTTCAATGTCGATGGGCAGCAGTCGGGCGTGTGGACCACGTTGTTGCTCGACCTGCTTCCGTTCGTGCTCATCGTTGGGTTCGTGCTGTGGTTCATGAACCGCTCGCAGGGTGGTGGTCGCGTGATGAGCTTCGGCAAGTCGCGCGCCAAGGCGTTCAACCGGGATCAACCCACGGTCACGTTCGCCGACGTGGCTGGCCTCGACGAAGCCGTCGAGGAGCTGCGCGAGATCGAAGAATTCCTCGAGTCGCCGGACAAGTTCCGCGACATCGGCGCCAAGATCCCGAAAGGCGTGTTGCTCTACGGGCCACCGGGCACCGGGAAGACGCTCCTGGCGCGAGCCGTCGCCGGGCAGGCCGGAGTGCCGTTCTTCTCGATCAGCGGTTCCGATTTCGTCGAGATGTTCGTAGGTGTTGGTGCATCGCGGGTGCGCGATCTGTTCGTGCAAGCCAAGGCGGCCGCGCCGGCGATCGTGTTCGTGGACGAGATCGACGCCGTCGGGCGACACCGCGGTGCTGGGCTCGGCGGTGGGCACGATGAGCGTGAACAGACGCTCAACCAACTGCTCGTGGAGATGGACGGGTTCGATCAGCAGACCGGGGTGATCCTCCTCGCGTCGACGAACCGTCCCGACATCCTCGACCCCGCATTGCTGCGACCCGGGCGCTTCGATCGCCAGATCGTGGTCGACCGCCCCGATCTCGAAGGCCGCAAAGCCATCCTCAAGGTCCACGCGAAGGGCAAGGCGATTGCGGCGGGCGTCGACCTGGATGTGATCGCGCGCCGCACGCCGGGGTTCACCGGTGCCGACCTCGCCAACCTGATGAACGAGGCCGCGCTGCTCTCAGCGCGCCAGAACCTCAAGCTCATCGGGCTCCCGCAGCTCGAGGCGGCCAGCGAGCGCGTGATGGCCGGGCCCGAGCGCAAGAGCCGCGTCATCTCCGAGCACGAGCGCAGGGTCATCGCGTATCACGAAGGCGGTCATGCGCTCGTTGCCCACGCACTGCCGAACTCAGACCCCGTGCACAAGATCTCGATCATCCCGAGAGGGCGTGCGCTGGGCTACACGCTCACGCTGCCGACCGAAGACAAGTTCCTGGTCTCGAAGAGCGAGCTCGTCGACGAGCTCGCGATGCTCATGGGTGGACGCACCGCGGAAGAGATGATCTTCGCTGATCCCACGACGGGTGCGTCGAACGACATCGATCGCGCCACTACCGTCGCGCGTCAGATGGTCACGGAATTCGGTATGAGCGAGGAGCTCGGGCCGTTGCGGTTCGGCCAACCACAGGGCGAGGTGTTCCTCGGTCGCGATCTCAACAACACCCAGGACTACTCCGACGAGGTCGCGGCCCACATCGACGCCGAGGTTCGCCGCCTCGTGGAAGACGCACACCGTGTCGCGCGGGAGATCCTCGAAGCGAACCGCGACGTTCTAGAGGAGCTCGTCACCGAGTTGATCGCCGATGAGACGATCGAGACGGATCGGGTGCAGCAGCTCTTCGCCGGCGTGCAGCCGTTCACCGGGCGCGGCCTCGGTCGGTTGGGTCACGCCGCGGCGTCGGAGAAGCGCACACCTACTCGGAGAGGAACGTCGTGAGCAATCCCATTGACAAGCCGGCCATTGAGAAGGCGGTGCGCGAGATCCTCGTGGCGATCGGTGAAGACCCCGAACGCGACGGCCTCAAGCGCACACCCGAGCGCATGGCTTCGATGTACGCAGAGATCTTCGGTGGCCTGCACGAGAACCCGGCTGAACACCTCAACATCACGTTCGAAGCGGATCACGACGAGATGGTGATGGTGCGCGACATCGCAATGATCTCGTCGTGTGAGCACCACCTCGTGCCGTTCTCGGGTCGGGCGCATGTGGCGTACATCCCCGGACCCGACGGACGCATCACCGGGCTCTCGAAGATCGCTCGTCTCGTCGACGGGTTCGCGCGGCGGCCTCAGGTGCAGGAGCGCTTGACCACGCAGATCGCCGACGCGTTGATGGCGCAGCTCAAGCCCGACGGCGTGCTCGTGATGATCGAAGCCGAGCATCTCTGCATGTCGATGCGGGGAGTGAAAAAGCCCGGCGCACTGACGGTCACATCCGCAGTGCGCGGGCTCTTCAAGACCAACCCGGCAACTCGAGCCGAGGCGATGAGCCTCATCACCCACCCCGGCAACAGGCTGTAACGCCGGCGCCGGGGTGGGCGCGGGTCACGCGTCTGTCGGCTCTTCGCGCAGCTTGGCGATCTTGCTCGCTACGTCTGCGGCTGCCTGCTCGAGATCACGCTGGTGTTCCTCGAGCCGCGCGATTTTCTCGGCGGGGTCGAGCTTGCGCCAGCGGTGACCGTGCTCGTGGTGGACATGGACATGGATGTGGTGGCCATGACGATGGCCGTGCCCCATCTTCGATCGTGCGCTTCGCATCACTTGGTTCCTTCTTGGTAGCGACGCATGAATGCGTCGATGCCGTCGTTGGCTCGTGCCAACGCGGTTGCCCACTCGTCCAGCAGGCTCCTGCCCGCTTCGGTGAGGTCGTAGCTGCGCTTCGAACGTCCGGGAAGGTCGTCGCGCCAACGTGACGTAACGATCTCTTCCTCCTCGAGCGTGCGCAGCAAGCGATACAGGTTGCCGAGATCCACCCGGTCGTCGGGTGCGATCGCAGCCACGGCGTCGGCGAGGTCGTACCCGTGGGTCTCGCCCTCGCGCAGCACCAGGAGGAGGGCCGGTTCCACGAACCGCTCGATGCGGGCGTGCACCTCCCAACCCTCTGGCACTCGCCAGCGACACCGGGCTCCGCCCCGCCGGCCGTGCGGCCCGTGGGGATGGAACCCGGGTCCTGGGGGCCCGGACCTCCGTCGTCCTCGTCCTGTTTCGCTCATGAGAGGAACATACAGTGTGAAACACATAGATGTCAAGCACACTGTCAGTGGGTCCCAGGGCCCGCTCGAGCACGCAAAAGTTCTTGGGGAAGGCGGAGGGTGCGCGCCGATTGCGCCGGTACGCTGCGCCGCGTGTTCGAGTGGTCGACGGTCTGTGGTGCGCGCCCCGCCGTGATGGGCATTGTGAACGTGACCCCCGACTCCTTCTCGGACGGCGGTCGGTATCTCGACCCCGAAAGCGCGGTGGCGCACGGTCTCGACCTCGTCGTAGCCGGTGCTGATCTCCTCGACGTTGGGGGAGAGTCGACGCGACCCGGCGCCGACCCAGTGACCGAACGCGACGAGCTCGATCGAGTGATTCCCGTCGTACGGCGCTTGGCTGCGGAAGCGGGGGTGCCGGTGAGCATCGACACCACGAAGGCCGCGGTTGCTGCCGCCGCGCTCGACGCGGGAGCCGTGATCGTGAACGACGTGTCGGCGGGGATGCTCGATTCCGAAATGCTGGCTGTGACGGCGGCTGCGGGTGCGGGATACGCGCTGATGCACATGGTCGGTGAGCCGCGCACCATGCAAAAGGATCCGCACTACGACGATGTGACGGCCGAGGTGGGCGACTTCCTTGTCACCCGTCTCGAGGCGGCGCGCGCCGCGGGTATCGCCGAAGGCGCGCTCGCCGCCGACCCCGGCATCGGATTCGGAAAGACTGCGGAGCACAACCTCACGCTGCTCGCCGAGATCCGGCTCTTGTGCGATCGGGTCGGCGTGCCCGTGATGATCGGTACCTCGCGCAAGTCGTTCCTCGGCACGCTGATGCGCGGTGTCGGCGGTTTGAGCGAGGAGGTGCCGGCTACCGATCGCGACGACGCCACGCTGGCGACCGTGGTGTGGTCGGTCGATCGTGGTGTCCGGATCGTGAGGGTCCACGACGTGCGTCCCGCAGCGCGAGCCATCGCGTTGCTCGAAGTGATGCGGGAGATGGAAGCAGCATGACCATGCGAGGAAGGTGGGCGCAGGGGCTCGAGCCTCGTGGGTTCGCGTGGATCGTGACCGACCGCCTCGCGGCGTCGGAGCGACCCGGCGGCTTTGCGCGTAACCACCGCAAGGTCCGGCGCCAAGAGGAGCTGATCTGGCTCGTCGGGCACGGCTTCACGCACGTGCTCTCGCTGCTCGACTCCCCACACAACCTGCACGCATACGACGAAGCCGGGTTGCCGTACGAGCACGTGCCACTTGGCCGCCACGACGACCGGCCGCTCTCGCTCGAGCGCACGTTCAAGACCCTGAAGAAGTGGCTCGACGATCCGCTGGAGAAGGTCCTCATCCATCACGAAGAGTTCGGTGAGCGATTGGTGGGGGTGCTTACCGGATATCTGCTCTACGCGGGTGTCGTGCAGGAAGGTCCGCACGCGATCGTCATGATGGAGAAGATCACCGGGCGCGAGCTCGGTGCACCCGGGCGCGAGATCGTGGCGGCGACCATCAGCGCCGGGCTCGTCAACCCGCCGTCCTGAGGCACGTCATGGGCAAAATCGTCATTGCGGGTCTGCGAGAGCTCGGTGTGCATGGTGTGCTGCCCGAAGAGCAGACGCGTCCACAGCCGTTCGAGGTCGACGTCGAGCTCACGGTCAATCTCTCGAAGGCCGGTGAGTCTGACGCGATCGACGACACCGTCGACTACGCCGCGGTGTCGGAGGCGATCAGTCGCGTCGTGCGCTCCGAGCGGTACCAGCTCCTCGAGCGACTCGCGACCCGCATCGCCGAGGTGTGTTGCACCGACGACCGCGTCACCGGCGTCGCTGTCACCGTGCGCAAGCTGCATCCGCCCGTGCGCGCCATGGTCGACCACGTCGCCGTCCGCATCGAACGGTGACCCGGGCCCACCTTGAACGGCTTTTCGGCACGCTGACGCTCGGCTGGGTCAAGCGGTCGTTGCAATGAGCTTGGTGAGTACTTCGCAGGGTTTCAGCCAGTTGAGGGTTTGTCGAGGTCGTCCGTTGAGTTGGCGGGCGACGGCGTCGAGTTCGTCTTGGGTGTATCGGGACAGGTCGGTGCCTTTGGGGAAGTACTGGCGTAGCAGGCCGTTGGTGTTTTCGTTGGAGCCGCGTTGCCAGGGGCTGTGCGGGTCGCAGAAGTACACCTGCACGCCGGTGTCGACGGTGAACTCGCGGTGATGGGCCATCTCGTTGCCTTGGTCCCAGGTCAAGGTTCGCCAGAGCTCACCGGGGAGTCGTTGCACGGTTTCGGTGAGCTTGGCGCGTACCTGTTCGGCGGTTCGACCGTCGGGCAAGGCCATGAGCATCACGTAACGCGTGGACCGCTCGACCAGGGTCCCGATCTGGGACCGGTTGTTCTTGCCGACGATCAAGTCGCCTTCCCAATGGCCGGGCACCGCGCGGTCTTCGACCTCGGCGGGCCGCTCGGAGATCATGACCATGTCGGGGATCCGACTCGGACGCACCCCCCGGCCTTGGGGTCGACGTTGAGTGCGACCCGAACGCAGGCAGCGGGTCAGCTCGCGGCGCAGCTCCCCGCGGCCTTGCACGAACAACGACTGATAGATCGTCTCGTGCGACACCCACATCTCCGGATCGTCAGGGAAATTGGACCGCAACCGGCGGGCGATCTGACTTGGCGACCACCGCAACTCGAGATCCGCTACCACCCTCGCGCACAACCCGGGCCGGCTCGCCAACTTCGTCGGCTTGGGTCGCCGGGCCCGATCCTGAGCCGCGTTCTGGGCCACCAACGCCCGATACCCCGCCCGGCCTCCGTTGTGGTTGACCTCCCGGCACACCGTCGACGCGTGACGCCCGACCCGCGCCGCGATCACCCGCAACGATTCACCCGAACCCACCCCGAGCTGAATCTCGACTCGGTCATCCAACGACAACCGCGCTGGCGACACCACCCACAGCTCCCGGCGATACACCCCACCCAACCCGCGGATCACCCGACCAACCGTGCCCAACGACGAGTCCAACGCATCGACGATCTCTCGATACGACAAGCCACTCGCCGCCAACCGGATGATCTCCCGCCTGGTCTGAGCATCCAGACGCCGCCACCGACCCTTCATCACCTGCAACCCCTCTCCGCCGAGCGAACCTCACCGCCCACCAAGATGTTGCAGTGATTCCTAGAACCCGCCCTCGCTCAGCGGGCGTGAACGTGCCAAGAACCGCGGGGTACAGGCGCGCGTACCTGGGGGTTGGGTCGAATCTGGGGGATCGGCTGGCTCATCTCCAGGGGGCGGTCGACGGGCTCGCAGCGACGGACGGGGTCGACGTGACCGGTGTGTCGGGCGTGTTCGCGACGGATCCCGTGGGCGGACCTGAACAAGGCGAGTTCTTGAACGCCGTGGTCGCGATCGACACGATCCTCAGCGCTCGCGCGCTGCTCGACGTGGCGCACGCACTCGAAGCTGCCGCCGATCGCGTGCGCGTCGAGCACTGGGGCCCTCGAACATTGGACGTCGATGTGCTGCTCGTGGGCGACGAGGAGATCCACGAACCCGACCTCGAGGTGCCGCATCCGCGCATGTGGGAGCGGGGATTCGTGATGGCGCCGCTTGCAGAACTCGATCCCGCGATCGAGCAATCTCCGAACCCTTGGCCCGGGGTGCGCCGTACCGACCTAACCTTGCGAGTGCCATAACCGACCGGCACCCGCTTGGGGCTGGATCGAGAGGTTCCCATGGACATCGCCCTCGTCGGCCCGGGTCGGGCCGGAACTGCCGTCGCCCGCGCGCTCGTCGACGCGGGTCATCGTGTGGTCAACGTCGCCGGGCGCACGCCAGACGCCGAGTCGACGCGCATCGCTGCGGCCCGATTCGAGGCGCGCGTCGCGCCGGTGCAGTTCGCCGGGCGAGGTGCCGGTCTCGTGCTGATCGCAACCCCCGACGACGCAATCGGGGCCACCGCGGGCGCGATCGCCCAGTCGCTCGAGCCCGACGCACTGGTGCTGCATCTCTCGGGCGTGCATGGGCTCGCCGCTTTCGTGCCGCTGGTCAAGGCCCGACCCGACGTGCAGGTGGGCGCCCTGCATCCACTCCAGACGCTCCCGACTCCCGACGCGCCGGTCGTCGGCGCGTGGGCCGCCGTGGCTGGTCCGCCGCTCGTCGCCGAGCTGGCGCGCGCGGTCGGGATGCACCCGTTCGCGGTCGCCGACGACCACCGCGCGATGTACCACGCTGCCGCCGTGATCGCGTCGAACCACGTCGTCGCGCTGCTCGGCCAGGTCGAGCGACTGGCTGCCGCGGCCAACGTGCCCTTCGCAGCGTTCGAGCCGATGACTCGATCCGCGGTCGAGCACTCGTTCGAGGTTGGGCCGGCGGCGGCGCTCACCGGGCCTGTAGCGCGCGGCGATGTCGCGACCGTCCTGGGCCACCTCGATGCGATCCCCGACGACGAGCGCCCCGCGTACCGCGCGCTCGCCGCTGCCGCGTATCGGCTCACGGGGCGCAACGACACCTCGCTCCGAGAGGTGCTCGCGTGATCACGCTCGAGCACATCGTCGCAGCTCGAGCCCGGTGCGACGAGGTGCGGCGTGCCGACAAGACCGTTGCGCTGGTGCCGACGATGGGCTTCTTCCACGAGGGGCACCTCACGCTCATGCGCACGGCGCGCGCAGCCCACGATCTCGTCGTCGTGAGCCTGTTCGTGAACCCCACGCAGTTCGGTCCGAGTGAAGATCTCGACGCGTATCCACGCGACCCAGAAGGTGATGCAAAGGCGGCAGCCGGCGAGGGAGTCGACGTCCTCTTCGCACCGACGGTTGCGGAGATGTATCCGCGCCCTGGGTTGACGACCGTGACTGTGTCGGAGGTCGCGAAGGGTCTGTGCGGCATCTCGCGGCCCCACCACTTCGGTGGCGTGGCCACGGTCGTGACGAAGCTGTTCTCAATCGTCGGCCCGTGTACCGCGTATTTCGGGAAAAAGGACTTTCAACAGCTCGTCGTCGTGCGCCGGCTCGTTGAAGATCTGAACCTCCCCATCGAGGTGGTGGGCGTCTCGACGGTGCGTGAGCGCGACGGCCTGGCCATGTCGAGCCGCAACGCGTACCTGGTGCCCGATGAACGCCACGCTGCCACCGTGCTGTTCCGTGCGCTCACGGCGGCCATCGAGACGATGTCGGGAGGAGAGCGCGACGCGTCCCGCGTTCGTGCGGTTGCAGCCGATCTGATCGTGGCCGAGCCCATGGCGAACCTCGAGTATGTGGAGGTCGTTCGCGCCGACGACCTCGCGCCCGTCGACCAGCTCGAAGACGGCGTCGAGCACGTGATCGCGATGGCAGTGCGCATCGGAACAACCCGCCTCATCGACAACGCCACCTTCACCATCGCCGCGGGCTCGGTGAACGCCGACCTCCCGAGCCTCGATCCCCTTTAGGCTCTAGCGATGCACGATGTGCTGGTGCTCGGGGGCGGCGTCGCCGGGCTTTCCGCTGCCGTACGTGCGGCGCGCACCGGCTGCTCGGTCGTTGTGGTCACCAAGGACGTGCTCGGAGCGTCGGCCACGCAGTACGCCCAGGGCGGGGTCGCGGCCGTGCTCGAGGACGACGTCGACAGTCCCGACCTCCACCTCGACGACACGCTCGTTGCGGGCGCGGGCCTGTGCGATAGGGCCGCCGTCCGCATCCTCGTGCACGAGGGCCCGGATCGGATCCGTGAACTCGTCGCCCTCGGCGCGCACTTCGACCGGGTTGCCGACGCCGACGCCTACGCACTCACCCGTGAGGGCGGTCACTCCGTGGCGCGCATCCTGCATGCGGGTGGCGACGCCACGGGCGCGGAAGTCGAACGGGCACTCGTCGCCGGGGTGCGGGCGACCGCGGCGGAGCTGCGTGAGCGGTGGTTCGCACTCGACGTGATCGTGGAAGAGGGTCGAGCCGTTGGCGTGCTCGTCGAGGACGACGACGGCACCCGCCAAGAGATTCGAGCGCACCACACGATCATCGCCACGGGCGGTGCCGGGCAGTGCTTTGCCGTCACGACCAATCCCACGCTCTCGACCGGCGACGGCACCGCGATGGCGTTGCGGGCCGGTGTGGCGGTCGCCGACGTTGAGTTCATGCAGTTCCATCCGACGGCGTTGCACCATCCGTCGATGCCGCGCCCACTGCTCTCGGAGGCGCTGCGCGGCGAAGGGGCCGTGCTGCGTGACGAGCACGGGCTTGCATTCATGACTGATGAGCACCCGCTCGCGGATCTCGCACCGCGCGACATCGTGGCGCGCGCCATTGCTCGTCGACTGGTCGAACGGAACCTCGATCACCTCTGGCTCGACGCGACGGCGATCCCTGGGTTCTCGACGCGCTTCCCGACGATTACGAAGGCCGTCGGGTCGATCGGGCTCGACCCGTCGAAGGACTGGCTCCCGTGCGCGCCCGCCGCGCATTACGTCTCGGGCGGTGTGTGTACCGACCTCGACGGCGCGACCACGCTCCCTGGCTTGTGGGCGTGCGGCGAAGCCGCCAACTCGGGTGTGCACGGCGCGAACCGTCTCGCGTCGAACTCGTTGCTCGACGGTCTCGTGTTCGGCTCGCGCATCGTCGAAGCGATCGAACGGGGGAAGTCGGCGCCCGAGGCCACGGGTGTGCTCGGCGATCTACTCGCCGGCGATGCACTGCCGCTCGGGCACGCGCCCGCTCCTGAAGCCCCGCTCGACACCACCGGATCGACCAGTCGCGATGCGTTGCAACAGGTCATGACCCGCTTCGCCGGTGTGCTGCGTGACGCCGAGTCGCTTCGTAGCGCGTTGAAGGGACTTCTCGCGATGCGGCCCGGAAGCGAGGAGGATCGAAACCTCCGCGACGTGAGTCTGGCCCTCGTGCGAGCCGCGCTGGCCCGAGAGGAGTCGCGTGGCACGCACACCCGACTCGACTTCCCCGAGACCTCGCTGGCCTTCCTCGGGCGGTTCTTCTTCACGGGAGCGTCGGAACCCGTCTTCGCACCGCTCCACGAGGTGGCTCCCACTCGATGAGCGCCGACGCGCGTCGATGAGCGACTACGAGGCGCCCATTCACGTCGTGCGCGACGCGGTCGAGCTCGCCCTCGCCGAGGACCTCGGTCCGCTGGGCGACGTGACCGCAGCACTGCTGCCCGAGAGTGCACGCGGGAGCGCGGTCCTCAATGCGCGCGCGCTGGGCGTATTGGCCGGTACTGCGTGCGTGACCGAGACGTTCGCCCAGCTCGACGAGTCGATCGACGTTGCGCTGGTGTTGGACGACGGCGCGCCACTCGAGCCGGGCACGGTCATTGGCACGATCTCGGGTCCGCTGCGCCCCGTGCTCACCGGCGAGCGCACCGCGCTCAACTTCCTCTGTCATCTTTCCGGTGTCGCCTCGCTCACGCACCGTTTCGTGACCGCCGCGTCGGGGCGCGTGCAGATCTGGGACACTCGCAAGACGCTGCCGGGCTTGCGTGCGCTCGAGAAGGCAGCGGTGAGAGCGGGCGGTGGGGCGAACCACCGCGGCTCGCTCTCCGACATGGTCTTGGTGAAGGACAACCATCTCGGGTCGCTCGGTGTGGCGGGCGCGGTGAAGCTGGCTCGAGAGCAAGCGCCCAACTTGCGCGTGGAAGTGGAGTGCGAGCGGGCCGAGCAGGTTGTGGAGGCGGTGACCGCGGGCGCCGACATGGTCATGCTCGACAACATGACGCCGACCGAAGCCGCCGACTGCGTGCGGATCGTGCGTGAGAGCGGCCGCCCCGCCACGATCGTCGAGATCTCGGGCGGGATCACGCTCGACAACGTGGCCGACTATGCCGCGTCCGGCGCCGACGTGATCTCCACCAGCGCAATCACCCAGTCGGCGCCCGCATTGGACATCGGCCTCGATCTCACGATCCACTAGCGATCTCATGCTGCTCTGCATCGACGCCGGGAACACCCAGACCGTCATCGGTCTCTTCAACGACAAGGAGCTGGCCGACCACTGGCGTATCGCATCGGTGGCCGAGCGCACCGCCGACGAGCTCGCGCTGATGATCCAACAGTTCCTCGGCTTCCATGGCTTTTCGTTCGAGTCGCAGATCAGCGGCATGGCGATCTCGTCGGGCGTCCCCCGTGTGACGACCGAGCTTCGACAGATGTGCGAGCGCTACTTCGGGTTCACGCCGTTGGTGCTCGAGCCCGGCATCCGTACCGGTATGCCGATCCTCTACGACAACCCCAAGGAGGTGGGCGCCGACCGCATCGCTAACGCGGTCGCGGCGTACGACCTCTACGGCGGCCCATCGATCGTCGTCGACTTCGGCACCGCGAACACGATCGAAGCGATCAGCCCCGAAGGTGAGTACCTGGGCGGCGCGATCTTCCCCGGCATCGAGATCTCGATGGACGCGCTGTTCGAGCGGGCCGCCGCGCTGCGGCGCGTCGAGCTCGTCGAGCCGCGCCACGTCATCGGCAAGTCGACCGTCGAGTCGATCCAGTCGGGCGCCCTCTACGGGTTCAGCGGACAGGTCGACGCGCTCGTTGAGCGCTTCCAGGCCGAGCTCGGCGACTGCTCGGTCGTCGCCACCGGCGGTCTTGCCGTGTCGATCATCCCGCACTCCAAGACGATCCAGCACTACGAGCCCTGGCTCACCCTCCAAGGCCTGCGCATCATCTTCGAGCGCAACCAGTGATTTCCGAACTTGCGTCATTTCCCCGCGATAGTCGCGGGAAAGTGACGCACATTCGTGGGGTGGGGTCGTGAGCGAGGGGCCGGTCGACGAACGGGCGCGGCGGATTGCCAAGCTGGACGCGCTGCGGGCTGCTGGGACCGATCCGTACCCGGTGCGGTTCGACCGCACGCACACCGCAGCCGAGATGCACGAGCGCTGGGATGGCATCGAGGACGGGTCAGTGACAGCCGACGAGGTGCGCGTCGCCGGGCGGCTGCTCCTCAAGCGGCGTCAGGGAAAGCTCACGTTCGGCACGCTGCGCGACGGGTCGGGTTCCGTGCAGCTCTTCGTGTCGCGCGAGGAAGTAGGCGAAGAAGCGCACGAAGCGTTCGACGACCTCGATCGCGGCGACGGGATCGGTGTGAGTGGCACCGCGATGAAGACGCGCAAGGGCGAGCTCTCGGTGAAGGTGCGCGACTTCGTGTTG
>SHVJ01000049.1 GCA_009694295.1 Acidimicrobiia bacterium
CGAGCTCGCACCCCCGACGTGGATGACCTTGCACTACCTCAGCGAGTTTGCGTCGTTGGACGCGCTCATGGCCGATGCTCACGCACGCGAGCCGCAGTACCACGAGACCCATATGGGGAAAGCCGGCGGCGTGATGGCCACGATCTGGGAAGGAGATGTGGCTTACGACTCCGGCGATCTCGACGCCCCCGGTCCCCGCCACCGCCTCTGGATGCACGAAGACGGCTGGCGCCTCGAACGCGCAGACTGAGGGTCTTGCCGAGAATGGTGGGTTAGCTCTGGAAGGGCCCGCCGTCGAGGGCGCGGATCTCTCGGCCGAGTTCGGTGAGGAACGGGCGGGAGGAGAGGATGCGCCCGGTGGTGGTTGCCGGGTCGCACGTGGCAAGGGCGACGACGGCCTCCACGAACAACTCGAGTGGTTCCACGATGTTGGGGTTGGCGTCCATCACGTCGCCCACGAGCAGGTCGGCGCCCGGTGTGCGCACCGCGGCGACTGGCGCGAGTGAGTTCACTGCGATGTTGTCACCGTAGAGCTCCGCCGCTAGCGCGGTCGTGAAGCGTTCGAGTGCAGCTTTCGACGCGCCATATGTGCCCGTGGTGAAACCGAGCTTTCCGACGCCGGGGTCGAATGGTGGACCCGTCGGGTGCTTCGAGGTCGCACTCGAGATGTTGACGATCCACCCTTCGCCTCGGGTTCGCATCCCTTGCAAGACAGCCTGCGCGAGGTCGATCGGGGCGTGGAGGTTGAGCTCGAAGGTGAGACGTCGGCGCTTCAACGAGATCTCGGTGTTCGGCATGTACATGGCGGCTGCCGCGTTGTTCACCAGTACATCGATCGGTCCGAGCTCCGCTTCGACCGCAGGCACGATGCGAGCGCGGTCGTCGGCGTCGGCGAGATCGGCAACGATTGCAACGGTCGGTACACCAGCCGCGCGGATCAGCTCGAGCGTCTCCTCGAGCGATCCCGCCAGCGGCGCGTCGGGCGCGCTCGTGAGCGTCCGAGCAGTGATCCCGACCGCCGCTCCCTCGGCTGCCAACCGCTGCGCAATCCCAGCACCGATGCCACGACTCGCACCGGTGACCAGAGCGACTCGACCGGTGAGCGAGCTCGGCATCATGTAGTTCGAGTAACGGCGGTCGCCATGCTCGATCTACGTCGGAACCTCGTCGAGCACGTGACCGAGCTCAGTCTTGGCCCGCGGCCCCCGCTTCGCGGCGTACGCCTCGCGCTGGCGAGTCGTGGAATGGACCTTGTCCTTGTCGAACTGCGGGATCACATGCTTGCCGAACGTCTCGACCGCTTCGATGGCGACCTCGATCGGCATCGTGGTCGACAGCATGCCGAATGTCACCTGGTCGGCCCCCGCGTCTTCGTACGCCTTCACGGCCGGCGCGACCTCGTCGGGCGTGCCAACCATCACGAGGCGCGCGGCGATGGCCTGGTCGAGCATGTCGACGGTGGGCTCGGGGATGAGGGCCGGCCAGACGGGAATGCCCTCGGGCCTCGGGAACGTATCGAGGTACTTGAACACGAGCGAGTTCTGGTAGCCCGACGTCATGTTGCACGCGATGTCGCGGGCGCGTTGTCCGTCCTCGAGACACAGCATCTGACTCGTGACCATGACGTTGTTGTTTACGTACTCACCGACGGGCTCCGCCTTGTCGATTGTGCTCTTGTACACATCGATGAGCGGCTTGAGCGTCTCGGGTGAACCCGTCGTGAAGCACAGGACGCCGAGACCCATCCGCGCCGCCTTCTCGAACGTGCCGGGGTTACCGGCGGCGATCCACATCGGTGGGTGTGGGTCGCTATAGGGCTTCGGCAAGACGTTGCGCGGTGGCATCGAGAAGAACTCTCCCTTGAAGGAGTAGTTGTTCTCTCGCCACATCTTCTTGAACTCGGGCATGACCTCGTCGAGCATCTTCTTCGTCAGCTCTGGGTCTTCGATGTTGAAGCCGAGCTGCTCGGTCGACGAGGAGCCACGCCCCACCCCGAACTCGAAACGACCCTCGGAGAGGCCGTCGAGCATTGCCACACGCTCGGCGACGCGTGCCGGGTGGTTCACCGGGGGAGTGACGTTGATGATGCCGCTGCCGACGTGGATGTTCTCGGTCTTCGCGAGCACGTAGGGCATGAACACCTCGTTGGCCGAGAGGTGCGAGTACTCCGTGAGGAAGTGGTGCTCGGTCACCCACGAGTACTTGAAGCCGGCTTTGTCGGACGCGACCGTCCAGGCGACCTCGTCCATCAAGCGCTGGTGCTCGACGGCCCACTGGTCGTCCACGCCGTCGTACGCCTGGTGGGGCGTGTAGAGGCTGTTGAAGATCCCGAACTCCATGGAGCGCTCCTCAGATACCGGACGTCACAAGACGGACCGGGGGATCGTACTGAGGGAGCCCCGAAAAATGCAACGCGTTCTAGTTCAGGGTGACCTACTGCTTGGTGGCAGCCTTCTTGGCCGACAGCCAGGTCTTCACCATCTCGCCGAACTCGGTCGGGTTGTACATGTCCTCTTCATAGGAGAACTGGCCGTTGCCCGCGTAGTGGAGGAGCGTCCAGTTGTACTCACGGTGGTCGCTGCCGTCGCCGGGGTCGTCCATGACATTGGCCACCTGGCACATGATCCAGCCGCGCTCCTCGTCGATCATGTACCAGTCGATCGGGAACTCGGTCATCTCGGCGAACAACGGCTCGTTCATCGTGGACTGGATCCAGCTGAGGATCTCCGCACGACCTTTCATCCGGCCGTAGTGGTGCTCGTAGTAGTCGGCGTCCTCGGTGAAGCACTCCGACCACTCGTTCCAGTCGTGGCTCTTACCGGCGGCCTTGGCGCGATCCTGAAATGTTTGGAATGCCTGCTCGATCTCGTCTCGCGTGAACTCGCCCACAGTTCCTCCTGCTTTCGATCTGGCTGCTTTCGATCTGGCTGCTTTCGATCTGGCTGCTTTCGATCTGGCTGCTTTCGATCTGGCTGCTTTCGATCTGGCTGACTGGACCCGCTGCTCGCTAGAACAGGTTCTACGATCGGCATCGTATGCCTGAGAAGCGATCACCGCAGGTGGTGGTCGTCTTCGTGGGCCTCATGCTCGGCAACGCCTTAGCCGCGCTCGATACCACGATGGTCGCGACCGCGACGCCGACGATCGTGGGCGATCTCCACGGGCTGCGTGACCTGTCGTGGATCACCACCGCATACCTGCTCGGCGGCATGGCGATGATGCCGATCTACGGGAAGCTCGGCGACCTCTATGGCCGCAAGCGGATCTTCATGGCGGCGATGTTCTTCTTCCTCACCGGATCGGCGCTCTGCGGTGCAGCGGGGTCGATGACGGAGCTGATCATCTTCCGTGGTCTGCAAGGCATCGGTGCTGGTGGTCTCGTGTCGCTGCCCATGGCGATGCTCGGCGACCTCGTACCGGCACGAGAGCTCCCTCGATGGATCGGCTATTCGGGGTTCGTCTTCGCGTTCTCGAGCATCGCCGGTCCGCTGGTTGGCGGGGTCTTCACGGAGCACGCGTCGTGGCGATGGGCGTTCCTCGTGAACCTCCCGTTGGGAGCGATCTCGGTCAGCATCGTTCTTCGACGCCTCGTGTTGCCGGCGCGCCGAAGCTTGCATCGCATCGACTGGGCCGGCGCCGCACTCTCGGTCGGCGCGGTGACGTGCATCGTGCTGCTGACGAGCTGGGGAGGTTCGCGCGAGCCATGGGGGTCGGCCCTGATCGTCGCACTGGCCCTCGGTGCCGTCGTGTTCGTGGTGGCACTGGTCACCCGCGAACGGCGTGCGCCCGAGCCGATCCTTCCGCCGAGAGTGTTCCGACTCTCGGTGGCGCGGGTGACGCTCCTGATGAATGTGAGCGCGGGGCTGATCTTCTTCGCTGCGTTGTACTTCGTCTCGGCCTTCTTGCAGTTCGTGAACGGCGTAAGCCCTGGTGACTCCGGCCTCTACCTGATCCCGATCATGTTCGGGTCCGTCGTCGGCACCGTGATCGTCGGACGGCTCGTGCAGCGCTCCGGTCGCTATCGCCTGTACCCGATCGTCGGGGCTGTGATCGCGACGGGTGGGGTGCTGCTCCTGTTGCGCCTTGGTCCGGACACCGAAGCGTGGGAGGCGTTGCTCGCCGGCGGCGTCCTGGGCTTCGGGATGGGGCTCGCGATGCAGGTACTGATTCTCGCCATTCAGAACGCGGTCGAGCTCCGTGACATCGGGGTCGCGACGTCGATGTCGATGTTTTGCCGGCAGTTCGGTGGTGCGGTCGGCCTCGCGCTGCTCGGGAGCATCTTCAATGACCGGCTCGCAGTGTGGCTCGACCGGTTGGTCCCGAAGCGGTTTGGACTCACCGTGAGTGATCTGCGCGGTCGACCCGAGACCTTGCGTGGGCTCCCCGCTGAGGTCAAGCGCGATGTAGCGCTGGCGTTCTCGCATGCGCTGCACTCCGTGTTCCTCGCATGCGTGCCGATCGCCGTGATCGGTGTCGTCCTCGCGTTGATGCTGCGAGACACGCCACTACGTACGCACAGCTCGACCGATCCGGGCGACGACCTCGCGATCGCGTTCGAAGGCGTGGCACTCGAGTGAACGTCCGCGAGTGAAGGTTTCGGTGCAGCTTCCGACGCATCGGGTGGAGCACTTCGACGAGCTCGTGAGTGCCGATGCGATCACCGAGCTGTCTCGGGCGGCGGAGGCTGCGGGCTTCGATGCGGTGTTCGTCACCGAGCATCCGTTCCCCGAGGACCGGTGGCTCGCGACGGGTGGGCACCACGCACCCGACCCGTTCGTGTGCCTGACCGTGGCCGCGGTCGCGACGACGACGGTGCGGTTGCAGACGAACCTGTGCATCCCCGCGTATCGCAACCCGTTCATGTTGGCGAAGACCGTCGCGACGCTGGATGTGCTCGCAGGTGGTCGCGTGATCCTCGGGATCGGTGCTGGCTACATGGAGGGCGAGTTCGCGGCGCTCGGGATGCCGTACGACGAACGCAACGAACTCACGGACGAAGCGATCATCGCCATGCGGGCCGCGTGGACGGGGGAGAGCGTGGCGATGGATGGTCGCCACTTCCAGGCCGCAGGCAACACGATGCTGCCGAAGCCCGCGCAGCCCGGCGGACCGCCGATCTGGATCGGCGGCAACTCGCGGCGAGCGATGCGGCGCGCGATCGAGCTGGCTGACGGCTGGGTGCCGATGCCCAGCCCGGCCAAGGCCAGCAAGCGACTGAGGACGCCAGGGATCGAGAACATCGACGACCTGCGCGCCCGTATCGCCGAGGCCAAGGAGCATGCGGCGTCGTTCGGACGGTCGACGCCGCTCGAGATCGCGTTCATGCCGATGGGCCTCGACATGTTCACGAATGCCCCGGTGCAGCCGGCTGCAGTGATCGACAGCATCCAAGAGCTCGCCGATGCCGGTGTGACCTCTTCGTGCATCACCGTCCCTGGCGATACCCGCGCCGAGGTCCTCGCCAACTTCGACACCTTCGCCACCACGATCCTCCCGGCGGTCACCGGCTGAAGGTGGCACGATCTCGCGCATGGTGCGAAGAGTCGTGACTGGGATTGACGAGCAGGGACGATCGACGTTCTTGTCCGATGGGCCTGCGTTCGGGGGCGATCAGTGGGCTGAGGTGTGGGTGACCGACCCCGCCAAGGGACTCGGCGCGGTCGTCGACCCGCAGGACGGGATGATGGTGCTGGAGCCGCCCGCGGGTGGCACGGCATGGCGTGTCTTCGAGGTGCCGCCCGACGCGCAGATGCGCGAGGCGATGGCGAACGCAGTCGGGGTGATCGAAGGCACGGAGGCCGATGGCTTCCACACCACACAGACGATCGATTACGTGATGGTCCTCGAAGGTGTGATCAGCCTTGAACTCGATACGGGGGAGGTCACGCTGCACCCCGGTGACTGCGTGGTGCAGCGCACCACCCGTCACGCGTGGCGCAACCGCAACGACTTCCCCGTGAAGATGGTCGCCGTGATGGTCAGCCTGCGCTGACTAAGACGGCTGGCTGATCTCCTCGAAGCACATGGTCATGACCATGGGGTCCATCTGGAGGAGGTCGGGGTTCACGGTGATCCGGCCTTCGCCGAACGCCGTCATCTGCGCGTCGGCGAACGCCTGCCAGTCGTCGACGTCGACCTCGTAGATCGCGAGGTACTTGCGGCCAGCCGCGTCGTCGCCCGGCATGATCTGGGCAGACGCCAGCTTGAACCGGCGACACGAGTTCACGCCTGGAAGTGCGAGCACTTCCTTGGCGTGCACGTCGTCGTACCACTGGTTGAACTCGTCGTCGACGTCGTCGCTCGCCGCGTTCGACAGAGCCAGGAACACTCCCTTGGGCATTGCTTCCCCTTCAGCTTGTTGTATGTCCGCCGTTGACCGGCAGCGTCTGACCGGTGATCCACTCTGCCGCATCCGACGCGAGATAGCACACCGCGCCCGCCACATCTTCTGGGCGGCCGAGGCGCACGGTCGGCGGCGGCGGGCGGCGCACGTCGTCGGCTGACGCGGCCATGAGCCCGAGCGAGAGGCAGTTCACGGTCACTCCGGTGCCGATCAGCTCGGTGGCGAGGTGGTGTGAGAAGCCGACCGCCCCGGCCTTGGCGGCACCGTAGAGCGAGATCCCGAAACCCACACCGATGCGGCCGGCTTCCGACGAGATCGTGACGATGCGACCCCAACCGCGGTCGCACATGCCGTCGACGACCGCATGGATGCAATTGATGACGCCGTACAAGTTGAGTTGGATGAACTTGTCCCAGTCCTCGACGGGCATGTCCCGGAAGCGTTGGAGCGCGAACGTCTCGGGGACACCGGCGTTGTTCACGAGCACGTCGATTGGCCCGAGCGTCGTTTCGGCGTCAGACACCATGGCGCGCACGGCGGCGAGATCGGTCACGTCAGCGATGGCGGAGGCGGCCCGTCCGCCCGCGGCGACGATCTCCGACGCCACTTCATCCGCACGGTCTCGGTGCAGATCGTTCACGGCAACCGCCGCGCCCTCGGCGGCGAGCGCCGTCGCGATGCCACGGCCGATGCCGCGCCCACCCCCGGTGACAAGCGCTACCCGTCGGTCGAGTCCGGTGTTCATGATGATCGGAACCCGTCCACGACGGCGGCGAGTGTTGCGGGCGGCGCGTCGTAGGGGATCGACAGCCCGACGCGGTCGACATGATCGCCGTAGCGCGCTGCCACCAATGCGCCGATCTCAGATGGCTTGCCGCACACGGCGATGGTCTCGCGCACCTCGTCGGTGATGAGCGTGGGGATGATGTCCCAACGCCCCTCCTTCGTAAGTCGGTTGAGCTCACCTTGGAGATCGCCCCATCCGTGCGCGTCGAGCGTGACGCGGTACGACGGCGTGGAGCCGTAGAAGGAGAGCAACACGTTCACACCGGCGATTGCGCGCTCAACCTCCTCGTCGGTGCTTCCGGTACACAAGATCGGTGTTGCCGACAGCGAGAAGTCGGTGCGCGCGCGGTCACTCGTGGCGAGACCGGCCTCGACGGCGGGTACCACGTGCTCGCGGAAATACAGCTCCGAGTGGAACGGGTGCACGAGCAACCCGTCGGCCGACTCGCCCGCGGCGCGGGTCATGCGCGGACCGAGTCCGGCCAACCAGATGTGTGGTGGCCCGTGCGGGTTCGGACCTGGATCGAAGAACGGCGTCATGAGCGTGTGGCGGTAGTGCTCGCCTCGAAAGGCGAGGGGCTCGGCGTGCTGCCACGCGTGTTGGATCGCCTTGATGGCCGCGACCATCTCCTGCATGCGCGGCACCGGTGCGGTCCACGGCATCGAGTACCGGTTCTCGATGTGCGGACGGATCTGTGAGCCGAGCCCGAGAGCGAACCGTCCGCCGGCAAAGCGCTGGAGGGTGTCGGCGGTCTGTGCCAGGTCCATCGGGTTGCGAGCGAAGCCGATGGCGATGCTGGTGAACAATGTCGCCCGCTTTGTGTGCTCTGCGGCGAGCGCGAGCGAGAAGAACGGTTCGTGGGCTGCTTCGGCCGTGTACAACCCGTCGAATCCGAGTTCCTCGAGTTCGCGTGCAACGCGAGGCATCTGGTCGAGGGTGCCGCGCAGATGGTGGTCGATCAGCATGGAAGAACGGGGACAGTAGCCTCGGACGTTCTATGGCACTTGACCCACGTCATCCAGTGCTGGTCGGCGTTGGCTTCACGAGTCAGGACACCGACGACCCGACGCAGGGCGCCGACGTGATCGACCTGATGGCCCGCGCGGCCCAAGCCGCGGGGGACGACGCCGGCGTGCCGAAGATCCTTTCCGCGGTCGAACGAATCCTGGTGGCGCGCGGCACTTGGGCGTATCCCGCGCCGGGACGCCATGTCGCGCGCCGGATCGGCGCCAACCGGGCGCGCACGGTGCGAGTCTCGCTGGGCATCCCGCAACAGAGCTTGATCAACGAGGCCCTCATGGCGATCGCCGCGGGCGAGCTCGATGTTGCAATGGTGGTTGGTGGGGAAGCTCGCCGACGTGAAGTGCTGGCCCAGCGGGCCGGCATCGATCTCCCCGAGTCTGACCAACACGAGCTCGAGCCCGACGAAGATCGGCCGATCAACGTCGCGGATGAGTTCATGACGATGTCCGAGCGAGAAGCACGGGTCGTGCTGGCGACTCACCAGTACCCGCTCATCGAGAACGCACTCGGGCACGCCGAGGGCCGGACGCTGGAGGAGAACCAACACGACATCGCCACCCTGTATGAGGGGTTCGATGCGGTCGCTGGGAAGAACCCGCGAGCGCTGTTCGCAGGCGGACGCACGGCCGAGTTCTTGCGCAGACCGAGTGCGGCGAACAGGCCGATCGCGTTCCCATACAACAAGTGGCACGTCACCCAGATGAATGTCGACCAGTCGGTCGCGCTGCTCTTCTGCTCGGTCGACGTCGCCCGTGAGCACGGGATCGACCCAGAGCGCTGCGTCTTCCCGCACGTGGCGGTCGAGTCAACCCTCGCGGTCTCGCTCTCG
The DNA here is from genome assembly GCA_009694295.1 of Acidimicrobiia bacterium. Lineage (GTDB taxonomy): Bacteria > Actinomycetota > Acidimicrobiia > IMCC26256 > PALSA-555 > SHVJ01. The sequence goes on from SHVJ01000049.1 coordinate 8,983, forward strand.
TGCCGGCGCGACATGCACCGATGGGAAGCGATGAAGGTGCTCGGTGAGGCGGCGGTTGGCCATATCGGGCGTCCCTTGAGCAGTCTTGAGCACGCCGAGCTCTACAGCTGCTTCCCGGTTGCGGTCCGGATCCAGCAGCGCGAGTTGGGCTTCCCGCTCGACTCCGTCCCGACCATCACCGGCGGGATGGCGTTCGCAGGTGGTCCGCTCAACAGCTTCGTATTCCACGAGACGGGGGAGATGGCGGTTCGTCTTCGTGATCACCCTGGGGAGACCGGTGTGGTCGGTGCGGTGAGTGGCCTGCTGACGAAGCCTGGGCTTTCGGTGTGGTCCACTACGCCGTTCGAGGCCGGTCCGCTCTTCGGCGATCTCAAGGAGCAGGCCAAGGCGGCGACGCCGGTGGTCGAATCCATCTCGGGATACACCGGACCGGCCACCATCGCCACCTACACCGTGCTGTACGAGAAGCAGACGCCGGCAACGGTCGCGGTGATCGCCGACACCCCCGACAGCACGCGCTGTGTAGCCGTCGCGGCCGATGCGGATCTCGCGGCTAGCGCGATCAGTGAAGACATCATCGGCCAATCGATCCGCGTGAGTGGCACCACCTTCGAGGTCTGACCCCTTCGGGCAGCCGATTACCAGAGCTGGTCGGTGTAGGTGTCGGTTCCGGGGACGGTCGATAGGAACGGCGACGCGAACACGATCTGGCCAAGCCCGGCTGCCGCGAACGCATCGCCGAGTCCGGCGAAGTGCTTGTCGAACGCCTTGAGCACGGCATTGCCACGCGCTGGCCACCGGCCCCGATGGCCGTCGATCCACGCCATGATCAACACGCGGTTGTCGGCTTGTGTGTCGGGAACATCCGCGGGGCGGTCGCCGCGCAGCGGCAGCGGCGTGCCGACGAGCGCGACGTCGCCGGGGCACGGCAACCCGTCGAGCCACGCGGTCACCTGCCCGGCATCGACGCCGTCGGCCATCTCGCCGATGAGCGTGATCATCCCGGCGTAGGCGCGGTCGAGCGCGAGCTCGACGGGCATCGAGCTACCCGGAGCATTGGCCTCACCCGCATACTTGTAGAGCGCGGTGTGGATGTGGTCGCGCTCTTCGAACATGCGGTCGTTCGCGTGAAGCCAGTTGACCTGCTCGACGCCCCACGCATTCCAGTCGTCGTGATGGTCGTCGAGCACCCAGTAGACGGCGAGGTAGGAACCGATCATCGGGTCGGGTGTGATCGGTGACTCCTTGGGGTAGCGGCGCGCCTTGCACTCTTTGGTCGCGATGTAACGAGCGCCCGCGAACTGCCACGTGCCGACCATGCAGCCGGCGTAGAAGTGGTCGCGCTCGTACCAACGGTTGTACGCAACCTCGTGGCCCGTGTGCGGCTCGACCATCGTGAACAGCAGCGAACCCACACGAATCTGGCGATCGTCCCGCGGCACGTTGGGCGTCTGATAGCGGGTCTCACTTACGTTCACGGAGCGCCTCCTTCTCGGCCAGCGCGGAAAGCGCAGCCTTGTCGATCTTGAGCATGGAAGTCATCGGGAGCTCGTCGATGAGCACCACTCGGTCAGGTGCCTTGTAGTCGGCGATGTGCGATCGGCACCACTCGCGCACGGAGTCGAGCGACAGGTCGGTCGTGGCGTCGATGCCGTCCGCGGGGACGAGAAACGCGACGCCCACCTCTCCGAGCATCGAGTCGGGTAGACCGACGACGGCCGCTCGGGACACTGCGGGATGCTCGGCCAGCACGGCTTCGACCTCCGACGGATACACGTTGTAGCCACCGCGGATGTACATCTCCTTGAGGCGCCCCACGATCCGCAGGTTGCCGTCGGGGTCGAGGAACCCGAGGTCGCCAGTGTGGAGCCAGCCGTCGGCATCGACGACCGTCGCCGTGAGCTCAGGGTCGCGCCAGTAGCCGTTCATCATTGCGGGGGAGCGACTGAGCACCTCGCCGACCTCGTCCACGCCGAGTTCTTGTCCATCGGGTGTCGCGATCCGGACCTCGACGTCGGGTGCCGGTCGGCCGACGGTGTTGGCGACGACCTCGTCGGGATCACCGATGCGCGTGCTGGTCGTGACGCCAGCTTCCGTGCTCGTGTACCGCGTGAGCACCGGGCAACCGAGCGTTTCGCGCATCCGTCGTACAAGTTCGGGCGGGATCGCCGCCGCGCCGAGGCCGGCGACGCGCAAACCAGAGAAGTCGGTGATCGCGAGATCGGGATGCTCGAGCACGAGCTGCCATTGGGTGGGCACGCCCGTCGCCATCGTGATGCCCTCTTCGCGGATGAGTCGTAGCGACTCCGCCGCCGACCACGGCTCGCCCGCAAGCACGACCGTCGTGCGATGCACGACCTCGTCCCAAACCCGAGTCATGTAGCCCACATGCGGGAAGGGGAGCACCGATAACCGGCGATCGCCGTCAACGGTGAGCTCGCCGATGTTGTGCGAGATCGCTGCCTGGCGCTCGTGGTCGTACACGGCACCCTTCGGCGCACCGGTCGTGCCGCTCGTCCAGACGATGCAGGTGGGGTCGGTTGCCCGGAGCTTCGGCAGCCGCACCGGTGGATCGGCGGCGAAGGCGTCCTTGAGGGCGGTGACCGGCATCACATACCCGGGATCGACGCCCACTGGCACCGAGGCACCGTCGCCGACCACCGTCACCTTCGGTTCGGTGCGACTGAGGATGCTCGCCTGCTCCGACGGCCCGAGCCGCAGATTCACCGCCGACGTGATCGCACCGATCCGCATCGCGCCCACGTAGCAAACCGCGAACTTGATCGACGATGGCAGGAGCAGCACGACCACGTCGCCTGGAGCCACCCCGTGATCGAGCAGCGTTGCGGCGAAGCCATCCGCGGCTCGGTCGAGCCACCCATACGTGGCGCGCTTGGCGCCGTGTACGTACGCCTCACGGTCGGGTTCCGCCATAGCGACGTCGCAAACGAGGTCGGCAGTCAAACGCGTCCCCGGCACGCGCCGGACTGTACCGGCCCATTGCCGAAGAACTGACGGCTCTGCCGGGTCGATTGCGGCTGCATGTTGGTTGCCGACCGAGCACTATCGCCGCCTTCCTCTCCTCAGTTAGATTCACGCGTACATCTCACGCAAAGGGGCATCTCATGGCGCGCTTCACCGACAAGGTCGCACTCGTGACTGGTGCGGGATCCGGTTTGGGGCGCGCAACCGCCACTCGCCTCGCATCCGACGGCGCTCAGGTTGCGGTGCTCGATCTCAACGAAGGTGCGGCGAAGGAGACCGCCGCGGCGATCGAGTCCGATGGCGGGTCCGCCCGCGCGTATGCAGCCGACGTGTCGGATTGGGCCTCCGTCGACAGCGTGGTGACGAGCGCAGCCAGCGACCTCGGGCGACCGCAGCTCCTTGTGAACTGCGCGGGCGTGGGCGCGTTCGTGCGCAGCGAGGAGGAGACGTTCGAGAGCTGGTCGCGCATCATCGGCGTCAACCTCACTGGGACGTTCTTGATGTGCAGGGGAGTGCTTCCACACATGCTGGATGGAGGTGGAGTCATCGTCAATGTGGCATCGAACGCCGGCCTGATGGGTCAGCCATACTCGGCGGCATACTGCGCGTCGAAGGGTGGCGTGGTGAACCTCACCCGTGCGTTGGGCGTCGAGTACCGGGCGCGCGGCGTGCGGGTGAACGCAATCGCTCCCGGTGGTATGAACACGCCCATGATCCAAACGTGGGGTTTTCCCGAAGGCGCCAAGCCCGAGGACTTCGCTGCGATCACGTCGCCGATCGGATATGCCGAGCCGGAGGAGCAGGCCGGGCTGATCTCGTTCATCGCGTCCGATGAAGGCCGCTACATGGTGGGTCAGATTGTCTCGATGGACGGTGGCATCACGTGCGGATGAGCACGCGTCGGTGAGCACAGCAGAGTTGGGTCTCTGGGGTCTCGTGGAGGCGCAGGCGAAACGCGACCCGGATCATGTGATTGCGATCGACGAGGAAGGACGATCGCTCACGGCGCAACAGTTCCGTGACGGATCTGAACGTGCCGCGGCTGGCCTGCACGCCATGGGCGTCACCGCCGACACGCCAGTGTCGTGGATGCTCCCCACGTGGCTCGAGTCGGCAACGCTCGTGGTCGCGCTCGCTCGCCTCGGTGCGGTGCAGAACCCGATCCTTCCCATTCTCGGGCCACGTGAGATGCGCTTCATCACGAACCAGACCAACGCCGCGCTCTTCATCGTCCCGTCGGTCTGGCGGGATCGCCAGTTCGCCGACGAAGCGCGCGACATCGCCAGGGACCAGACCGGGATGGCCGTGCTCGTGTGCGATCGCAGCCTTCCCGAAGGCGACCCGGCCACGTTGCCGCCGGCGCCTACGTCAGTCGATCCAGCCGACGCGCCCGTGCGATGGATCTTCTACACGTCGGGCACCACGGCCGACCCCAAGGGCGCGCGTCACACCGACTACTCGGTAGGGGCGTCCGCCGTCGGAATGATCAAAGCGCTCGAAATCAATGACACCGATCGCTCGGGCATGGTGTTCCCGTTCACGCACATCGGTGGCATCGGATGGCTGTTCACGATCGCGATGACTGGTGTGACCGGCCTGTTCGTGGAGTCGTTCGTGCCGGCAACGACGATTCCATTCCTCCAGCGCGAGCACGTCACGTTGGCTGGCGCAGGCACGCCGTTCCAGATGGCGTACCTCGCGGCGCAACGGCTCCAGCCCGACACGCCGTTGTTCCCCGAAGCCCGGGCCTACCCGGGTGGCGGTGCGCCGAAGCCACCGCAGCTTCACTACGAGGTGAAGGCCGAGCTGGGTGGCGTGGGTGTGGTGTCGGGATGGGGGCTCACCGAAGCGCCGATCCTCACGATGAACACGGTCCACAGCAGCGATGTGCAGCTCGCGGAGTTTGAAGGACCGGCGACGCCGGGCGTGCAGCTACGCGTTGTGAAGCTCGACGACACCGAAGGCGCGGTCGGCGAGGAAGGCGAGCTGCGCGCCAAGGGTCCGCAGGTCTGCAAGGGATATCTCGACTCGTCACTCGATGCCGCCGCGTTCGATGAGGACGGGTGGTTCCGCACCGGCGACCTCGGCATCATCGACGCCGATGGCTATGTGCGCATCACCGGCCGGCTCAAGGACGTGATCATCCGGCACGGCGAGAACATCTCGGCCAAGGAAGTCGAAGACCTGCTGTTCACTCACCCGCAGATCGCCGACGCTGCGGTCATCGGACTGCCGGATCCGCGCACCGGCGAGCGCGCGTGCGCAGTGCTGGTGGTGGCGGAGGGAGCGGTAGCGCCGACACTCGCCGAGCTCTTCGACTACCTCTCCGAGAAGGGGCTCACGCGCCAGAAGGTGCCCGAGCAGCTCGAGGTCGTCGATGTGCTCCCGCGCAACGCATCAGGCAAGGTGCTCAAGCACGAGCTCCGCGCCACGTACACCACGTAGCGAAGGACCGAGAGCGGTTAGTACTGCTCGAAGCAGCGGCGTCGTTCCCAATCGGTGACTACCTGGCCGAACACCGCCCATTCCTGCTTCGCGGTGTTCACGAGGTGCTGGTGCACGTCGGGCCCGAAAGCAGTGGACGCGAGCTCGCTGTGCTCGAGCTCGTTGATGGCGTCGACGATGTTCCACGGCACGCGTGTCACGTCGGGGGACTCGTACGCGCTCCCTTCGAAGCGTGCCGGCGGTGCCTCGCTGTGTTCGATGCCGTGCAAGCCCGCGGCGATCGTTGCCGCGAGTGCGAGGTATGGGTTGCAGTCGGCGCCCGGGATCCGTGACTCGACCCGATGACCCTCGCCGTGGCCGACCACCCGGAAGCCGCACGTGCGGTTGTCACGGCCCCAAGCCAGAGCGGTCGGCGCCCAAGACCCGGGCTGGTAGCGCTTGTACGAGTTGACCGTCGGTGCGAAGAGCCACGCGAGCTCGCCGCTATGCGCCACGAGGCCACCCAGCCACCCGCGGAACACGTCGGAGAAGTGCTCGTCGGCGCCGTCACTCCACATGAGCGACGCGCTGCCGTCGGCGTTCCACACGCTCGAGTGCACATGACACGACGAGCCGCTCTCATCCATGGCGTACTTGGCCATGAACGTCACGGATCGGTCTTGGAGCGCCGCGATCTCCTTGATGCCGTTCTTGTAGATCACGTGGCGGTCGGCCATCTCGAGCGCGTCGGCGTAGCGCAGGTTGATCTCGTGCTGGCCGCGTCCGGCTTCACCCTTCGAGAACTCGACCGGTATGCCCGCATCGTCCATGCCGTTACGCATGGCGCGGATCAGGTACTCATCCCGACTCGTCTGGAAGATGTGGTAGTCCTCGATGACCGCCGAGTGCGCGTCGAGGCCCATATAGCCCTTCGCTGCCGCGTCCTCGTACGAGTCACGGAACAGGTAGAACTCGAGCTCGGTGCCGCAGTTGATCGTGTAGCCGAGTGCCGCGGCTCGTTCCACCTGACGTCTGAGCATGCGCCGCGGCGACACCTCGACCGGCTCGCCGTCCTCGGTCTCGAGGTCGCACAGCACGAGCGCGGTCTTCTCCAGCCACGGGATGCGGCGCAAAGTGGCGAGGTCGGGCCGGCACACGAAGTCGCCGTAGCCCTGCTCCCAGCCCGTGTACTCGTACCCCGGCAACGGGGTCATGTCGATGTCGACCGCCAGCAGGTAGTTGCAGGCCTCGATGCCATCGCCGAGCACGTGGTCGCAGAAGAAGTGGCCGGTCACGCGCTTGCCGACGAGGCGCCCCTGGAGGTCGGGGAAGCACACGAGCACGGTGTCGATGTCGCCGTCGGCGACGAGTCGCTCCAGGGCCTCGGCATCGAGCCGGCCTCGGGGGAGCGTCATCGCTCGTCCTCGGGAGTCACGTAGGCGGCGGTGATGCCGCCGTCGACCACCATCGCAGAACCCGTCATGAACGACGAGTCGTCGGACGCGAGGAACAGCGCAGCCTTGGCGATCTCGGTGGCCTGGCCGAGTCGTCCCATCGGGATGTGCACGAACCGACGGGCACGTTGTGCCGGCTCACTGAGCAGTTCCGCGAGCAACGGCGTGTCGATCGGTCCCGGGCAGAGTGCGTTGGCCCGGATCCCGCGCCGTGCGTACTCCACCGCGATCTCACGCGTCATCGAGAGCACGCCGCCCTTGCTCGCGGTGTACGCGATCTGCGCGGTGGCTGCACCCATCAGGGCCACGATCGATGCGGCGTTGATGATCGAGCCGCCACCGGACTCCAACATTGCGGGGATCCCATGACGACAGCCGAGCCAGACGCCGCGCAGGTTCACGCCCATGACGCGGTCCCACGTCGACACGGGTGTCTCGAGCGTTCCGCCGTCGTCGGCGGGCATGATCCCGGCGTTGTTGAAGAGCACGTGCAGCGCGCCGTGGGTGGACATGGCGAAGTCGACCATGGCTCGGGCCTGCTCGTCGTCGGACACGTCGGCAGCGACGAAGGCGGCGTCGGCCCCTTCAGCACGTAGCGCCTCGACCGAGAGTGGTCCCTTTGTGGTGTCGGCGTCGGCCACGATCACTCGAGCACCTTCGGCTGCGAAGAGCCGCGCCGTCTCGAACCCGATGCCACCCGCGGCACCGGTGACGAGCGCAACCTTGCCTGCGAGACGATCCATCGGCGTAAGTCTCCTAAGGGTTCCGTGGTCGGTTGGTCCACCGACCACGTTCGAAGGTGCGAAACCAGCCGCCGGCCGCCAGGGTCCCGCCGTCGGTCGGGATCACGTGCCCGGTGATGAAGCGTGACAGATCGGATGCGAGGAAGAGCACGACGTCGGCGTTGTCGGCCGGGGCGCCCACACGACCGATCGGGACCCAGATCGGCCAGTGGTCGCGGAGCTCGGGCGGCACCATCTGCTCGTAGTCGACTTGTGAGGTCTGGGTTACGTCGGGTGCGATCGCATTCACGCGCACACCGCTCGATGCGACGTCGAGCGCGAGGCAACGAGTGAAGTGGTTCACCGCGGCTTTGAAGGCCCCGTACACCGGGTCGTGCGGGTATCCCCGGATGCCCTCCACCGACGACACGTTGATCACCGACCCGGATCCCTGCGCAACCATTCCGGGGACGATCGCACGGCTGTACCGCAGCACGTGCAAGAGGTTGATCTCGTACTGGGCCGTCCACTGATCCTCATCACCGCTGAGGAACGGACCTG
>SHVJ01000050.1 GCA_009694295.1 Acidimicrobiia bacterium
AGTCGGTGGGTGTCGACAACATCACCTTCGAGACCGACTACCCGCACTCCGACTCCACCTGGCCGCACACCAAGGAGATCGCCGAGAAGCTCACCAAGGGCCTCGACGACGAGACGATCTACAAGCTCATGCGCGGCAACGCCATCCGCATGTTGCACCTCGACCTCGACAAGTAGCGTTTAGAGCAGCACTGGCGCGAGTTCTCGGTAGCAGCGCATCAGGTCGTTGATGTCGGTGCCGGGGAGCACTTGCACGCAGACGTGGTCGGCGCCGGCGTCGTGGTGAGCCTGTACTCGCGTACGGATCGCGTCGACGTCGCCCCACGCCACGATCGCGTCGACGAGCCGGTCGCTGAGCGGGGCCGTCAAATCCTCTTCGGTGAACCCGAGCCGCCGAAGGTTGTTCGCGTAGTTGGGAAGACCGGGGAAGTAGATCGCCAGTGTCTTGCGCGCGATCTCGCGGGCGACGCCAGGATCGGTTTCGAGGACCACCATCTGCTCCGGGGCGAGCAGTCGGTCGGGTCCGAGGATCTCGCGCGCTTGTGCAGTGTGCTCGGGCGGCACGTTGTACGGATGCGCGCCCTGCGTCTGGTCGCGCGCGAGCTCGAGCATCTTTGGTCCGAGGGCCGCGAGCACGCGCTCAGGTGCGACGGTCGGTGGTGACGCGAAGTACGGCGCGGCATCCATCGCCGCGAGGTACTCGCGCATCGCCGTGAGCGGAGGCCCGTACTGTTGGCCGCGCACGCCTTCCACCATCGACCGATGGCTCACGCCCAGCCCGAGCACGAAGCGCCCCGGGAACGCCTCGCTCACTGTCTTCCATCCCGCAGTCATCGCGAGCGCGTCGCGTGCGTAGATGGTCGCGATGCCGGTGGCGACGGCGATGTGCTCTCCTCCCGACAGGAGCAGGTAGGAGTTCACGAGGGCGTCGCGGCCGACGGCCTCGGGGATCCAGATAGCGCCGTAGCCCAACTCCTCGAACTCGGCGACCAGCTCCCGAGCCCTCGTTGCCGGCTGTTGGTCGAGGGCGAACGTCCAGACCCCGACCCGTCCCAGGTTCGTCATCGCCCACATCGTAGAAGGGCGGGAATCGTAGAAGGGCGGAGCGACGCCACTCTGTGTGGGCCTGTTGTCACTGTGGCTCGTGTTGCGTAGCCTTGGGCGATGCCTCGTGCGACCCGCCGTTTCGTCGCGCTCGCGCTGGGGCTTGTCATGGTGGTCGCGACGGCGCCCGGAGCATTGGCACAGGCGGATCCGTTCGATCAGCAGATCACTGATGCCGAAGCCGAGGTGCAGGCCGCGCAAGCGGCAGCCCACGAAGCGGCGGCACGCCTCGCCCTCGCCCAGGAGCAGCTCACCGCGGTCGAGACGCAGATCGCCGCGGTGCAGGCTCACATCGCCGAGCTCGAAGCCCAGATTCCTGCGTTGCGGGCCGAGGTCAAACGGTTGCGCGCGATGGTCCGCGAACGCGCCGCGGCCCTGTACAAGGGCACGGGTCCGAACAGCAAGTTCAACGCGCTGCCACTGAATCCGACGTTGGAGGCACTCCGCCGTCAACGCCTCACGGAAGCCGCTGCCAAGCAAGACGACGACACGATGGACCAGCTCGAAGAGACTGCCGCGTTACTCGAGGTCACGAAGGAGGAGCTTGCGACCCAGCAGGAGCAGCTCACGGTGGAGCAAGCGGCGCTCGCAGAGGTGGAGTCGGAACTTGTTGCGCAGCAAGGCGAGTTCGATCGACGGGTTGCCGTTGCGAATGCCGCGCTGGACCGTGCTCGCGCACTCGGCGCGTTACGCGCACGGGGTGAGCCGGTGATGGGTCCGACGATCCTCACGGCGGCGCAGATGGCGGCGTGGTGGCGGACCCGCGACTACAGCTTCCGCGTTGCTGGCACCACCATCGACGAGCTCGCCCAGATCTTCGTGGAGGAAGGTCAGGCCGAGAACGTACGCGGCGATCTCGCGTTCGCGCAGGCGATCGTCGAGACGGGCGGCTTCCATGCCTCGCCCAACAACAACTTCGCCGGGATGGGGTGGTGCGACAGCTGCTCGACCGGGCGACGCTTCCCGACCGCGCGCGATGGTGTGCGCGCCCAGATTCAGCACTTGAAGAACTACGCCGACCGCTACTCGCTCTCGTCGGGGCTCGCGCACCCGCCGTCGCCGTACTGGTACGGGTCCAACCCCGCCACCGCGAAGCGCAACTTCGATACGTTTTTCGCGAAGGGGTGGGCCCCGACCTGGACCGACATGGGTCACGGTAACTGGGCCACGAGCACGCGCTACTCGACCAGCGTGCTGAACGTCTACAACGACATGGTCGCCTACGCCCAGGTCCACGGCTGACCGAACGTCAGCAGAGCGGTACCCTCGCGCCTCATGGCGATCACGTTCGAGACGATCGACTTCGATCAGTTCCACCTCATCGACCTGCCCAAGCGCATCGAGGCCGGCAGCGGGGCGCTCGCGGCGCCTGACCTGGCCGGTGTGGGAACGATCGGCTTCAAGACGCCCGATGGCGCGGCGTACACGTACGTGCCGTCCCCCGACACCATCGAGATCTGGCCGGGCGACGCGGCCGCCGACACGCTCGTGCACATGTCGCGCGAGGCGTTTTCCGACTTTGCAAACGAGCTGCGCACCTGTTTCGGCTTGCTGTACTCGGGCATGTTGGAGGTGAGCCGTGGCGACTTCGGGTGGCTCGAGCGGTGGGAGCCGGCACTTCGTGCGCTCTATCACGATCGCCCGATCATCGATCCCGCGGCACTGGGCGTGGGCGACGACCTGGGTCGGGCGTTCACGCTCGATGATTCCGACGACGACCTGCGGGCATTCCTCGAAGAGAAGGGCTTTCTGCACGTACGCGGTGTGTTGCACGCCGACGAGGTCGCGGCCATCCAGGCTGACGTGGAACGAGCGCGAGCCGCGGCTCGTCCGGACGATGGCGCGTCATGGTGGGCCACTCGCAGCGACGGCACCGAAGTGTGCTGCCGCGTCATCTACCTCGCGCGGAGCTCCGAGCTCATCGGCGGCCTCGGCGACGATCTGCGGCTCCGACGCATCGCCGATCTCGGTGGCGCTGGCCTGACACCGGAGATCGATTGTCTCGACGGTCACAGTGTCGTCATCAAGCATCCGGAGATCACGGCCGGGCTCTCCGACCTGCCGTGGCACCGCGACTGCGGACTCGGTGGCCATCCGGTGCTGTGCCCGACGGTGGCGATCGGGATCCAGCTCGATCCGGCATCGGCCGCGACCGGGCAGCTCCACTTCCTCGCCGGTTCGCACCGCGGATCGTCACACCCGCTGAAGCCCGGCGACGAGGCACAGCAGCCGGTGGTGGCGATCGACACCGAGCCGGGTGATGTGACCGTGCACTTCGGCCATGTGCTGCACGCGGCGCCCGCGCCTTCGGGCGATGGTCCGGGCCGACGCGCCGTGTACGTCACATTCTCGCGCCCGGAGACCCTCGAGTTCGTCGGACCCGGGAACGGGTACAACGATGTGCTCTTCGAGCAGGACGGCAAGGTGCACTCGGTTGACGAGTTCACGGCGCGGGCGTAGCAGGAGACGACATATGAGTACTCGTCCGAAGTACAGCGACCTTCCGGATGGGAGCGCGTGGGATGTGCTCGATCCAGCGCTCGGTTCGCTCGGGTTGCTCACGTCCGAACGGGTGGCTGCCGCTGCGAAGTTGGCGAAAACGGGGAAGCGGTTCTCGCTCGATCTTCCGCTGAACCTGCCGTCGCCGTCGTTCTTCGGGCGAGAGCCGTTCGTGCACACGATCTTCTCGCTCGGCATGGCCAACGTGTACGACGACAAGCTCGACAACTTCTTCCCACAGAGCTCGACGCAGTGGGACGGCTTCGGCCACTTTGGGCATGCCGAGAAGGGATTCTTCGGCGGCCGCAGTGGTTCCCAGGTGGAGGGAGCCACGCTCGGCATCGAGGCGTGGGCCGCGGTTGGGATCGCCGGGCGCGGCGTGCTGCTCGACGTTGCGCGGCACATCGATGTTCCGGCGAACGAGGTGTTCGCAATCAGCCCCGACATGCTCGCCGCGTCGGCGGACGCTCAGAAGGTCGAGCTGCGCGAAGGCGACGTCCTGTGCGTGCGCACCGGATGGCTCGATTGGTATAAGGCGCTTGATGCCGCTGGACGTGAGGCCGTCGCCACCGCCAGTCGCGAGCACAACTTCCACGACTTCCAGACGCCGGGCATCGCACCGGGTCCGGGGATCGCGGAGTTCCTCTGGGACCACGGAGTTGCGGCCATCGCCGTCGACAACCCCGCCGTCGAGCCGATGGGTCCTGGAGGCATGGGCGGACCGAACGAGAGCGTGCACACCTGCGTGCTTGCGCTGCTCGGTATCCCGCTCGGCGAGTTCTTCGACCTCGATGCACTCGCCGACGATTGCGCGTCCGACGGCGCCTACGAGTTTCTCTTCACGAGCGCGCCGCTCGGCATCCCCGGTGGCCTCGGCTCACCCCCCAACGCCCTCGCCATCAAGTAACCCGTCGGGCTTTTCGGCACGTTGACGCTCGCTCAGCGAGCGTCAACGTGCCAAGAACTCGTGACTAGCGGCGAGACCACGGTTCGTGGGTGGCGCGCTTCTTGGCGAAGCGCTGGGCGGAGATCGTTTGGCCGTTGAGTTCCGCCGCGTCGGCGTTGGTTGCGAGCCATGCGATCACCGACGCGGGCACGGTCGGTGGCGCGCCGGGGTAGACGCCCTCGAGTCCGAGGTTCTTGGCATTCATCTCCATGCGCTCGGTTACGACGTAGCCGGGCTCCACGTTGAAGAACTGCAACGTCGGGTACTCGACCGCGAGGATGCCGACCATGCGGTGGAAGGCGCCCTTCGACATCGCGTACGCCGAGCCCCACCCGCCTTCGCCGGCCGGCGCGGGCGGGTCGTTGATCGCAACCGCCGACGTGACGTTCACGATGGTTCCCGATCCGCGCTCGACCATGTGGGGGAGCACCGCCTTCACGAGTACCACTTGCGAGACGACATTGGCTGCGAGCTTGGTCTCGATCATCTCGATCGTCGTGTCTTCGAAGCGCGACATGCTGCCCGGGCCGGTGTGCACGGCGTTATTCACCAGCAGGTCGATGCGGCTCCACTCGTTCAGCACACGCTCGGCCGCGGCGTTCAGCGACGCGTGGTCGAGCAGGTCCATCGGCACCTTCAGCGCCCGCCGCCCCTCGGCTTCGATGAGCGCCGCGGTCGTGTCGAGGCTGCCGGGTACCGTGCGTCCGGCGTTATCGGAGTCGTCGACGCCTTCACCTTCGTGCACTGTGCGTGCTGTGATGGCCACGTCGAGTCCGCTTCTTGCGAGCGCGATGGCCGTCGCTTTCCCGATCCCGCGACTCGCACCGGTTACCAACGCCACTCGTTCGTTCATGACCGAGGACGTTAGAGTCCGCGACCGTATCCCGAGGGCGGAGGAGCGAGGGCGTGCTGGAAGGTATGCAGGGAAAGGTCGCGATCGTGACCGGCGCAGGTCGGGGTCTCGGTCGCGCTGAGTCGCTCGAGCTGGCCCGTCAGGGCGTGCGGGTGATCGTCAACGACTTCGAGGCCGGTCCTGCCGACGAGGTCGTTGCCGAGATCAAGGCGGCAGGTGGTGAGGCCACAGCGCACACCGGCGATGTCGCCGATTGGGACACCGCCAAGGCGATGATCTCGCTCGCGGCGAACACCTACGGCAGCCTCGACATCCTCATCAACAACGCGGGCATCCTGCGCGACCGCATGATCTTCAACATGAGCGAAGAAGAGTGGGATTCGGTGATCCGCGTCCACCTCAAGGGGCACTTCTGCATGATGCGCCACGCGGCCGAGTACTGGCGCGACAAGTCGAAGGCAGCCGACGGGCCGATCTACGGGCGCATCGTCAACACGTCGTCGGAAGCGGGGCTGCTCGGGAGCGCAGGGCAGCCGAACTATTCCGCAGCCAAGGGCGGCATCATCCAGCTCACGTTGGGCGCGGCGCAGGCCCTCGGCCGGTACGGCGTGAACGCCAACGCGATCGCACCGCGTGCACTCACACGCATGACCGAGCAGCTCGGCGGCTTCGACACCAAGGACGGCGACTTCGAGGTGTTCGCACCCGAGAACGTTTCGCCGTTGGTGGCGTACCTCTCGTCGCCGCAAGCGGCCAAGGTGAGCGGCCAGGTGTTCGTGGTGTGGGGCCGCCAGGTCACGGTGCTCGAAGGGCCCGGCACTGACCAGCAGTTCGAGACGCCCGATCACTGGACGCCCGAGAACGTCGACGAGTCGCTGACTCCGTTCTACGAGGGACGCAAGCCAGTGCGCCAGGGATTCCTCTCGCGGCACACATGACCGTGCGGTTCGAGCCATTCAACATCAACATCCCGCAGTCGGCGCTCGACGACCTTCGCGAACGGCTCGGTCGCACGCGGTTCCCGGAGCAGCTCCCTGACGCGGAGTGGGACTACGGCACCGAGCTGGGCTACTTGCGCGAGCTGGTGACGTATTGGCGCGATGACTACGACTGGCGGGGGACCGAGGCGCGGCTGAACGGCTTCCAACAGTTCACGACCACGATCGACGGCGCGCGTATCCACTTCCTGCACGTGCGCTCGCCGGAGCCTCACGCGCTCCCGATCGTGCTCACGCACGGCTGGCCTGATTCGGTATCGGGGTTCCTCGACGTCATCGGTCCCTTGACGAATCCTCGTGCTCATGGAGGCGACCCGGCCGACGCCTTCCATGTGGTCGTGCCGTCACTCCCCGGGTATGCCTTCTCGGGGCCAACCCGAGAGCGCGGCTGGCATCCCGGTCGCGTCGCGAGCGCGTGGGCCGCGCTCATGGCGGGACTCGGTTACGAGCGCTATGTCGCCCAGGGAGGGGACTGGGGCTCCTTTGTCACGAGCCAGCTCGCAATCGCGGATCCTGCCCACTGCGCCGGCATCCACCTCAACTTTCTCCCGACGATCCCGATGACCGACGACCACACTGAGGAAGAAGTGGAGTTCGTCGCCGACATGGCGCGGTACAACGACGAGGACTCCGGGTACTTCAAGGAACAGAGTACGAAGCCACAGACCGTTGGCTACGCGCTCGAAGATTCACCGGCCGGTCTCGCCGCATGGATCGTCGAGAAGTTCCGCACGTGGTCGGACTGCGACGGTGACGTCGAGCGGTCCTTCACGAAGGATCAATTGCTCGACAACATCAGCGTGTACTGGTTCACCGCGACCGCACACTCGTCGGCCCGGATGTACTACGAGTTCGACAAGGGTTTGAAGAACGGCACGATGGACCTGTTCTCCAAGATCACCCAGCCAGTCGGCTATGCGCGATATCCGAAGGAGATCATGCGTACGTCACAGAGGTGGGCTGAGGCGCAGTTCGACTTGGTGCACTTCGCGGACATGCCGCGGGGAGGGCATTTCGCTGCCGGCGAGGTTCCTGACCTCTTCGTTCCCGACGTGCGCGCTTGGGCCGCGAACTTCCGATGAGGACACTGCGGTGATCAAGCAGCTCGCGGGAAGGACCGCGGTCGTAACGGGCGCGGCGAGTGGCATCGGCCTCGGTCTTGCCCGCAAGGCTGCCACCGAAGGCATGCATGTAGTGCTCGCCGATGTGGAGGTCGACGCACTCGCGGATGCAGAGGCTTCAGTTGCCGAGCTCGGCGCCCAGGCGCTGTCGGCGCAGACCGACGTATCGAAGGCCGACGCCGTCGACGCGCTTGCGGACGCGACGTTCGAGCGGTTCGGTGGTGCGCATCTTGTGTTCCTGAATGCCGGTGTGTTCCAAGCAGGCGTGTCGTGGCAACGCTCGAACGCCGACTGGGAGTGGGTGCTCGGCGTGAACTTCTGGGGCGCGCTGCACGGCATCCGTGCGTTCATGCCGCGGCTGATCGAACAGGACGAGCCTGCGCACGTGGTGATCACCGCGTCGATGGCCGGGCTCATGACGGTCGCGTACTCGGGGCCCTACGTGGTCTCGAAGTTTGCGGCGTCGTCACTGGCGGAATGTGTGGCGCACGACCTGCGGGCGCAGGGCGTGGACCACGTTGGCGTGTCATGCCTCGTCCCGGGCTCGGTCGACACCAGGATCGCCGACTCCACTCGCAACCGACCGGATGAGCCTCCATCAGAAGCCCAAGCTCCCGATCACTACTTCGTGGCCGACGCCCTTCGGGAGATGACCACGACACAGGGGCGTTCGCCGGAGGACGTGGCCGACATGGTGTTCGACGCGGTGCGCGCCGGCGACTTTTGGATCCCGACCACCGACAGCTACGAGGAGCTGCTGCGCCCGCGCTTCGACGACATCCTGGCGCGCAAGCTGCCGGGCAGCGCCCAGTTCGACTGACGGCGCGCTGCTTCATTTGGGTTTCTCGGGTAAGAACTCGGGGTCCCAGCGCCCGTTTCTTACCCGAGAAGGTCTGGAGTGCCTGCCGTGGATGATGTGCTTGAGCTCAGCCCGTTCCGGGTCGATGTGCGTCAGTCGGTGCTCGACGACCTTTACGAGCGCATCGACCGCACTCGCTTGCCGAACCAGATCGACGGCATCGGCTGGGATCAGGGAACCGAGCTCGGATTTCTCACCGAGCTCGTCGGCTACTGGCGCGCGCACTACGACTGGCGCGCGGCCGAAGCCCGGCTCAACGCCTTCGAACACGTGGTCACGGAAGTGGACGGGCAGCGCATCCATGCGATCCACGCGCGATCCCCGGAACCTGACGCGTTGCCGCTTCTGCTCGTACACGGCTGGCCCGGATCTGTCGTGGAGTTCCTCGATGTGCTCGGCCCGCTGACCGACCCTGCGGCCCACGGCGGTGACCCCCGCGACGCGTTTCACGTGGTCGCCCCGTCGCTGCCTGGCTTTGCCTTCTCCGGACCGACCCACGAGACCGGCTGGCATCCCCGTCGCATCGCCGGTGTGTTCACGCGTCTCATGAGCGCGCTCGGCTACGACCGCTACGGCGCCCAGGGTGGCGACTGGGGATCGGTGGTCTGCTCGAACGTCGCCGATCTCGCGTCCGAAGCGGTGGTTGGGCTGCACCTCAACTTCGTAGTCGCCAGTGCCCCGAAGGACGCCAGCGCGGCGCCGCTCACCAAGGACGAGGAAGCCGCGCTCGTCGGCATGGCCGAATGGCGACGCGACGGTGCCGGCTATCAAGAGATCCAGGGAACGAAGCCGCAGACGCTCGGCTACGCGCTGGAGGACTCGCCCGTCGGGCTGTGCGCCTGGATCGTCGAGAAGTTCGGAGCTTGGAGCGACGGTGGCGACGGCACCGCCGCGCCGATGTCGTTCACGTTCGACCAGCTGTTGACGAACGTGACCACCTATTGGGTCACCGCCACGGCCGCGTCCTCCACGCGCATCTATTGGGAGATGCGCCAGGTCGGGCGCGACGCCATGCCGCGGTCGCGCATCGAGGTGCCCACTGGGATCGCCAACTTCCCGGCCGAAGTCACGAAGATGCCCCGCGGTTGGGTGGAACATCGCTACAACGTGACGCACTGGACTGAGCATCCGAGAGGCGGCCACTTCGCCGCCATGGAGGTGCCGGACCTGTTCGTCCCCGAAGTGCGCGAGTTCTTCCGCACCGTGCGATGATCCGGGATCGATTGTTGATCTCTCCGCCGACAAGGGGGCAGCCGTGGGAATTCTCGACGGGTTGAAGAGGCTGGTCTCGGGACACAAGAAAGAAGTGTCGGACGGGATCGACAAGGTGGCCGATGTCGCAAAGGACAAGGTTGGCCACGAGAAGGAAGTCGACAAGGCGGTCGACGCCGTCGAAGGCGCGCTCGGCATCGACGACACCTCGAGTGACACCCCGAAGCGGCCCAGCTAGTCAGCCCAGCGAATCGGCCCGGTACACCGGGTCGGACCGGTCACGCACACCTCGCAACGCCTCAGGTGGGAGTTCCCACTCTGCGGTGATGGGGTCGCGTCGGGTCCAGTCGAACACGCACTTCCGGTCGGCGATGCGCCACTCCTTGTCGCGCCGCAGTAGATCGTCGATGTCCATGGGCGCGTAGGGTACGCGCCCATGGACATGAGGACGTTGGGTCGCAGCGGGATCTCCGTGAGCGAGTACTGCCTCGGGGCGATGATGTTTGGGCAGTGGGGCAATCCCGACCACGACGACTCGATCCGGATCATCCATCGGGCCCTCGACGCGGGCATCAACTTCATCGACACCGCCGACGTGTACTCACTAGGGGAGTCAGAGGAGGTCGTTGGGAAGGCCCTCGTCGGTCGGCGCGACGACGTGGTGATCGCGACGAAGTTCTTCTCGCCGATGGGTGGCAACGACCCGAACATGCGGGGCGGCTCGCGCCGCTGGATCATGCGTGAGGTGGAGAACAGCCTCCGTCGGCTCGGCACCGACTACATCGACCTGTACCAGATCCACCGGCCCGAGGACCTGGCCGAGATGGACGAGACGCTCGGCGCGCTCACCGATCTCGTGCGTCAGGGGAAGGTGCGCTACCTCGGGCACTCCACCTGGCCCGCGGATCGGATCGTGGAAGCGCAGTGGGTCTCCGAGCGGCGCCAGCGCGAGCGCTTCGTGTGCGAGCAACCGCCATATTCGGTATTCATGCGTGGCATCGAGCGCGCGGTGCTGCCGACGTGCCAGAAGTACGGCATCGGTGTGATCCCATGGAGCCCGCTCGCAGGCGGTCTCCTCACTGGTCGCTATCGCAAGGGTCAGCCGATGCCGGAGGACTCGCGCATGGCGCGAGGGTTCGGTGCCCAGCACCAGAGTGAACGGGCGCAGCGTGTACACGAAGAGCGACTCGACCTCGTCGAGCAGCTCCTCGAGGTGGCATCGGGAGCCGGAGTGAGCCTCACGCATCTTGCCCATGCATTCGTGCTGGAGCACCCGGCCGTCACGTCGGCGATCATCGGTCCGCGCACGATGGAGCAGCTCGATGATGCGCTCGCCGGTGCCGACGTGCGCCTCGACGTGGAGACGCTCGATGCCATCGACGAGATCGTGCGGCCGGGCACGGATGTCACTGCGGGTGATCCGTGGCAGCCGCCGGGCCTGGCGAAGGAGCACCGCCGCCGTCCGCGGTAGCCGCTTCGTGCTTGGTGCGTTGGCGGCTGAACACCACCGCGGCAACGAGTATCACCACGATGACGGCAAGCGACGCCGGCGGGGGCATGTGGAACCAGTGCGACACCGCCATCTTCATACCGACGAAGATGAGGATCGCACCGAGCGCGTGCGAGAGGTAGTAACAGTGATGGGAGCGGCTGTGCGCCGTGAGGGCTATGGCAGCTCGACGAGGTTCTGCGAGCCGCAGTCGAGCGCGCCCTTGTCGGTCGGGTTGGCCCGCTCGAACGCGCCATCGACGACCCGCAGCAACGCGTAACACCCGTTCGGCGTGCCGGTGGCCACGTCCGTTGGTCCGGCGATGCCTCCAGCGGTGAAGTCGTGGATCGTCGCGAGGGCTTCGAGCAGCCGGGTCCGCGTCAGGCCGTTGTCGCCCTGGTCGTCGACTACCTGCTTGGTCGCGGCCTCCCACAGCATCCCGGTGGCAAACGCACGCAGCCCGGCGTAGCTCGCTTCGTGGTCGAGTCGCTTGGTGATACGGAGGTAGGTGCGCAGAGCGCCGATCTCCGACCGGTCACTGAACGGTGCGGTCTCGATCGCGACGTATTGGCCGTCGACCGCGTCGCCGCCGTCGGCGAGGAACGCGTTGTCGTAGCAGTTGGCGTCGCAGTACCAGGCCGTCACGTCGGGCGCGCGGCCGGCTGCCGTCGTCCGGAGGAGCACCGTGGAGTCGCGACCAAGCCCACTGGTCGCGAACGTGACGCCAGCCGCTTCCATCTCGTCGAGGATCTCGGCGTACCGGATGGCGTCGTCGGACGCAGACACATCGACCGATCCGGCCGTCGTGAAGCCGGCCGTTACACCAGCGTCGATCGAGGCCAGCGTGTGTGTGCGCTCGGGATCTGCATCAGGGACCAGCACGAACTGGTTGCAGCATCCCGCAACGTTGGCGAGGAGCCACGCGTGCGAACCGACGGCCTCGATGCCCTCCTGGCGCGGGAATGCGGCGAACGTGTTGCTCGCCGTGCTGTGGTCACTCGCGATGGGCTGGACCGGGAGGTCCGGGATGAGCGCACATCCGGCGCTCTCGGCCGACGTGTCGAACCGCGAGAAGCTTCCGACGATCGCGAAGTCGCGATCACATGCACTAGTCACGGCGTTGGCGTAACCCTCAGCAGTGCCGCCGGTCTCGAGCAGGTCGAGCTTGATTTTGCGTTCGGCGATGCCGCCCCGGCGGTTGACCGCGCTCTGCCAGGCCTGCATGCCCTGGAACGTCTCGGCGTCGTCGGCGATCACAGCCAGGGTGATCGCGTTTTCGGTGATGCCGACGTCGGTGTTGCGATCCGGCTGCGTCGTGGTCGTCGGCGGGGATTGCGTGGTCGTGGGGGCGGGTTGCGTCGTCGTCAGGGCCGGCTTCGTGGTGGTGGGCGCGGGCTTGGTCGTGGCTGTGGTGCTTGGCGGGACGACCAGCTTCGTGCCGGGAGTGATGGGGTCGGTGGTAGCGGTCGTTCCTTGGGTGGTGGGCGGGAGGGTCGGCGGTGCCGTGATCGGCGCCAACGTCGAGGTGGGGAGCGCGAGCGACGAGGTGGTCGTGCCGATCCCGATCGGCCCTTGATCGTCGTCGCCACTTGTGATCAGGAGCGTGATGCCGACGCCGATGAAGATCGAGAGGGCCGCGACGATGGCCAGGACGATCTGCTGTTGCTTGGTCACGCCAGCAAGTCTGACCTACAGGATTCCTCGCGCACCGTCACCCGCGTGTTCCAACAGCAGGTCGACCCGCGCTGCGATGCGGGCAACGTCGGGCGACTCAGCAGCTCCGCTGCGCGCGCCCTTCAGCCGGCGCACGTACGCGCCTTCGACGATGCAAGCCATCTTCCAGTACGAGAACACGACGAGCCAGGGGAGCGCGTCGAGTGACCGCCCGGAGCTCGCGGCGTATCGCTCGGCAACGTCGGCTCGCCTACTGAAACCCGGAGCGAGCGTCGGCGCCGATTCGAGGAAGGGACAGGGATCGCCGGGATCGGCCCAGTAGAGCAACGACCACGCGAAGTCGGCCACCGCGTCACCGATCGTGCAGAGCTCCCAGTCGAGCACCGCACAGACGGCGTAATCGGGTCCGAGGACTGTGTTGTCGAACCGGTAGTCGCCGTGCGCGATCGTTGGCGCGCCGATCTCAGGCGGAACTGTGCGTACCAGCCGGTTGTGGAGGTCGTCGAGCAGCGGCGTCTCGCGGACCCGCGCCGTCTCGACCTGCTTGTGCCAGCGGGCGAGCTGGCGCTCCACGTACCCGGTGCGATGTCGTGACAGGTCGCCGAGCCCAACCGCGTCTGGATCGAGTGAGTGCATCGCCACCTGTACCTCGACAAGCGACGCCGTCGCCGCTTCCGCCTCCCGTGGTGTCAAAGCGGCACCATCGTCGGCGGTGCGCAGGATCGTGCCGTCGACGAAGGCCATGACCGAGAACGGCGCACCGGTCACCTCAATGTCCTGACACAGCGCAAGCGCTGCTGGCACCGGCACCGTGCCGTCACGCGAGAGCGCATCGAGGATGCGGTACTCGCGCACGACGTCATGCGCCGTTGCCAGCACTGCGGTGGCTGGTGGTCGGCGCAACGCCCAGAGCCGGCCCGCCGTGTCTTGGACGCGATAGGTGAGGTTGGACCCGCCCGCGGCGATCAGCGAGTACTCGAGCGGCGGCTCGAGACCGTCAACGTGTTTGGCGAGCCACGCCGTGACGGCAGGTGTGTCGATACCCGGAAGTTCATCGGTCAAGCGTCGGAGGGTACCGTTTCGCTCTTGGTGCGAGCTCTTTCGGTGTGTGTCGTGCTGTGTGCTGCCTTCGTCGGCCCTGTCTCCTCTGCTGCGGCAGCGCCTCCGGTACCGCCTCCTGTCGATCCGCGCCTGCTCATCATCGGCGACTCGGTGATTCTCGGAGCGAAGGGCTGGATCGCCGGGCTCCTCGGCCCACGGGGCTGGCATGTCAACCAGACATCGCACGAGAGCATGCACACCTGGGAGGCGCCGCGAATTGTCGATGCCAACCTGCAGCGTGGCGGAATTGGCGACGTCGTGGTCGTACAGCTCGGCACGAACGATGGGATCAGCGCCTCGGAGCTGACGTCATACATGGAGACGACGATGCAGCACCTCACCACCGTCGACCGGGTCTATTGGATCAACATGCGTCAGTTCCGGAGTTGGGTTCCCGCGGCCAACGCGGTGATCGCCACGGCGGCCGTGAAGTGGCCGACCCTTCGGGTCATCGATTGGGATGCCCGCTCCACGCCCGACCCGTCGCTGGTCTATGCCGACGGATACCACCTCAATGGCAGAGGTCAAGCCGTGATGGCGCAGCTCATCGCCGAGACGCTCGACGCCTTCGCGATCGAGACGACTGGGTCCACGACGACTACCCGCCCGACGACTACCCGCCCGACGACATCGTCATCGGTCGAAACGTCGTCGACCAAGGTGTCGGTGCCGGGAAAGAGCACTGGTATGGACTTGATCACCGTGCTGGCCCTAGTGGCCGGCGGACTGCTCGGGATCGGGATCGGCACGATGTTCGCTATGCGCGTCAGGAAGAAGCCCGACTCGTCGGCGTGAACTTCACCGGCATGTGCTTGATGCCGTTGATGAAGTTCGAACGGAGACGATCGACAGGGCCAGCGAGCTCCATCTCGGGGATGCGAGTGAGGAGTTCTTCGAACATCACTTGAATCTCCAGGCGCGCTAGGTGCGAGCCGAGGCAGAAGTGCGGGCCGCCGCCACCGAATGCCACGAAGTCGTCGGCGGGCTTGCGCGAGATGTTGAACGTGTGCGGATCGTCGAACACCTCTGGATCGTGGTCGGCCGCGATGTACCAGAGTGCGACCTTGTCGCCCTTCTTGATCGTCTCGCCGTGGAGTATCACGTCGCTCTGCGCGGTGCGGCGCATGTACATCACTGGTGACGCGTAGCGCAGCATCTCATCGACTGCGTTGGGGAGCAGCGACATATCGGCGAGCAGCTTGGCGCGCTGCTCGGGGTGCTCGATCAACGCCAGCATCCCGTGCGAGATGAGGTTGCGTGTGGTCTCGTTTCCGGCCACAGCGAGCAGCTCGAAGAAGACGTCGAACTCGAGGTCGGTGAGTCGCTCACCCTCGACCTCGGCGGCCAAGAGCACGCTGATGATGTCGTCACCGGGGTTCGCCCGCTTCTCGGCCGCGAGATTGTTCGCATACATGAACATCTCGACGAACGCTTCCTGGACGTCTTCCTCGCTCGCGGCGTACTCCGGGTCTTGGTTGCCGATCATCCGGTTGCTCCACTCGAAGAGCTGGTGGCGATCGGCGTGGGGGACCCCCATCATCTCGGCGATCACCTGGAGCGGCAGCTCGGCGGCCACATCGACCACGAAGTCGCACGACCTACGTTCGGCGATGTTGTCCACGATGTCGCGGGCGATCTCGCGGATGCGCTCGTGAAGTTGGCCGACCATGCGGGGCGTGAAGCCCTTGTTGACGAGGAGGCGCAACTTCGTGTGCTTGGGTGGATCCATCATCAGCATCATCATTCGCTGCTGCTCGAGTTGGTCCTCGGTGGCCTCGTCGACCGTGATGCCCCACTCGCTCGAGTACTGCTGCCAGTCGTGACTCAGCTGGCGCAGGTCGTCGCGTCGGGTGATGCACCAGAATCCGGCGCCGTCGACCTCCGGGTGGAAGTAGGCGGGGGCCTCGCGGCGCAGCACGTCGAACTGATCGTGGGGTACACCCTGGACGAAGGTCTCGAGATTCGTCAGGTCGACGTCGGTGATCGTGGGCACTTCGGTGGGCCTCCAAAATTCGGGACTAGAACACGTTACGATTCGCGAGCACCACAGGCCAGGCTTCGAGAAAGAAGACCTCTCTATGCACGATCTGGTGATCCGCGGGGGAACGGTCGTCGACGGCACGGGTTCGGCGCCGGTGTTGGGCGACGTGGCCATCGACGCCGGGAAGATCACCGAGGTCGGGCGGGTCGACGTCGCCGGTGAGCAGGAGATCGACGCCGCCGGGATGCTGGTGACTCCGGGCTTCGTCGACGTGCACACCCACTACGACGGCCAGGTCACCTGGGACCCGATGCTCACGCCTTCCACCTGGCACGGCGTCACCACGGTCGTGATGGGCAACTGCGGTGTTGGGTTCGCGCCGGCGCGCCCCGACAAGCACGAGTGGCTCATCGGTCTCATGGAGGGTGTCGAGGACATCCCCGGCGCTGCGCTCTCGGCCGGTATCAAGTGGGGTTGGGAGACGTTTCCCGAGTTCCTCGACTTCCTCGACACCCAGACGCTTGCGATCGACATCGCCACGCAGGTGCCGCATGGCTCCGTGCGGGGTTACGTGATGGGCGAGCGCGGTGCGCGCAACGAGCCCGCCACACCTGAAGACATCGAGCAGATGGCGCGCATCGTGCGTGAAGGCATCGAAGCTGGTGCGCTCGGCGTGTCCACCTCGCGCACGATCGCCCACCGCGCCATCGATGGCGAACCGGTGCCCGGCACGTTCGCGGCCGAAGACGAGCTGTTCGCGATGGGTCGTGCGCTCGCCGATGCGGGTTCTGGTGTCTTCGAGCTCGCGCCCGCCGGCGTGATGGGCGAAGACCTCGCCGCGTCGGAGAAGGAGATGGATTGGATGCGGCGGCTCGCTCGCGAGACCGGGCGCCCCATCACGTTCGCGCTGCTCCAGCACGACATGGACCCAGATCAATGGAAGAAGATGCTCGACCTCGCGGGTGAGGCGTACGACGAGGGCGTGCCGATCCGCCCGCAGATCGCCGGCCGCCCGCTCGGATTGTTGCTCGGCCTCCAGACCTTCCACCCGCTGCGCGGTCGGCCCAGCTACGACCCGCTCGACGCGCTGCCGCTCGACGAGAAAGTCGCCGCGATGCGCGACCCCGATCTACGGGCGCGCATCCTCAGCGAGAGTCCGGCCGCCGACGACCGCATGGCGTTCATCGGCATGGGCCTCGACCGCATCTTCAAGCTCGGCGAACCACCCGACTACGAGCCCGCGCCCGACCAGAGTCTCGCGGCGTT
>SHVJ01000051.1 GCA_009694295.1 Acidimicrobiia bacterium
TCGATCTGCGCACGTCGCGCGAACAGTTCAGGCCACTTGGAAGGGGTGACGCCGATCGCTTTCGCGATGCTCGGTTCAATCGAGGAGATCTGCGCGCTCAGCAGCTCGTTGGCCCGCAGGGCACGACGACGAAGCCCGAGCCACATCGAGACGGCGCCCGGGTGTTGCACTCCAGCCGAGTCGACGAACGTCGTCTTGGCGGTGTGATACGGCGCATCGGCACGGAGCAGTGCGAGCGACATCAAGACGTTCGGGTGATCGGCGAAGCATCTTCCGACGAGATCGTGGCTGTTGCCGATCCCCTTCGGGACGCGCGAGTTCGATGCGAGGAGCACCCGCGGCACTTCGATGCCTCCGGTAGCGAGCACGAACGCTGATGCCTTCACCTGGAACTTGGGACCGCCCAAGGTCGCAACCTGCACCGCATCGATACGGCGCGCGTCGTCGGGCGCGGTCAACAGCTCGATGACGTTCGACCAGAGGAACACGCGAACACTTGCGGAATCGACGAGCGTCGACCGGTAAACCTCGCCGAAGCGTGCTTCGGTGATCTGGCGGGCGATGCCGTGGAAGGTGTCCGACTCGAGCTCGGGCGGTGCCTGCGCCCCCTTCTCGACTCCGAACTGCCAATCGAACCGGAACGGCCCGATCTGGCACGTGTCGGCCGCGCGCAAGTAATAGGGCTCGAGGTCCTCGTACGAGAACGGCCAGCCCGAGCGCTCGACATACGGCTTCGACTCGAAGTCGGCTGGGTCCAACGGGTGGCAGTTGCCGGCCCAAGATTCGTCGTTCCGCCGAAGTAGCGCATGCGCGTCGCCTCGAGGACGGCATTCACCGGCTGCCCGACGAACTTGCCCTTGTAAAGATTCTGGGTGCGGGTGTCGAGCTCGAACGCTCCACTCTCGAGCACGACAACATCGAGCGTGGAACCCGCGAGCTCGCGCGCAACGGTGATCCCCGCCGCGCCCGAGCCGATGACGCAGACGTCGGCGGTGACCACGGACCCGTCGAGCACCGCGCGTCCGTCGATCAGCATCGCTTCACGCCGGTCGCGCCTACCGCTACTGCCCGAGGGCGTGGAGCGCAGCGACTCGGGCTTCGGTGCGCGCCAAACGCCAACCGTCGATGCTCACCGTGCGTTGACGCGCGAAGTCGGAAGCAACGCGTGATTGGAGGTCAGGGAGCTGTTCAATGACTGGTCGATTGCGACGCAGACCAGGTACTCGGTCGAAGAGCGTGTCGACCGAGCCTTCATCGGGTGCAATCGAGAGATAGGCACGCCCAAGCCGAGCGAGTGGATCGCTGCCTGGCGTTGCCGCCGCGACGGCACCTGGCCATGAGAGCTCGCCCGGGACACCGAGCGCTACCGCCGCCGCGGCCCCGCCGGTGACGCCGAGGAACCTGCGCCGGGAGAAGCGGCTCGGCAAGTTGCTAGTTGGCTCCCGGTGCGCCGGCGTCGGCCATCTGCTCGTCACTGTCGAACGCGCTGCCCTTGCGCTTCGAGTACGCGATGGAGATGAGCAGCACCACCAATGCGCCGACAGAAATCCCATAGCGGGCGGCGTCGTCGTCTCGGAGCGAGATGATCGCCGGCAGGATCAGGAGCGCGACCAGGTTCATCACCTTGATGAGCGGGTTCAGCGCCGGACCAGCAGTGTCCTTGAAGGGATCGCCGACCGTGTCGCCGATCACCGCGGCAGTGTGCGACTCCGAGCCCTTGCCGCCGTAATGGCCGTCCTCGATGTACTTCTTGGCGTTGTCCCACGCGCCACCGGCATTGCTGAGGAACACGGCCATGAGCTGACCGGTGAGGATCACCGCGGCGAGGAACGCGCCGAGCGCGAAGTAGCTGATACCGAACCCGATGATGACTGGGCTGAGCACGGCGAGCAGCGCAGGTGTGGTGAGCTCTCGCAGCGCGGCCGTGGTGCAGATGTCGATGACCTTGCCGTACTCGGGCTCGTCGATGCCCTCCATGATCTTGCGCTCGCGGAACTGACGCCGGACCTCTTCCACGACGGTGCCGGCCGTACGGCTTACCGCGCGGATGGCGAGCGCAGAGAAGAGGAAGGCGATCGAGCCACCGACGAGCAAGCCGATGAAGGTCTTCGGGTCGGCGACGTTGATCGACGTCAGCGGGTCCCTGAACAGCGCGGCGCCCGTCTTGTCGATGCCGAGCTCGGTGCCGATCGTCTCGATGTACGACGCGAACAGCGCGACCGCGGCAATCACGGCCGAACCGATGGCAAAGCCCTTCGTGACGGCCTTCGTGGTGTTGCCGACGGCGTCGAGGCTCACCATGATCCGCTCGGCTTCGCCCTCGAACTCGCCCGACATCTCGGCGATCCCGGCCGCGTTGTCAGCAACCGGACCGAAGGTGTCTTCGGAGACAACGACGCCCGTCGTGGCCAACATGCCCATGCCGGCGAGTGCGATCAGGTACAGCGAGAACTGGAGGTTCCCGTCGCCGAGGAGCACGCCAGCGCCGATCGCGACGGCGATGGCAAGAATCGACCACACCGTGGACTCAAGTCCGCTCGACATGCCCGAGAGGATCGTGGTGGCGGGCCCCGTGCGCGTCGCTGCCGCGATCTCTTGCACCGGTTGGCGCTCGGTGGACGTGAAGTACTCGGTGAGACGACTCACAACCTGCGCGAGCACCAGACCGATGACCACTGCACCGAAGACTTTCCAGCCCTCGTTGCCGTGGTCGTTGCCGATGTAGAGGACGGCGACGAGGCCGGTGCCGAGCACGGTCAGGAGCCCAGCGGTGAGGAAGCCGCGGTTGATCGGCGCCATGGCCGACCTGTCGCGCTCGGTCGCTCGCACCGCGAACACACCAACGATCGACGCGAGCACGCCGATGGTGCGGGCCACGACCGGGAAGATGAGCCCGAGCGCTGGGTTCGCACCGATCGAATCGAACGCCGCGACACCGAGGATGATCGACGCGACGAGGGTGACCTCGTAGCTCTCGAACAGGTCGGCGGCCATGCCGGCGCAGTCGCCAACGTTGTCGCCCACGTTGTCGGCGATCGTTGCGGGGTTGCGGGGGTCGTCTTCGGGGATGCCCTTCTCGACCTTGCCCACGAGGTCGGCGCCGACGTCGGCCGCCTTCGTGAAGATGCCACCACCGACGCGCATGAACAGCGCGATGAGCGATCCACCGAAACCGAAGCCGATGAGGATCGCCGACGCTGTGTTCTGGAACAGCATGATGATGATGGTCGCGCCGAGCAGACCGAGCCCGACCGTGAACATGCCGGCGACGCCACCAGTGCGGAACGCGACGCGCAGCGCGGCAGGAAGCGATCCCGTCTTCGCGGCCGCGGCAGTACGCACGTTGCCGCGCACTGCGAGGCTCATGCCGATGAAGCCCGTGAGGCCGGAAAGAAATGCGCCGGCAACGAACGCCAGGGTACGGAAGGCGCCGGACTGACCGAACGAGAGCGCGCCGGACCCGCCCTTGAAGATGAGGTCGGTGGGCTTGTCGACTTCGGTGGAAGTGACGAACACCAGGGCGGCCACGGGCACGAGGATGAGCGCGATCGTGCGGAACTGGCGCCGGAGGTACGCCATGGCGCCCTCTTGGATGGCCTTGGCGATGCTGATCATCTTGGGGGTGCCCTGATCAGCAGCAAGCACACCGCGGACGAGGAACAAGCCGACGGCGAGCGCGAGCAACGCGGTCGCGGCGGCCAACGCAAGCCACATCCACTCGGTGTTCCCGAGGTGAAAGTCTTGATACCCGCCTTCACCCGCAATGACGACGGTGCGCATGTGGTGGTAGCTCCCTCTCGAACGATCGTTTCGGCCGCTGGAAACTAGTCCAGCCGCCTATTCGACGTGGTATGGGACGGAGGTGACGACGGTGCCCTTCCGGAACAGCAGGCGGCCCTTGAGGAACAGGGCGCTCTGGTTGTGCAGCAGGTGCTCCCACCACCGCTTCACGACGAACTCCGGGATGACCACCGTGATGACGTCGTTCTCCCATTGCTTGTCGAGCTCGTCGATGAACCGCAGCACTGGCCGGCTCATCTCTCGGTAGGGGTTGTACACCGTCTCGAGCGGGATCTCGATCCCGTATTCGGCCCATTGCTCGCGGATCGCCTCATCCTCTTCTTCGTCGCTCACGACGCTCACAGCGATCAAGTGGCTCGGGTTCAATGACTTCGCATACGCCAACGCGTTGAGCACGCCCTTGTGCACGCGGCCGACGAGCACCACCACCGTGTTGTTCAACGGTCGCGCTCGGTACCCAGGCTCGACGCGCAATGCTTTCCCGACGCGCTTGTAGTGCGATCGGATGCCCTTGAAGAGCAGGATGATCAGGCTGATCACGACGATCGACACCCACGCGCCGCTCGTGAACTTCGAGACACCGATGATGAGCGTGACGATGCCCGTGGCGACGGCGCCGGTCGCATTGATCGCAATGTGGCGACGCCAGTTCTCTTCGCGTTCCTTGAGGTGGTGGCGTACCATGCCGGATTGCGAGAGCGTGAACGACGTGAACACGCCGACCGCGTAGAGCGGGATGAGCGCGTTCGTCTTGCCCCCGAACGCAACGAGGAGCACGGCAGCCGACCCCGCGAGCACGATGACTCCGTTCGAGAACACGAGGCGATCGCCTCGGTTCGCGAGCTGACGCGGGAGATAGCCGTCGCGGGCGATGATCGACGACAGGCGTGGGAAGTCGGCATACGCGGTGTTCGCGGCCAACGTGAGGATCATCGCGGTGGCGATCTGGAGCACGAAGAAGACCGCTCCGTTCCCGAACACTTGGATGCCCATCTGCGCGATCACCGTACGGTCGTGACTCGGGTACGGCTCGAGGTGGCTGGCCAGGACGGACACACCGAGGAACAGTGATCCCAGAACGACGCCCATCCACACCAACGTGGTCGCGGCGTTCTTCGACTCCGGGCGCCGGAAGGCGGGCACACCGTTCGAGATCGCCTCGACACCCGTCAACGCAACCGCGCCTGACGAGAAACCCTTGAGGATCAGGAAGAGACCGAGGCTCCCGCCGTTCACGGCCGTCCCTTCGAACGCATGTCGATCGAACGGAACAAGGCCGATGTCGTCGGCGATGAAGATCCGGTAGAGGCCGTAGAGGATGAGACCGGACAGGGCAACGATGTAGAGATAGGTGGGCGCCGCGAAGATCCGGCCCGACTCCTTGAGACCACGCAGGTTCATCAAGGTGATGAAGATGATGAGCGCGATGCCTAACTCGACGCGAGAGTCCGCGAGGTCGCTGAACTCGGGGATCGAGATGATCGCGGCGACACCGGCGGAGATCGACACCGCAACCGTGAGGATGTAGTCGACGAGCAGCGATGCGCCCGCGATGAGCGACGGGTTCTCGCCGAGGTTCTCGCGACTGACGACGTAGCTGCCGCCGCCACTTGGGTAGGCGAAGATCGTCTGGCGATACGAGAAGGCCACGATCACGAGCAGCGCGATGACGGCGATCGCGATCGGGATGAGCGTGTCAAGACCAAGCGCCAAGCTCGCGCCGCCCGCGACGATCGCGAAAAGGATCTCCTCGGTCGCGTAGGCCGTCGACGAGATGGCGTCGGAGGAGAAGACCGCCAGCGCGATGGTCTTCGGGATGCGCTGGTGCTCTTGCTCGGTCGTTGGGATCGGCCTCCCGACCAGCAATCGCTTGATGAGCGCCAACTGTGTGCCTTCCCGAACGCTTCCCGAACCGCTCCTGGGACCGAAGCGTCGATAGCATCGCAGACGGATCCCCCGAGGAGGCGAAACGTGCACGTGGTGGTGGTCGGGTGCGGGCGAGTCGGGAGCGAGCTCGCGACGAGCCTCGAGATGGCCGGACACACTGTCGCGGTCGTGGACAAGAATGTGACCGCCTTTCGGCGGCTCTCTCCCGACTTCTCAGGTCAGAAGGTCGTCGGCTTCGGCTTCGACCGCGACCACCTCCTCGAAGCCGGCATCGAGCGCGCCGGCGCTGTGGCCGCGGTCACGAGCGGCGACAACTCCAACATCCTCGCGGCTCGCATCGCCCGCGAGAACTTCGGGATCGACCACGTGGTCGCGCGGATCTACGACCCGCGTCGGGCGCTCATCTACCAACGGCTCGGCATCCCGACCGTCGCGACCGTGCAGTGGACCACCGACCAGGTCCTCCGCCGCTTGCTCCCGGCCGAGGAGCAGACACACGAGTGGATGGACCCGAGCGGGAAGGTCTGCTTGTCGGTGCTCGAGATCCCCGCTTCGTGGTGCGGGAAGAAGCTCTCGGGCCTCAACGAACCCGGTCGCTTCTGGCTCACCGCCGTCACGCGATTCGGGAACGCCGAGATCGTGGGCACCAACGCCGTCGGCCAAGAAGGCGACCTGCTGCATTTCGTCGTCGAAGCCGACGCACTCGACGAGTTGCGCAAGCGGCTCGAACACGGACCGGAGCACTGATGCGCGTAGCCATTGCTGGAGCGGGGGCGGTCGGGCTGTACATCGCCGACGACCTGCACGCCGCGGGCCACGAGGTGCTGCTGATCGAGCAGCAACCCTCAGTACGCGAGCGGGCGACGACTGCCGAGGGTGTCGAGTGGAAGATCGCCGACGCCTGTGAGGTGTCGTCGCTGCGCGAGGCCGGACTCGAGCGGTGTGACGTGGTCGTCGCCGCGACCGGTGACGACGAGGACAACCTCGTGGTGTCGCTGCTCGCCAAGACCGAGTTCGCGGTGCCGCGCGTGATCGCTCGCGTGAACCACCCAAAGAACGAGTGGTTGTTCAACGAGAACTGGGGCGTCGATCTCTCCGTGTCCACGCCGCACCTCATCACCGCGCTCGTGGAGGAAGCAGTGACCGTCGGGCGTCTCGTCCGACTCCTCCAGTTCGAAGGTGGTCAGGCCCGCCTGGTGGAAGTGACGCTGGCCGACGACTCCCCCGCGGTCGGCAAGTCGATCTCGGAGATCGACGTGCCGCGCGACGCCACATTCGTTGCCGTCGTGCGCGACGAGCACGTGGTCATGCCTCGCGGCGACACGACGTTCCAAGCCGGCGACGAAGTGCTGGCGATGGTCACCCCCGATTCCGAAGACGCGGTGCGCAGACTTCTCACAGGCAGCGAGTAGGACGCCGCCCGCCCTCACGCTCGAGGTCAGGGAAAGAGCGTGTAGAGCGGGTTCAGCATCAGGAAGCGGTTGCCGGTGCGGCCGGCGATCCCTTCGACCGCCATGCGGCGACCGGGAGCGACGCCGGCGATCTTGCGACGGCCGAGAAAGACCGCGGTCGCAGAACCGCGACCGTCGCTGATCGTTACTTCGAGCGCCGGTGCGCCGGCCCGCGGCACCATGCGTACCGAACGCACCTCACCGCCGACGCGCACTTCCGTGCGAGGCACGATCTCGGTCATCGGCGTGAAGTTGCAGTCGTCACAGAACGTGACCAATTGCGCGCGATCGAGCTCGTCGACCGAAGTCGTGAGCCGCTTCAGCCGCCCGGCACCCTTGCGTTCCACGGGCACACGGTAGACCGCGACGCGCCAGCCCCGTAGTGCCGGAGTAGAGGTGGGCAGCGATACCGGAGGCGGGGAGACCGTGTCATAGGCTTCCTCAGCGATGTCGATCCCTCCGCCGCCGCCGCGACGTCGCGCGCCCGACCCCGCTGCTGCAAGCACGCCGAGCCCTCCACCTCCTGACCCGGTCGCGCGCGCGGCCCGTCGGGCCCAGTCGAAGCGGCGCGCACCTCGCTCACGACTGCTGCTCGCGGGCGTCGTCCTCGTTGCCGTGGCGCTCGTCGCGGTCGGTGTCGTCGTGGTCTCGGGCGGCGGCAACGACACGGCATCGCTCGACAAGGGCACCACGGTGCAGCTCGCGCTCGGCGACCTCTCGGTCGAGAGCGTCAACCCCTTCGAGGCGGAGTTCCCACCCGACGCGAGCAAAGCCGCGTTGGCTCTCATCGAGACATACGTGCACGACGCCACCATCGAGCCGCTGCGTACGGGCGCCGTGACCGACGCCGCACTCGCAGAGATCTTCGACGATGCGGCACTGGCGCAACTCGCTACCGCGGACCGCGCGGTGCTCCTCGATGAAGGGTTGCCCAAAGCGATCGGCAAGGTGACCGTCGAGGGCATTCCCATCGAGCTCACGGTGCTCAAGGACGCCAACAAGAACCTGATGTTGATCTCGGCCACCATCGATATCGAGATCAAGGCCCAATCCAAGAAGGGGCTCGTCACGATCCACCGCACCGGGGCGCTGGTCTTGATCCCGCAGCTTGACGCGACGTGGAAGATCACCGCCTGGACGTTGCACGTCGAGCGCGGTGGTCCTGGCGTCGTCGCGACCCCGACCGACGCGACCACAACCACGACAATCCTGGTGGCGCCATGAAACGTTCGATCGTCCGCCTCTTGCTCGTCATCCCGCTGTGCGGCGTGCTCGTCGCCGGGTTGCTGTCCGTGGCATGGATCGTCCTTGGCAGCCCGACGCCGGCCAAGGGTGCGATCTGGTTCGAGCTCACGCAGTTCGGCGACGCGAAGTACAGCGGCTCCCCGACCGAGCCGTTCTACTTCCTCGCGCTGGGCAACGACGGCCGCAGCGATGCCGACAAGGGCCTGGGTGACGCGATCCACGTGATCGGCGTGAACCCAGCTGCACAGCAGGCGACGATCATCAACGTGCCGCGCGACACGACCGCGCCGAGCGGCGACAAGATCAACGCGTATTTCGCGCTCCAAGGACTTCCCGGCATCGTCGACCAGCTCAACACGATGATGGGGATCAAGATCAGCTACGCGATCACCACGAACTTCCCGAATCTGTCGGCGATGGTCGACGAGATCGGCGGCATTGACATCAACATCCCGCCGATCACCGACGCGCAGGACTCACTCAGCCTCGGTGGCGACCAGCAGTACAACGACAGCTACACCGGAGCGAACTTCCAGCCCGGGCCACAGCGGCTCAACGGCGAGCAAGCGCTCGCGTTCGCACGCGACCGTCACGACTTCAACCTCCTGGGAGACATCGCGCGGTCGGGGAACCAGGCCCTGGTCATCGTCTCCGCGCTGGCCACGTTGCGGGCCCAGAACCCTGGTGACTCCACGACACTGCACTACATCTCGATCCTCGCCCGTCACGTGAAGATGATGAACGTCGACGTGGTGTCGCTCTGGCGCCTCGGGCGCCTCGGTCTGTCCGTCGATGCGGCCACGATCAAGAGCATCACGATCCCGGTCGGGAGCGGCACCGGATCGAACCTCGTGATCGGGCCCGGCGGCGCGGCGTTGTTCGCCGACTTCGCCGATGACGGGATCGTCCAGACCGCGGGCTAACCGCTTCCGATCTCGGCGCGTGCGGTTGCGTGCGCGTCGGCCAAACCGACGATCACTACCTTCACGCGCACCGTCACCCGTCGACCGCTGCACGAGCAGCGCAACAGGCGAGCACCG
The DNA here is from genome assembly GCA_009694295.1 of Acidimicrobiia bacterium. GTDB lineage: Bacteria > Actinomycetota > Acidimicrobiia > IMCC26256 > PALSA-555 > SHVJ01. The sequence continues at coordinate 9,425 of SHVJ01000051.1, forward strand.
TTGTCTTGCGCGGTGTCGCTTGCCGCCCGGGACGCGACCACGGGTCCTCGTCCGAGCGCCAGCATGTCGGCCGCGGCGAGCGCCGCGGCATCGGCAGCCGTGTCGGCGCGGGCCCGAGCGACCGCAGCCATTCCCACGCGGCCGACGGCCAACGCCGCCGCGACCGCGACGGCGAGCACACCGACCATGAGGACCGATGTGCTTCCGCCCTCGCGACGAGTCACCGCCGGACTCACTTCTCGACCCGCATCGCGACTCGTGACTTCAAGGTGGGGTCGGGGAAGAGCGGACCGACGAGCGGCAAGTTGGTGTGTGACTTGTAGGTGACAACGACCACGATCGACTCGCCCACGCGGGGCCGGTTGCCGACGTGAACGTCCGCTTCGGGAAGCGTGGCGTGTGCCGCACGCACGGCCCGACTGGGGTCGGGGTCGACGCTGGCAGCTCGCGCCGCTTCGCGTGCCGCGTGGACGACCGCCACGTGATCCCGCACAACGAACGCGACCTGGAGCACAGCGAGGAGTGCGAGCACCAGGATCGGGAGGACGAGAGCAAACTCGACCGTCGCCTGGCCCCGCTCACGAGCGCGCGGCCCACGCATCAGAGGATCTTCCCGATGATGTCGTCGAACAGGTTCTTGATCGCGCCGCCCTTGGCCCAGAGCGCGAGGCCGCCGGCGACGACGGCACAGCCGAGGATCACCAGCGCGTACTCGGCGGTTGTCTGGCCAGCTTCCTGGCCGGTGAAGACACGGAACGCGCGACGGAATCGGTGGAACAGGTGCATGAAAGACCTCCCTGGTCTCGTGTGTGGCTGGTCTGATGTGGCTGGTCTGATGTGGCTGGTCTGATGTGGCTGGTCTGATGTGGCTGGTCTGATGTGGCTGGTCTGATGTGGCTGGTCTGATGTGGCTGGTCAGGTGCCGGTGAGGCCGGCGAGCAGCACCGGCACAACCGAGAGCAACGCGAACGCCGGCAGAACGAGGAAGACCAGGGGAAAGAGAAGACGTACGGGGACCGTGCGGGCGCGTGCTTCTGCGCGTCGGCGGAGCGTGGCCCGCTCCTCCACCGCGAGGCGCGTGAGCGCGTCGCCCACCGGCGCGCCGTACCGCTCTGACGCGAGTAGCGAGTCGACCAACGGCTGGAGCACCGTGCGCTCCCGAGCCATTCGATCAAGCGCTTCGGCGAAGGTGACCCCGAGGGAGCAGTCACGCCGGACGCTGTCGAGCGGCTCCGCCACCGCGGGTGGCGACCATTGCAACGCGACGCCAACCGCGAGATACGGCGTGCAACCGGCACCCACGGCAACGGCGAGCAAGTCGATTGCTACGGGCAAATCGCGGGCGAGCTCTTCGTTGCGACGCGCATTCGCTCGCCGTCGCACGAGACCGCCGACGACGCGGCCGACCGGGCCCGCCCATTGCGGCACCAGTGCGTGGCGCCAACGCGAAGTGATCCGCTCGCGTGGCGAGATCGGCACGTGCACTTCGAGGCGCGACACCACCTCGGCACGTTGCGCATGGCGGGTGAACGGAACAGCGACCAGCGCACCCCAGCCCATGCCGATGAGCAGCACGACCGTGGTCATTGGTCGTCGTCGGATCGCACGATGCGCCGCATGAGCACGACGCCAAGAACCTCGAACGCCAACCCGAGCACGAGGCAGACGCGCCCGGCGCCGGTGTCGACAAGCAGGCTCAACGACTTAGGGTCGGCCACCGCGGAGAACCCGAGGTATGCGAGGGGTGCGCCACCCACGACGATCGCCGACACGCGCGCTTGCGACGAAAGCGCCCGCGCTTCTGCGACGGCGCCGAGCCGATCGCGCAGCGAACCTGCGAGCCCGTCGATCGCGCCCGCGGCCGGGCCGCCCACCGACGCGGCGACAGAGAGCGCACCACAGGCGGCGCGTACCGAAGAGAGGTTGCGCTCAGCCGACCACGAGCGAAGTGCGTCGGCGAGCCCAGGACCGAGCGAAGCGCGGGCCCTCACTCGGCGAAGGTCGGGAGCAAGTGGGCCGTCACCCGCGCCGAGGGCGTCGACTGCTTCGTCGACGGTTGCGCCACCCCGCAGTCCGGCGGCGATGTGCTCCAGCGCACCTGGCAGCGCGGCGACCAATCGGCGGCGCGCTCGACCGCGGGCGACGCGGAGCGCTACCGGTCCGGCCGCGAGCGCCGCGATCCCAGCGGCAACACCAAGCCCCGGCGCGAGGGCGGCGGTGGGGATCGCGACCCCGAACACGCCTGCGATCCACAGCTCGCACGCGGCCTCTGGCTCGAAGGCGAGCGCGGCATCTTCGAGTGCACGGATCAACCAGGTGCGCGCGCCCGGCGGCAGACGCCAGCGTCGCGGTCCGGCCAAGCTCCGCGCTTGTTGGCTGGCTTCGACTCGCCGCGCCGAACGCACGAGCGCCAGCGCGACGACCCCTCCGATCAAGCCCACGATCAGCGCGTGCATGCGAACCACTCACTGTCGGGCGACGGCGCGTCGGGGCGCCGCGGTGCACGGGTGGGCGTTGCCGTCGGTGCGAGACGGCCGTCGCGCCATGAGAACAGCGCACGAACTGCGGGACCCTCGGGCGTCACGACCAACTCGGCGACCTCCTCGACGCGGCGGTTGCCTCCTGCTCTGCGAGCGACGAAGACCACGCCGTCGAGCGCGGCGGCGAGCTGCGACCGCACCGCCACAAGGGGGAGCCCGGTGTCGGCGAGCAGCACAAGCGTCTCCAGCCGAGTGAGGGCGTCGGCTGCACTGTTGGCATGCACGGTGGAGAGTGAGCCGTCGTGACCGGTATTGAGCGCCTGAAGCATGTCGAACGCTTCGCCACCGCGAACTTCGCCGACGACAACGCGGTCGGGTCGCATGCGCAGCGCAGCACGCACGAGCGCCCGCACCGGCACCGCACCAGCACCTTCGGCATTGGGTGGTCGGGCTTCGAGCCGCACGACATGGGGCTGCGCCAGCCGCAGCTCGGCGGTCTCTTCGATGGTCACCACACGCTCGCCGAGCGGAATCGCGCCGGAGAGCGCGTTCAGCAGCGTGGTCTTCCCCGCGCTCGTCGCACCGGCAACGACGAGGTTCCACCCAACCTCGACGCACCAACGAAGGAACGCCTGCGCCGCGTCGTCGAGCCCAAACGCTTCGAGTGGAACGGCCCGTGCACCGAAGCGGCGGATCGTGACGCACGGTCCGTCGATCGCGAGCGGCGGGAGGATGGCGTGCAGTCGAGAACCGTCGGGAAGACGCGCATCGACCATTGGCGACGACCGATCGAGGCGCAACCCGAGCGGTGCAACGACCCGTTCGACGAGTCGGGCGATGCCCGCGGCGTCGAGGTCGAGGTCGATTCGTTCGAGCCGACCGGCGCGCTCGACGTACGCGTGACCCGGCCCGTTGACCATGACTTCGGTGACGTCGGGGGCGGCCAACAGCGGCTCGAGCGGTCCGAGACCGGCGACCTCGTCGGTGAGCTCCGAGAGCAGGCGCTCGAAGTGCACGACGGGGAGGAGCGGGTCTTCGTCGCGCAGGAGCTCGGCAAGTCGCGCCCGTACTGCACGTTGTCCGTCGGCTTGCGCCAGCTCGACGAGCTCCGGCGCACGGAGCAACCGCTCGTGGACGCGCTGCTTGAGCTCGGTGCTCACGCGGCTTCGCCGCGTCGTTCGGTGCAGAGCCCGAGTCGCGCCAGCAGCCGTGCTGCTGGACGAGCCAACGCGTCGGGAAGACGCGCGGCGAGCACTCCAGCGTCGACCGCGCGTGCCACCTGGGCCCGAACCGGGACCCTCGCAAGGATCGGTCGGTCGAGCACATCACGGACCTCGGAAGGTCCGAGCGATCGACCAACTTCCTCGACGATCACCACGCCCGCTGCGCGAGCCAGCAGTGGCGAGTGCACAGCTCGGCGCAACCCGAGGTAGCAACCCCGGATCACGACGACCGAAACATCGGCCACCTCGACAAGCGCACGCGCCGCGGGCGCGGCCGCGGTGCCGGCGTCTACGACCGTGGGGATCGGTCCGTCGCGCAACGCGACGGCGAGCGCGGCGCCGGTCTCGGCCGCGGGCAGTGGAGCGAGGGCCCGGTCGGCAGTGCCACGAGGCACGAGCGCGACGCCGGGTGCCACCGTGACGGCGAGACGTTCGAGCGCATCGGCGGGTGCCTCGGCACCTGCCGCGAGCCAGTCGACGATGCCTGTCTCCGGATCGGCCGCCAGCCCGAAGATGGCGGGTTGATCGCCGGCGAGATCAGCGAGGCGAGCGCCGGCCGAGTCGCGGGCCAACACGAGCGCACATGCGGCGGCGAGCACCGATGTGCCGGAGCCTCCTTTGGGAGACCAGAGCGCGAAGAGCACGAGACTGCACCTTCCTCGGATCGACCGGTCGACAGGCGCGACCGGGACACACGAGGAAGGGCACGGGAAGACGAGCGGTCGGCAACGTACGGCGCGTCTTCGATCATGTCAAGGGTCGATCATGTTCAGGGTGACGCGTACCCTTGTGCCGATGACAGCGAGCGCGGCGTTCTTCGACCTCGACAAGACGATCATCGCCAAGAGCTCGGTGCTCGCGTTCGGTCACAGCTTCTACAAGGAAGGGCTGCTGAACCGGCGATCCATCGCGCGAGGGGCAGTCGCGCAGGTGGTCTTCATGCTCGTCGGCGCCGACGAGAAGAAGATGGAGAAGCTGCGCGTCGCGATGCTCGACATGATCCAAGGCTGGAACCGTGACCACGTGGCTTCGATCGTGCGCGAGGCGCTCGAAGAAGTGGTGACACCGATCATCTTCGCCGAGGCACTCGAGCTCATTCACGAGCACCAGGCGGCGGGGCGCAAAGTGGTGATCGTGTCGTCAGCGCCGGAAGAAGTGGTCAGGCCGCTCGGCGAGTTCCTCGGTGTCGACGATGTGATCGCGACGCGGGCCGACGTGGGCGCCGATGGCGCGTACACCGGTGAACTCGCGTACTACGGGTACGGCCCGTACAAAGCCGACGCGATCCTCGCGCTCGCCGAGCGCGAGGGGATCGACCTCGCGGAGTCGTACGCATACAGCGACTCGATCACCGACGAGCCGATGTTGCGCGCCGTCGGCCATCCATCGGTTGTGAACCCCGACCGCGACCTGGCGCGCGTCGCGAAGGAAGAAGACTGGCCGATCCTGTCGTTCAGCCGTCCGGTGCGGTTGCGCGACCGCGTGCCGGTTCCGCACTCGCCACTTGCAGTCTCGGGCGTCGTCGCCGCGGCGAGCGCGGGCGTGGTGGTGTGGTGGCTCGTGCGCCGGAAGGACCGCGCCGCCGCGTAGAGGTTCCGGGGTGTGGGTGTCTAGTGCTCGGCTTCGCGGAGCTTCTTGGCCACCGCCATACCGATGAGCACCAGGACAAGCAGGATGAGCAGCTTCTTCATCGAAACTCCCGTGGAGTCGGCGTCAACTCGCGGGAGCGTACCGTACGTCCACAGTGGTTTTGGCATGAGTGGTCGAGCATGAATGATTGAGCCTGAATGATCGAGCCCGGATGATCGAGCCCGGATGATCGAGCCCGGATGATCGAGCCCGGATGATCGAGCAGGCCGCGCCGGCGGAGGTGCTCTACGAGGAGCGCCTCGGTGCGGGCCGACGCGACTGGCGCTGGCTCCCCGTGATCGTCGTGATCATGTTCGTGGCCGTGCTTCCGGTGCTCGTGCCGGTTGCCGCCTTGGCCTGGCTCTACAACGTGCTCCGGTTCCGCAAGACGCGCATCCGCGTCGGACCCGACCACCTCTGGGTGGGGAAGCGCTCGGTGCGCCTGTGTGCGCTCGAGCTGCCGACGCTCGGTCAAGCCGGGAACACATGGCCGTGGCGTCACCTCAACCGCCGCTACCTGGGGGCGAACCCGATCTGGACCTCCGACTCGGTGAGTCTCCGGGGTATCGACGGCGGTAAGCGCTACTGGGTTGCGGTGGGCACCAACACTCGCGACGAGCTTGTCAACGTGCTCGAGAATGCGATCCCGGCGGCGCGGGCGCGCGCGGAGGCCGCGGGCACATGGGCCGCGACGGCCGCGTCGATGCCTCGCCAAGAGTGGTATCCCGATCCGTGGGATCCGACCGGACAGCTTCGCTGGTGGGACGGATCGAAGTGGACGGGCTGGACGGCGCCAACGCCCACCGATGAGCCAGTCGAGGGGTCGCCGCCTGATGGAACGCCTGATGGAACGCCTGATGGAACGCCTGATGGAACGCCTGATGGAACGCCTGATGGAACGCCTGATGGAACGCCAGACCCATGATCCCGTTCGCCGACGCCAACCCGGTCCGACGCGTGCCGTGGGTGACGCTCCTGCTGAGCGCGCTGTGCATCATCGTGTACTTCGCAGTGCAACCGACCGGCACACCCGAGTTGCATTGGGACGGCATCATCGAACGGGGCGCGGAGGGCGATTTGCGATTCGCCGTCGGCAACGCCGCCATCCCGTGTGAGATCACGCAGGGTCGACCACTCACCGAGCAGGAGTTCCAGCAGACGTTCCGCGACGTTCCGCACGACTTCGGCGCATGCTCCGACGAGGGTGGTCCCGCGCATTCACCCGGCAAGAACGTCTGGCTCGCGCTGATCGCCACGATGTTCCTGCACGGCAGCATCCCGCACTTGTTCGGGAACCTCGTGTTCTTGTGGGTGTTCGGCAATAACGTGGAGTCGCACAAGGGTTGGTGGCGATATCTGCTGCTCTACCTCATCGGCGGTACTGCAGCGACAGCCGCCCACGTCGTGCTGAATCCAAACTCGACGGTGCCGATGGTGGGCGCGTCGGGCGCGATCGCCGCCGTGATGGGCGCGTACTTCGTGTTGTGGCCGAACATGCGCATCAAGTCGATCGTGCCGATCGGACTCGTGTTCCTGCGCAAGGTACAAGCGCTGTGGCTACTCGTGATCTGGCTCGCCTCGAACCTGCTGCTCGTGGGGATCGCGTCCGGCGTCGCCTGGGCCGCACACCTCGGCGGCTTCGCATTCGGCGCGCTGGTCGGCCTGTGGTGGCGTCGCCAAGACCGCCGCCGCCCAACCACCATCACGACCCTTCCCCCCGAGCTCTCCACCCCCAGCGCCCCCGCGCCCGTCTGACGGGACGCGCTACCAGTCCGCGGCGGTGATGCCTTGCGCGACGAGCGTGGGTGACGCGTCGCCTTCGCTCCATCGGGTGCATTCGTTCGGATCGGCTTCGTTGGTTTGAAACACCTCGCCGCTGAGGGTGCCGACGTCGCTCATGGTGTCCACGTACCAGCGCTGCGTCGCGGGCTCGCGGTTCACTTGGATCATGAGGTGCCGGCTGTCGGCGTCGCGCTCGCTCACCACAGAGTTTCGCACCCGCGTTGCGGTCACTGCCTTGACACACCCGTGTCGTCGGGCATCATGGCTGTAGATGAACAGAAGCTCCGACGCTCACTGCATGACCGACTCGAAGCC
>SHVJ01000052.1 GCA_009694295.1 Acidimicrobiia bacterium
ACTCGGTGGCCTGACGCCTCGGGTCCGGCGACGCTTACGCCCTCAGGATTGAAGAAAGGACCGCATGAGGCTGGCCAGCTCGGCGGGGCGCTCCATCTGGAGCCAGTGCGCGGCGTTGGACATGACCTCGAGGCGGGCGTCGGGGAGCTCGGTGGCGAACACCTCGGCGTGCGCCGCCGGCACGAGCCCGTCGAGTGCACCGGCGACTACGAGCGCCGGGGCCGTGACCCGCCGGAGGCGGCCTCGCAGCTTCGGGTTGTGGAGGTAGGGATCCCACCCCAGTCGCGCGGTCGCGCCGAGCGCCTTCCACATGGGGATGATGAGCTCGATCGGGATCTCCACTTCCTTGCCGACGTCGCCGGCGAAGTCGGCCATCTCGTGCATGACCTGCGCGATCGGGTGCGACTGATCGGCGAAGAGCATCTCGGCGAGCTCGTTCGGGGGACGGCCGAAGAGCTCGGAGATGGGCGCGTCGGGGAGATAGAGCCCGACGGAGTTCACAATCACGAGCGCGCTCACGTGATCCGGGTAGCGCGTCGCGAGCTCGAGAGACATCCAACCGCCGAGCGACACACCCGACACCGCCGGTTGTTCGAGCGCGAGCAGCTCCCAAAGATCAAGAAGATGGAAGACCGCGTCCTCCATCGAGTCGATGTCGTCGCCGCCCTCCGACTCGCCGAAGCCGGGGAAGATCGGCGCGATCACGTCGAAGTCGTCGGCGAGATCGGTGAGCAGCTCGTACGGTGTCTCACCGCCCGCGGAGTGCAGGTACACGAGTTGTGGACCGGTTCCGCCGCGGAACAGCTGGATCGATCCGATGTGCGCGTCCACCCTGCTCTCGACGATGTCGGTGGGCATCAGACGGCCGCGGTGCGCAAGACCGGTGAACCTTCGGGAAACTCGGCGCGCAATCGGGGCAACACCTGCTCGGCGAACAGCGTGAGGTTGGCGCGCGTGAGGTCGGCGGGCAGGCTCCCGAGCTGGAACAGACCAAGCAGGTTGCCCGTGCCGAGTTCGCCAAGTGCCTCGCTGAGCTGATCGGCCACCGTCTCGGGTGAGCCGACGATGGCGTATCGGCCGTCGACGATCTCTTGCCAGTCGGTGACGTTGAGCATGAACGAACCCGCGCCCTTGAGGATGTTGCCGAGCGAGCGCACCGACGTGTACCCGGGGGGCTGGATCGTGATGCCGGGCAGAAGCCGCTTCACGAAGTACCAGAGGTGCTCTTCAAACTCGCGGCGCGCTTGCTCGTCGGTCTCGGCCACATAGATCGGAACGAGCCATCCCGCTTGCAGCGGATCGGGCTCGTAGCCCTCCGCCGCACACGCGTCACGGAAGAGACCGAACGTCCGCTTGAACACGTCGAGGTGGAAGTACGGGATGCCCATGTACGCGTAGTGGTGCTTCGCCACGAACTCCATGGTCTCGAGCGATCCCGCCCCGGGGATCCACACCTCCGGGTGCGGTTGCTGGATCGGGCGCGGCCACGGGTTCACGTAGCGGATCCGGTAGTGCTTCCCCACCCACTCGAACGGACCCGGCGTGGTCCACGCCTTCATGATGAGGTCGTGCGCTTCCTGGAAACGCTCCCGCGCGTACGCCGGGTTCACCGAGAACGAGTAGTACTCGGGACCGCCGCCCACGACCATCCCGGCAATCAGCCGACCGTCGCTGATGACGTCGATCATGGCGAACTCTTCGGCAACGCGCGTCGGCGGGTCGTAGAGCGGTAACGCGTTGCCGACGACGGCGATCTTCACGCGCTTCGTCTGACGGGCAAGGATCGACGCGATCAGGTTCGGCGACGGCATGTTGCCGTATGCGTTCTGGTGGTGCTCGTTGACGCAGACGCCGTCGAAGCCAAGCTCTTCGGCGAGCAGCAGCTCATCGAGATAGCGGTTGTAGAGGTCTCGACCAACCGCCGGGTCGTAGAGCTCGTTCGGAACCGTCACCCACGCCGGACCGTCGTACGCCGGATCGAGCCCGATGTAGGGCATGAGATGGAACGAGAAGAAGCGCACGGCCGGAGGCTACCGACCGCGGCGCAGGCACCCTGCGGCGCAGGTAGCCGTGGCCTGAGCGGCCCGGCGCGCAGCGCCGAGAGCGGGATGTTGGGCTACCGACCTGCAACCGCCGGCCGCGGAGGCGCCGGTACCATCACGTCGTCATGGTGCGGAAGATGTTCCCCTTACGAGTCGTCGTCAGCCTGGTGGCGGCATTCAGCGCGGTCGCGGGCGGCGTCGTCGCTGGCGCCGCGCTGCGCGACGACGATGGCTCCAAGGTTGCTGCGCCGGACGTCACCACCTCGACATCCACGACCACCACCACGCTTCCGCCGACGACCACCACGACTGCGCCCGGCGCGGTGATCCAACCGGAGCCGATCGACCTCCCGGCCGTCGCGTTGGTCGGATGGGGGCCCGGTCACCCGCAGGACATCGTGATCTCGTATTACGAGCAGCGCCTGGCCGACCTCCACTTCGACCCAGGTCCGATCGACGGCATCTACGACCAAGCCACGGCGTACGCGGTGCAGGCTGTGCAGAAGATCATGGGGTTCCCTCGAAGTGGCTGGATCGGCGCGCAGGAGGGCGCGGCCATCGAGAACTTCCAGTACCCGGTACCGCTGCACGCCACCGCCGAGCCGAACCGCACCGAGATCGACGTGACCAAGCAGGTCATCACGTTGTACGAGAACTACCAGGTGCGCCTCATCACCACTACGTCGACCGCGAGTGGCGACGAGTTCTGTTACGTGACGCCGCGGGCAGCGCCAACGCAACGCATCTGCGAGGTCGCCACCACGCCAAACGGCCGCTACGCGTACTACTTCTTCTACGACGGTTGGCAGAAGGGCGATCTTGGATCGCTCTTCAACCCGTACTACTTCTTCAAGGGCCGCGCGATCCACGGCTACGACCAGGTGCCCGCCGAGCCGGCCTCACACGGGTGCGCACGCATCCCCATGCACATCGCTCAGTACTGGCACACGCTCGTCCACGACGGCGACGCGGTCTACGTCGACGGTGGCAGCGATGGCGAACAGATCATCTCGAGCAACCCCGTCTAGCGAAACATGGCTGAGCTGACGACATTGCTCGATGGTCGGGCCTTTCTCGAAGGGCCGCGGTGGCACGACGGCGCGCTCTTCGTGAGCGACATGCACGGCCACGAGGTGCTGCGAGTCGAGGACGCCGGCACGAGTTCCGTCGTCGCCGCGCTCGACGGTGCGCCGTCCGGCTTGGGATGGCTTCCCGATGGTCGGATGCTCATCGTCTCGATGGCTGCGAAGCGCGTGCTTCGGCTGGATGGCGCAGCGATCGTCGAACACGCCGACTGCACCGACTTCGCGCCACACGAGATCAACGACATGGTCGTCGACCGTCATGGCCACGCGTTCGTGAGCCAGTTCGGGTACGACCACCATGCCGGCGAGAAGTTGCGCCGTGCGCCGGTGCTGCGCGTCGACCCCGACGGGTCCGTGCGCCAAGCCACCGATGCGCTGCGCATGGCGAATGGCATGGTGATCACCGCGGATGGGCACACCCTCGTGGTTGCCGAGAGCGCCGGGCGCCGTCTCTTGGGGTTCGATCTCGCCGACGATGGTGCGCTGTCGAATCAGCGAGTCTGGGCTGATCTCCCGGAGGGCGACTACCCCGACGGCATCTGCATCGACGCCGAAGACGCCGTGTGGATCTCGGGCCCAGCGAGCGACCGCTTCGTGCGCGTCCGAGAGGGTGGTGAGGTACTCGACGTGGTGGACGTGACGGGGCGACACGCGATCGCGTGCGCGATCGGCGGTGCCGACGGGCACACGCTGTTCTGCTGCACATCGCCGACCCAGGGTGAGCCCGACGAGTCGCGCGCCACACGCGGTGCGCGAGTGGAGACAACTCGGGTGGATGTGCCAAGCCCGTGAACCCGGTGCAGATGTTCAAGGGAGCTGTGCGACGCGTCGTCTCGGGACTGGCGACGCACGGCATCGAGCGCGATGTCGCGACGAACCCCGCACTCGCGGCCTTCATGCAACGAAGCGCGGCGTTGGAACGGCCCCGTGTGCTGGAGCTCGGGACGCGACGGTCGCACCCCGACGTCTCGACGCGACACGACGAATGGGTGCCGCACGCGTCGGAGTACGTGGGGAGTGATATCGAGAGTGGGATCGACGTCGATCTCGTCGCCGACGTCCACCGGTTGACGAGCATCACCGGCGTCGAGAGCTACGACATCATCGTCTCGTGCTCCACGTTCGAGCACTTCAAGTACCCGCACCTTGCCGCGCACGAGATCATGAAGGCGCTCCGCGTCGGTGGCTTGTTGTTCGTGCAGACGCACCAGACGTTCCCACTGCACGCGCACCCATACGACTACTTCCGGTACTCCACCGAGGCGATGGCTGGGTTGTTCGGCACGCGCATGGGGTTCGAAGCTGTCAAGATCTGCTACGAGTTCCCGTCGAGGATCCACTCGCCGAACGCCCGACACCTCGCGTACGGCCCTTCGTTCCTCAACGTGTGCCTCTTCGGCGAGAAGCGAACACCGACGCCGGATGAGTACGGCTATGAGCTCGACGGCGAAGGTGACATCGGTCACCGTTGACACGAACGCTCGCGGCCCCCACGATGTCCGCATGACGACACTTTCTCGGGACGAGATCACCGCGGGCCTGTTGGCCGAGATGGACGACTTCGAGCAGCTCATCCGCTCGGTCGATGACGACGGCTGGTCGAAGCCCAGCCGGTGCGAAGGTTGGAGGGTTGCCGAGGTCGCCGCACACGCGATCGGATCGATGGCCGACGTGGTGAACGGCAAGCTCGATGGACTCGGTACACCCGAAGTCACCCAGCGCGAGGTCGACGAGCGCGCTGGCCGCTCTCCCGCCGAGTTGGCCGACGAAGCGGCTGCGGTGCGCAAACAGGCGCAAGACATGCTCCCCCTGTTCGATGACGCGGCGTGGACTGCCAAGTCGCCTGGTGACTACGAGGGCACACTGGGCGATGGCGTCGAGGCGCTTTGGTTCGACTTCTACGCGCACGCCGACGACATCCGCGACGCGATCGGTCAGCCGTCCATCCCGGGCAACGGCCTGCGCGCCAGCGCGTCCCACATCGCGACCGAACTCACCAAGCGCAACTGGGGTCCGGCCACGATCGCGCTCGATGGCCTGCCCGAGTTCCCGGTGAACGGCGGCGGCGGCCGACGCATCGAAGGCGAACCCCTCCCGTTCGTGCTCGCCGCCACCGGTCGCAGCGACCCCACGACGATCGGCCTCGACGCCAGCGTCAACCTCTACGCCTAAGGGTTAGAAGCCGGCCTCGCCGAACGGGTCGGCCTCTTTCGGCTTCTCGACGGTGAGCTCGTCGACACCAAGTTCGGCCGCGAGGCCCTCGTAGCCCGTCGCTTCGAGTTGCTGAGCGAGTTCGGGGCCGCCGCTCTTCACGACGCGGCCACCCAGCAGGATGTGCACCCGATCTGGCTTCAGCTCGGTGAGCAGGCGGTCGTAGTGCGTGATCGCGAGCACGCCGAGGTTGTCGTCGGACGTCATTGCTTCGATGCGACGCGCAACGTCGCGCAATGCGTCCACATCGAGTCCGGAGTCGATCTCGTCAAGGATCGCGAACGTTGGCTTCAAGACCGCGAGCTGGAGTGTCTCCATCCGCTTCTGCTCACCACCGGAGAACTCGGCGTTCACGCCGCGAGTGAGGAACTCATCAGAGATCTCGAGCCGCCGCGCTTCGTCGCGCACCTGCGTGTCGAGGTCGGCAGGCGCACCACCGTTGCCTCGGGCCGCGAACGCCGCGGTCACAAGATCGCCCACGGTAACGCCGGCGACCTCCACGGGGTACTGCATTGCGAGGAACACGCCGCGTGCAGCGCGCTGCCACGTGGGCAAGCCGAGCAGCTCGACGCCGTCCACCGTCACTGAGCCCGCCGTCGCCTGGTAGTCGCTTCGACCCATCAGCACGTGCGCCAACGTCGACTTGCCCGAACCGTTCGGCCCCATCAGCGCGTGCACTTCGCCCGAGTTGATCTCGAGGTCGACGCCGCGCAGGATCTCGAACCCGTCCACCGACGCGTGCAGATCGCGGATCGTCAGCGTGCTCATGGCCGCCCCCCACGAACTTGCGTCATTTCACCGCGACTATTCATGGAAAGTGACGCATGTTCGGTCATGGGAGGGTCACCAGGACGTCATCGCCGTCGACGCGCACCGTGTAGACGGGAACCGGCTGGGTGGCGGGAAGCGTTTGGGGCTCGCCCGTGGTGAGAGAGAACGTTGAGCCGTGCTTCGGGCACTCGATCTCGCACTCTTCTTCCCACACTTCACCTTCGGAGAGCGACCAGTCAGCGTGTGAGCACTCGTCGCCGATCGCGTACCAGTCATCCTGACCGTTTGCGTTCTGGATCCGGACGATCGCGATGCGGTGGCCCTCGACGTCGACGCGTCGCGACGTACCCGGCTTCACCTGCCTCGTCTTGAGAACCGCAACTTCAGGCACGGGTCGCACTCCGGTGCTCGATCTTCTCGATCACGGTGCGCCGCAGTGGATCGACCAACGACTTCACCGGCAGGCGATTGAACACGTCGTCGAAGAACCCGAGCACGATGAGGCGCTCCGCTTCATCCGGCGGGATGCCGCGGCTTTCGAGGTAATAGAGCTGGTCGTCGTCGATTGGGCCGACGGCGCTCGCATGCGAGCACTTCACGTCGTTGGCCTCGATCTCCAGGTTCGGGATCGACTCCGCGGCCGCGCCCTCGGTGAGCACCAGGTTGCGGTTGGTCTGGCTCGCATTCGCCTTTTGCGCAGTCGTGCGCAGCCGCACGAGACCCGAGTACACCGACCGGGCGTGATCCTCAACCGCACCCTTGAACAACAGGTCGCTGCGCGTTCGGGGCGCATCGTGATCTTGGAGGGTACGGAAGTCGAGCATCTGCTCGCCGTCGCCGAAGTACACGGCCAACAGATCGCTCTCGGACAACTCGCCGGCCAACAACGACTCGCTGCGCAGCCGGGCATAGTCGCCGCCGAGCGCAACCGCCGACGACCGCAACGTTGACTCACGCCCGAGGTGCGCGCGTTGGAGGGCGATCTGCCACGTGCGCGGGCCGTGCTCCTGAAGCGACAGGTAGCGAAGGTGGGCGCGGTCACCGACGAGCAGCTCGACAACGGCGTCAACGAGATGGTCGTGATCGGGTGAGCCATACCGCTCGACCACGGTGGCCTCGGCGCCCTCTTCGAGCACCACGAGCGTGTGCGGGAACGATGCGCAGCCGTCGCCTTCCGACCAGTGCAAGACGACGATCGGGCGCTCGACCACGACACCGGCGGGGATCTTCACGAACGCGCCACCGGCGAGGAACGCGTCGTGCAACACGGTGAAGGCATCAGGTGATGCGTCGGAGCACGTGCCGAGTGTGTCGCGCACAGCATCGAGCTCACAGGTGGCGAGATCGCAGATCGTGACGTCCTTGGCCTCGAGCGATTCGTCGAGCTCGTGGTGCACGACGCGGCCGTCACGCACGACGACGAGCGCAGCGCGCTCACCGGCTTCGGCGGCCAGCGGCCCGCCACCCGGCGCGCGCTCGGTACCCGCTTCACCAAGCGTGTCGTCGCCGAGCGGCCGGTACTTTTCGAGATCGAGCTCGTCGACGCGGCTGTAGCGCCAGATCTCCTCGGCCGGGGTCGGCCAGGTGATCGAAGCGAGCTGCTCAGCAGCGGCAACCCGTCGATCGACGAGCCAATCGGGCCCTCCGAGCTCGCGCGCAGCTTGTGGGGTGAACGAGCTCACGACACTTCCGCTCTGGGCGCGAGGCGCCGGGCCGCTCGGGCCACGGCTCGGGCGGCGCAGGGTACCTGCGCCGCGCGTCCTCGCCTCAGCCTACGGAGCCTTCCATGTTGAGCTCGATGAGCCGGGTGAGCTCGACCGCGTACTCCATGGGCAGCGTCTTGATGATCGGTTCGATGAAGCCGTTCACGATCATCGCAGTGGCTTGCTGCTCACTGAGACCGCGGCTCATCAGGTAGAAGATCTGGTCGTCGCCGACCTTCGAGACGGTCGCCTCGTGACCGATGCGCGCGTCCTTCTCTTCGATCTCCATGTACGGGTAGGTGTCGGAGCGGCTCTCCTCGTCGAGGATGAGCGCGTCGCAGCGCACGTGACTCTTCACGTGGTGTGCACCCTCTTCCACGCGGACCAGACCGCGGTACGTGGTGCGTCCGCCGTCCTTGGAGATCGACTTCGAGTCGATGATCGACGTGGTCTCAGGCGCGGCGTGCGTCATCTTGGCGCCGGCATCTTGGTGCATCCCCTCGCCCGCGTACGCGACCGACAGCACCTCACCATGCGCCTTCGGTCCCGTCATCACAACCGCGGGATACTTCATCGTGAGCTTCGAGTTGTGGACGATGAACCCCTCCGCAACGAAGTTGCCGGTCCCTTCCACCTCGATGTCGTACGTGGGGACGACGGCCGACGACAACGGGGACACCTCGACCCTACGGATCTCGACGTCGTCAGGCAGGACGATCTTCGAGCGACCGACCTTTCGGTGATGCTTGATACTCGCCGGGACCGTCCCGCGAGCACGCGCCGCAAGATCGTCGCTAAGGAATGGCAAAAGTCGCTCGTCGAGCGGGAAGACCAGAACGTGCGCTCCGTGCGCGGTGCATTCCCTGCCGACGATCTCGACCTGTCGGTGCTCGACGAACTCAGTATGCAAACGCGCCGAAATACCGAGCGTGGTGAGGATCCAGGCAATCTGCTCGAGCAGATCACGAGAGACGGACTTCATCGAGAAGCTCCGCCAGGCTGGAACAACGCAACCGTCCGAGTCGAGACAACCAGCGATGAACGCGAGCCTCTGCGACTCTGGCAGCGTCTCCACCCACCCAGGGACCCGCTTGGTCCGGGCTGCTCCGCGGAAGCCCTCGTTCAAGAACAACTCGGCGAGCTCGACGCTGTTCCACGAGATCAGGCGCCCGTCCGCGCGTCGCGTCGGAGCGATCTCGGGAGCGAACTCGTTCATGATGCGCTCGAGCTTGGAACGAGCCCTGTCGTTCTCAGGGACAGAGAACTGGAGCTTGGCCCAACGGAGGTTGTCGCCCTGGACGCCTCGACGAAGCTCCATCGAGCCGTCACCGACGTACAGACCAAACAGCCACATGAGGTCGTCGTCGGTTTCGATGGGTTCTCCAGGCAGGCGCGAGACGCGCGGGCGCCGGGCGACGAATCGCTTTCCCCATTGGTTCGTCGATTCGAACACCGCCTCAATCGACGGCATCTCAACCTTGTGCGGCATGCCGAAGTCGATCGCCGTACGCGGCACTATCGCATGAGCGAGCTCGTCAGTGCGCACGTAGTCGAGGAAGTAGCGCCCCAACTTCGCTGGGCGTTCTGGGTCGTAACGGTACGAGTACACGGGGTGATTGGAGGTGGCGAGCAGCGAGCGCACCCCGGATCGGATCTCATGCACGCGCTGGTAGCCCGAGAAGCGCGCTGCCGTCACCTCGGCGAACACGAACTTCCCGCGCTCGGGATCCCAGGACTGCACCCGATCACCCGGACGCACATCGGCGATCACCTTCGGACCTGAAGGAGTGATGACACGTGCGCGACTGACCACACAGCCGATGTTGCCGTCAATCCATTCGACGGTGGCTTCCGCTTCAGCCTTCGCGCGTTTGGTGACGAGGTTGTACACGTTCGGCGACCAGTTCTGAATCGTTGTGTACCGAATGCGCGCGCCGGGCTTCGCGATCAACTCAACGACCGCGGAGTGCAATGAGTCACTGGAGTAGACCGGCGCGGAGCAACCTTCGACGTAATGAACGGATGCACCCTCGTCGGCGATGATCAACGTGCGCTCGAATTGCCCCGCATTCTCCGCGTTGATGCGAAAGTACGCCTGCAACGGCATGTCGACATGCACGTTCGGCGGCACGTAGATGAAGGATCCTCCGGACCAGACGGACGAGTTCAGCGCGGCGAACTTGTTGTCGCCAGGAGGAATGATCGTGCCGAGGTACTTCTGCACGATCTCCGGGTACTCGCGCACCGCGGTGTCCATGTCGGTGAAGATGATCCCCTTTGCTTCGAGATCATCACGGTTGCGGTGGAAGACGGTTTCGCTTTCATACTGAGCTGTCGCGCCGGCGAGGAACTTGCGCTCGGCTTCGGGAATGCCGAGCTTCTCGTAGGTCTCTTTGATCTCCGGCGGGAGCATGTCCCAGTCGTCGACTTGCTCACCCGACGTCGGCTTCAAGTAGTAGTAGATGTCGTCGAAGTCGATGGTCGGCATGTTCTTCGCGAACCACTCGAGCATCGGCTTCTTCTCGAAGCGCTTCAGCGCGTTCAAGCGGAACTTCGTCATCCACTCGGGCTCTTCTTTCATGCCCGAGATCTCGCGCACGATCTCCTCGTTCAGGCCCTTCTTCGGCACGAAGGCATAGCCCTCGGTCGAGTCGTGCCAGCCGAGCTTGTACTTGCCGAGATTGACGTCTTTGATCGCCATCAGGCGCTCCCGATGGATGCCCGAACGGTGGGGGTCACCGCTGGGGGATTTCCACTACCTAGATAGTAACAATCCCCCTCCGGCCCAACAATCCCGCCAAACGGCCAATTCTCGAACCCGATCCAGCGGTTCGGACGGCCGCAGGACCACCTAGCGGAAGCTGGCCGCCTGGGTGCTGGGGGACGTGGTCGAGGTGGTGGTGGGCGTGGACCCTTGCTCGTCGAGCTTGGCCTGTGCCTGCGCCACGAGTGCCTTCGCATCCTCGATGAGCTGTTGGTAGCTGGCGAGGTTCCCCTGCTTGAGCGCGGCATCCGCCTGCTGGAACTTCGCTGACGCCTGGGCCAGCAGGTCGGCAACGGAGTCGGAGCCGTCGGACGGCGTCGTGGGCTCGGTGGGCTCTATCGGCTCACCGGTCGTGCCGCCGAACAGCTTGTTGAGCGCTTCGGTGACCGTCTCACCCTGCGCCGGCGTGCGGTTCTCGGTGAACGCCACCACGAACTGGAACTGCGGGTACCCGAGCGACTTGCGCTGCACGAAGATCGGTTGGATGTACACGATCGAGTCGCCGACCGGGATGAGCTGCAAGTTGCCGCGCACCAGCGTGGAGTCGTCTTGGTTCAACAGGCTGAACTGCGCGGACAGCACCTGGTCGCTGCCGATCGCGTTGGCAACCTGCGCGGGACCTTGGACCGTCTTGCTCGACGGCATCACGAAGAGCTCGAGGTCTCCGTAGTTCTGCGGATCGGACTTCGCCGTCATGAACGAGCTGAGACGCGTCTGCTGACCCGACGACACGGGGACGAACGGCTGCATGAGCAAGAAGCTCGCGTCTTCGTCTTCTGGGAGACGGACGTAGAGGTAGTACGGCTCCTGGCGCTGGGTCGTCGCATTGATCTCGGGTGCCCTCGTCGTGTTGCCCGAACCGCTGCCGCTCCCGACGATCTGCGAGGAGGCGATCGGGTCGGGTGAGCGCAACCAACGTTCGCTCTGCCGGTAGAAGCGACGCGCGTCGGTGACGTGATACTTGCCGTACACATCGGCCTGCACCGTGAAGAGATCCTCTGGATAGCGAAGGTGCGCACGAATCTCGTCGGGCATCTGCGAACCCGGCGTGAACAGATCAGGGAACGCGCTCTGGTACGTGCGGATGAGCGGGTCCTTCCGGTCGATCACATAGAAGGTGACCGTGCCGTTGTACGCGTCGACGGTTGCCTTGACCGAGTTCCGGGCGTAGTTGAAGCCTGTCTGCGGTAGCCCACCCACCCCATCCGCAGATTGTGAATACGGATACCGGTCGGACGTCGTGTAGCCGTCGAGCACCCACACCATCTTCTCGTCGACGACGATCGGGTACGGATCGTCGTCGAACGACAGGAACGGCGCGAGCTTCTTGACCCGATCACGGACGTCCCGGACCATCAAGACCTTGGAGTCACCGGTGACCTGGCCCGAGATCAGCGGGTTGGCGTCGCCGAAGCGCAGGGCGAACGCCGCCTTGCGGATGAAGTTCGAGAGCTCGACGCCGTCCTTGCCCGAGTAACGGTTCTGCGCGTCGCCGCTGCTCCCGGGGCGCGCGTAGTTGAACTCGGACTGGTCTCCGTTGACGATCACGTACTCGTTGAGGTTCTCGCCGAAGTAGACCTGTGCACCCTTGCCCTTGAGCTTGATCCCCTGGTCCTTCGTCGGGACATCGCTCACGAGGAAGGTGGGGTTCCCCGAGTCGACGCCCGTGCTCGGGGACGCGACCGCGCCGTAGCCGTGCGTGAAGATGAGGTGCTCGTTCACCCATGATTGGTTCGGGAGCGCGTCGCTGTTGAGGTCGCGCGCGCCGACCATGACTTGCGTGACTTGACCATCGACGACGTATCGGTCCGCGTCGACGTCACCGATTTTGTAGTAGCTCTGGAAGCCCTGGAGCGCTCCAAACGGGGGCTTGATGGTGTCGGGATCCCAGATGCGGGCGTTGTCGATCGTGGAGAGGTTGGTCGAGACTTGCTCCGCTTGCAGATCGGTGAACTTGAACTTGTTCTCGTCGACGTTCGCCAACCCGAACGCCTCGCGCGTGGCGGTGATGTTGCGCTCGATGAACTTCTGCTCTGTGGCGAACTCGTCGGGCTTGACTTTGAAGTTCTGGACGGCTGCGGGGTAGATCGTGCCGACGATCAAGCTCACGAAGGCCCAGAGGCCGACCGCGATCACTGGCAACACCCAGCCCCTGCGCCAGATGTTCCAGAGGAACAACAGCGCAGCGATGATCGACACGATCAAGAGGAACTCGAACGCGGGGAGCTGCGCCTTCACATCGGTGTAGGTGGCACCGTCGACCGTGCCGCGCGTGGAGAGCGTGAGCGCGTACTTCGAGAAGAAGTAGTCGGCGGTCTTGATGAGCGCCATGAGCGCCAGGATCACCGAGATGTGTGCTTTCACCTGAGGGGTGACACGCGTGAGCGGACTCTGGAAGCGGATGCCGCCGTTCAGGTAGTGCGCGACCGCCGTGACGAGCAGCACGATCATGAGACCGGCAAACAGCCAGTCGATGATGAACTCGATGAACGGCAGCTTGAACACATAGAAGCCGATGTCGCGATGGAACTGCGGGTCTTTGCGTCCGAACTCGCTGGCGTTGGTGAACACGATCCACTGCTGCCACTGCGCCGAGACCCCGATGCCAGCAACAAGCGCGAAGAAGAACGCAACGAGTAGGCGGATGCGGCCCTGGTAGCGCGCGGTCGACTGCTGGTACCGAACGACGAGCTCGTCTTCCGGCGTCGGCGGACCCATGCTGCGGACTCGAGGCGCGAGCCGATCGGCGATGAGCAAGTTCGCGAGCAGTACGGCGAAGAACAACACCGTAAAGACGAGCGCCGGCATGAACTTTGCGCCGAGGAGCTGCCACCAGGTGTCGCCTTGACCGAGCGAGTTGAACCAGAGCTTGTCGGTGTAGACGCCGGCGAGCCCCCGCAACGAGAAGAGCAGCACCAACAGGACGACGACAACCGCGATCATCCATCCGCGCATGCGGAACTGACGTCGTTCTTGGGTAGGCACCCGCATCTGAGTGCCAGCCTACGTTCTGGTTGTGCTGCCGCCGTGGTCGGCCTCGACCACCACGACGAGACAGCGACAGCCCGGGTGGGCCGGGGGGTATGCCTGGCCGGTCGGGAACGCTTGCCCCTTCACTGTGGGCTCGAGGGAGTTGTCTTCGCAGTCGGGGCACCGCTGGCCGGCGTCGGTCACCCACCGCAGATCCGCGCCCGACGGCGCGCCGTCGTACGCGCCGCGGGCATAGGCCGCCGCGATCATGTCGCCCAAGCGGACATCGAGGTCGGTGGCGCGCCACTCGCGGTAGCGGGCGCCGACCGCCGAGGCGAGCTCCCGCTGCAGCTCAGCTGCCGATTCGTACGGTCCTTCGGACGCGACCGTTGCGAGCGTCGTCGCAAGCCGTTCACGCAAGGGGGCGATGAGCCCAGCGGCAAGCTCGTTGAGCACGCGTTCCGGCGCGTTCGCCGTCTTTCGCGATCGACCACTACCACTGAGCGCACCGGCACTTCGCCCACCGGTGTACGCAGCATCCACGCCGGGCGCGAGAAGCGCCGCCCAGGTCGCGGAATGCTCCGCGAGGTCGGGCAGGAGCCGATCAGCCTCGATGCGAGCGCGGGCACGGCGTGCCGCGTCGAGCAAGAGATTCTGCTCGTCTTGGAGCAAACGCTTGGACGCGCGCGAGAGATCAGCGACCAGCGGATCGAGCACGGCATCGCGCTCAGCACGAACGTCGTCGTCAGGCGTCAACTCACGACTGGGCGACTCGGGAGCGCTCGTGGCAGGAGCGGGCGGCGCAGGTGCCGGCGCTACTTCGGCACGTTCGGGTTGGGATTCGGGCTCAGCTGCCACTGGCTGGGGCGGCGAAGTTGGGGCGGGCTTGAGTGCGGACTTGAGTGCGGACTTCGGCGCGGGCTTGAGTGCGGAATTGAGGGCGGGCACCACCGGCGCATCCCCTTGCTCACGCAGACGAGCGAACAACGCCTGCGCTCGAGGATCGGCCGGCTCACCCGACCCGCCTTCACTACCGGGGGGCGCGACGTTGCGGGCCTGGTCGAGCTCCTCCTCGAGCTCGACCACACGTTCCTCCAAGCGCAGCTCACGATCACGCGCCGCGGCGACCCCATCGGCCACTTCGTTGAGGAACGCGCGCACCTCGTCCTCGTTCAAGCCGTCGGGTGCACGCGCGAAGTCGCGGTACGCGATCTCGCCGGGCGAGAGCCGTGGGGCGTCAGACTCTGTCATCGCGGTCGATGCTATTGGGCGGTCGCGGTGTTCGGACGGGGTGGAATCGGGTCTCCACCAGCACGTTCGAGCGCCCGGAGCGCGTCGTCGATGGTCTCCACGATCACCACGCGCATCCCGTTGGCGTGTTCCCGCGCCGGCTGTGCCTCGCAGCTGCGCTCGAGGGGCTTCGGGCACGCGGGGACGAGCATCAACGTGGCGCCCGCGCTCGACGCGACCGCGGCTTTCTGCTCCACGCCCCCCACCGGCACCACCGTGCCGTCGCTCAGGATCGCTCCGGTGACCGCGACGCGCTGACCGCCGGTGAGGCTCCCGTCGGTGAGGCTGTCGATGATCGCCAGCGTGAACGCGAGGCCGGCCGACGGCCCACTCACACGGTTGGTGTCGATACGGACCTTGAACGGGAACTTCAAGCTGACGACGTTCTGGTCTTGGACCCCCACGCACGCCAGCGATTCGTCACCGCCGCCCTTGCCGGCAACGCACGGATGGGTCGGGTCGGTGGTCGCGTGGCCCGCCCGCACGGTCAGCTCCTGTTCGATGCCGTCGCGCTTCACGTTGAAACGCACGTCGTCGCCCGGCTGGTGCATCTGCACGAACACCCCGACGTCCTCGGCCGTCGCGACCGGCTGGTCGTCGACACTGAGCACCTCGTCGGCCGCGTGCAACACACCGAACGCCGGGCCGCCACAGAGCACGTTCGTGATCACGATCTGGTTGCTGTCCTCGGTCACCTCGTAGCCGAGCCGCTGGAGGGCAACCGTCTTCGCACTCTCTTGCGACTGACTCATGAGCAGCACCTGCCGGCTGGCGCTCTCTTCGTACGACGCGCACCCGATGACGTCTTCACGCTTCGTGACCGTGATGTCGTCGTCGAGCTTCGCGAACAAGTACCGCCACAGCGACGGGTCGCGGTTCGACACCCGCACGGTGAGGTAGAGGAACTCGCCGGGATCCTTGAAGGTCGGTGCCCCCGTGATGGAGAGGACCTCGCCGTCGAGTGGTGTCGCGTCGCCGGGCGACAACATCATGTACGGAACCTTCACGAGATTTCCGGCGATCGCGGCCGCGCCCAGGAGGGCCAAGGTCACCGCACCGACGACCCACCAGACCCGCCAGACCCGTTGCCGCGTGGAGCGGGGTGTGGGCGGGACCGTTGGTGGGCCGCCCATCGCCATCTGGTGCGTCATGGCCCTGTCGTGCCGCTGGTCATGGCGCTGGTCATGGCGCTGGTCCGGCCCCGGTTTCGTCGTGGCATCTGCTTAGAGTGGAAGCGGATGAACTCCACGAGCGCCAGCCTGCCATGCACCTGGGTACCAACATGACGCGCCCCTGGGCCGACGACGGCGGCGGACACTTCGACGACGGCTCTGACACCGGCTTCGACGATGGGGAGGAATGGAGCGATCCCTCCGCACTCAGCCGCGGCTGGGCGTTCTTCCGACTCGTGGGTCTCGTGGTCTTTTGTGGCCTCGCCAGCGGCGCGGTCGTCGGGATCACCCTCTGGATCACCCTCACCGCGCTGGGCTCAAGTCTCTAGTACACGAGTTCGGCGCGCACGACGTAGCGGAACGCCTCGCTGCCGGGCGGGTGACACGTGAAGAGCGTGAGTGTCCGGACTGATTCTTGGTCGGCGATCCATACCGCGCTGGGGTCGACCACGAAGGTCTCGGTCACCGCGTAGTTGAAGGTTCCGTCGCTGGTGCTCACGATGATCTGATCACCCGGTACGAGCTGCCCGAGTTCACGGAACGGGTGGCCGTACGTGACCTGATGGCCGGCGATCACCGTGTTTCCCCAGCCGCCGGGCTTGGCGGTGCCGGGCCAATGCCCCGGCCCCACATCGATGACCGTCTCCCAGATGCCCTCGTAGAGCGGTGTGTCGAGACCGATGCGCGGGATCGCGATGCGGCCGATGTCGACGACCGGCACGTCCGCGTGCGGATCGCTCGGGCTGGCCGTTGGGACTGGGAGCTTGAGGGGGTTCTGGAGATCTTCGAAGCCGCTCAGCGCCAGCCGCTGTGCCTCGACGGCCGCGGTCGACTGGGATCC
>SHVJ01000053.1 GCA_009694295.1 Acidimicrobiia bacterium
CGCGACGGTCAACTGCATGAGTGCGACGCCGAGGACGGCTTCACGGCGTCGCTCGACCTCGAGAACGGGGCTTCCGTCTCGATCGACACCACGTTCGCGGCGACATCGTCGGTCGCGCCCCGCCTCGTCGTGACTGGTAGCGAGGGAACCCTCGAGTGCATCGCCGACGCCCGGATCGTCGTTCGTCGTACCGACGGCGTGCGCGACGAGCACACGCGTCCCGAGTCAGACGCCGATCCCCATCTTGAGCCGATGCAACGCTTCGCCGTGGTCGTGCGCGACGCCGTCGAAGCCGGTGTCGCTCCACCCGGCGCCCCAACGTTCGCCGACGGCCTCGCCGCCGCCCGCGTCATGGACCTCCTGCGCGCCTCACCCGCCTGAGGAAAGCGGCCGCGGCGCAGGTACCCGACGCCGCAGCGAGCCGGGGCCCGAGCGGCCCGGCGCTTTGCGCCGAGAGCGGGAATCAGACTTGGGTGGCGAGGGAGAAGAGGCGGTCCCAGCCCCAGAGGTCGTGGCCGAGGGCGGCGAGCGCGGCGGCGGAATCGGCTTCGGCTTCTTCGGCATCGGGACGGCCGAGTGCGGTGAAGGCCCGCGCTCGGGCCAACCGCACGATTGCCTGGTCGAGCCGGGCCTCGGTCTCGTCGACGATGGCGAGCGCGTGATCGAGTGCCGCCACCGCTTCCTGGGTCTCGCCGGCTTGGAGTCGCGCGAACGCACCGGCAAGCGCGCAGCCTTGGCGGTCGAGATAGGTCCCAGTCTCAATGCCGGCATCGGCGAAGGCCCGAGCCTCGGCGGTGCGGGCCGCGGCCACGTACGCGAGTGCGAGCGCGGTGCGGGTCGCGGCACCAGGACCGGCGTCGGGATCGGCCACCGCTTCACGAGCGCTCTCGAGCTCTGCGATGCCTTCGTCGATGCGACCGGCCTGGAGGGAGGCCATCCCGAGCATCATGCCCAGCTCGGTGCCCATCGAGCCTTCGATGTTTGCGCCGATGTGCAGCGCCGCCGGAAGCGCCTCCCGGGAGCCGATGTGCACGAGCACCTGGGCGCGCACGAGCGACCGGACGCCGTTGGCCGTGATGAGTGCGTTGTCGGGTCGGTCGTCGGCTCCGTCGTCGAGCTCAGCGAGCGCGTCGTCGATGCGACCGGCTGCGGCGAGTGAACGGACGAGCACGACGCGGCCCTGCGTCTCGCCCCAGCGGTCGCCGATCTCCGAGAAGCGGGCCACGGCGTCGCGAGCATGTTCGAGCGCGGCCACCGGCCGACCCGACCAGAGCGTCACATTGCCGAGCAGCACGCTCAATATGCCCGACACCCATCGGTTGCCCGACGACTCGCTTTCGGGGAGCTGCTCACGCGCGATCTCCTCGGCGTCGTCGAGGCGTCCCTGCATGAACCGAACCCAGCCGAGGATCGCAAACGACCAGTTGAGTCCGCCCCAGTCGCCGAGGTCGCGGAACATCTCGCCGGCGGCGGCGAGCCGCTGCTCGGCTGGCCCGGTGTCGCCGCGGAAGAAGCTGATCGTTGCCAGGTTCTGGAGCGCCCACGCCTCACCACGACGGTCGCCGATGCGCCGGAACGCATCGAGCGCTTCGCTGATCTGCACATCGGCGCCATCGAGGTCGCCGAGGAACATCGCGGTGATGCCGCGTCCGCGCAACGCCTCGCCGACGCCATGTTCGTCGCCGAGCTCGCGCCACATGGCGATCGCCCGGTCGAACGTGGCCAGGGATTGGTCGTGGTGACCCTCCATCTGCTCGATGTCGGCGAGGACCGTCAGTGCCTGCGCCATCGTGCGCGGGTTGTCGGTGGCAGTTTCGAGCACCTCTTCGATGTCCTCCCGCGCGGCGGGAAGGTGACGAGACTCGGCGAGCGCGCGGCCGCGACCAAGCAACAGCCGCCATCGGGTCTCGATCGGCACATCGGTGGCGCGCACCGTGAGGGCCTGCTCGTAGAGGCGGGCCGCAGTGCGCCAGGTCTCGGCCGACCGCGCTCGGTCCCCGGCCTGCTCGAGTACGAGCAGCGCCTGTTCGTTGAGGTCGTCGGGCATGCCGGTCACCTGACCGAGTTCGGCCACGAGCTCAGCCGCCGTTCCGTAGTGGTGCGCGACCCGCTCCAGTGCCGCTGGGGAGGTGTCGTTCCCGAGTCGATCGGCGAGGAGCTTGCCGAGCAGCGCGTGGCGGCGGGCACGTTCGCCCTTCGTGAGCGTCGCGTACGCAACCTGGCGCACGAGGTCGGAGGGGAACCGGAACTCGCCACCAGCGAGGTCGACGAGCTCGCGGTTGGCAAGGCGATCGAGCGCAACTCGGGTGTCGATGGGATCGCCGCGTGCCGCCGTGAGGGCGCGCACCGATTCGATGGATCCGGCACTCCCGACGATCGCGCAGTCTTCGAGCACGTTGCGCTCGGGAACATCGAGCGCGTCGAGTCTCGCCGCCACGAGACCCTGCAGCGTGGCCGGGAGCTGACCCGACTGCAGGGCAGCCTCTGGTCCGGCTTCGCGAATCAGCGCGGCGAGCTCTTCCACGAAGAACGGGTTGCCACCGCTTCGTTCATGCAGCAGCGCAACGACATCCGGTGTGGAGTCGGCGCCGAGCAGCTCGCGAACGAGCGAGGCCACATCATCTGCGCCAAGGGGGTCGAGATTGAGGACGGTGAGGTCGTGACGTCCCGGCGACGGCTGCCACCGTTCGCGCAGCTCGGGTCGCGCCGTGGCCACGAGCACGAAGGGACGGGTGCGTAGCCATTCGAGAAGACGCTCGACGAGGTCGAGCACGAGCTCATCGGTCCAATGGAGATCCGAGAGCACGAGCACGAGCGGTTGCTTCTGGGCCACGTACCCGAACAACGCCCGGGCAGAACGAAATGCGTCGTCGCGGGCGCGTGTGGGATCGACGTCGTGAAGCTCACCCTGGAACCCCAAGAGATAGAGGAGGCCACGAGCGACGCGATCCACCTCGGCGTCGTCCTCGGCGCGTCCGGTGGCGTCGGCGACCCGCTGACCCACGAGGTTGCGTGCTTCGTCGTGCGATGCGTCGACGGGAACGGAGCACACTTCGCGGATGGCCTCGGCGATCGGCTACCACACATCTTCGCCGTACGGCACGCATTGGCCGCGCAAGATGCGAGCGGAGCGGTCGGTCGTTGCGTGCTCCGAGACCTCTTCGGCGAGTCGGCTCTTGCCGACGCCGGCGTCGCCAGTGAGTAATACGAGGTGCGCGCGCTCCCGGATGAGTGCAGCGTCGACCACGCTCTGGAGCATCGACACCTCGGCATCGCGACCGATCAGCTGCGTGCGCGCACGTCGACGGCGTCCGCCGGGGCGGGCGATCGGCTCCCATGCGATCCAGGCTGCCACCGTTTCCTCGCGTCCCTTTACGGTGAGCGCGCCGAGTGACTCATACCGAAACGCGTGCTCGGTCTCGGCGTACGTGGTGGGTCCGATGATGACGCTGCCGGGTTCGGCGACCTCCTGAAGGCGACTCGCCGTGTTCACGACATCACCCATGGCCGTGTAGTCGCCGCCGGCCCGCATCGCTCCGACGAGGACCTCGCCGGTGTTCACGCCGATGCGCATCTCGATCTGGAGCTCGTGACGCTCGCGGAGCGCAGCCAGCGTCTGCTGCATCTGCAAGCCGCATCGCACCGCGCGCTCGGCGTCGTCCTCGTGGGCCACGGGTGCGCCGAACAGCGCGACCAGCGCGTCGCCCACGATCTTGTCGACCTGGCCGCCGTAGGCCCGAACGTCGTGAAGCCCACGAGATCGGCGAAGAGGACGGTGGCCTGGCGCCGCTCGTCGGGTCGAGTGACCAGACCCTGCCCACAGGAAGGGCAGAAGCGGGCCTCGGCGGGCACGCTCGTCCCGCACGCGGGGCAATTCACGCTTGCACTCTACGAGAGGCCAGGACCTGCCCCTGCCCTGGGATTGTTGGGGCGCTGGGTCTACAGCGTTGGAATCTTTGGGCCCCCAGGGTCGAGAATGGCGGCATGGCGAAGCTGTCCGACGACGAGATCCGAGACGGCCTGGTTGGGCTTCCCGACTGGAGCCGTGAGGGCGACGAGATCGTGCGCAACTACGAGCTCGACTCGTTCCCTGCTGTCATCGCCTTCGTGGGCCGCATCGCTGACCTCGCGGAAGCCGCCGACCACCACCCGGATCTCGACATCCGGTACAACCGCCTCCGAGTGGCGCTCACGAGTCACGACTCGGGTGGTCTGACGAAGCGCGACTTCAAGCTCGCCACGAGCATCGAAGCCGCGCTCGACGGCACGAGCTGACGCGATGGTCACCGCGGTCGTCGCCATCGTTATCGCGGTGTTGCTGCTCGCGCTGGTCCTCGCGGTGGCCCATGACCCTGCACCTGGGCCGGCCGATGTGGCCTTCGGGTACGAGCTGGCATGGGACCACTTCGACTTCGCGTCGTTGTGGACGCTTGCGGGCGATGAGCTGCGCGACGGCTTGGCGCGCAAAGACTTCGTTGCCGCCAAGAACGCGGCATACGCCGGACGCCAAGGGCTCGGTCACCTGACGCGGCACATCGCCGTCGAGGCTGTCGATGCCCGCGGCACCGCCGCGGTCGTGCACACGCGGGTCGATCTTCACGACGGCGACGTCGCCCACAACGAGATGCATCTCACCAAGCGCGGCGGGCGCTGGGTCGTCGTCGACTACCGCCTGCGCTCCGACACACCCAAGTAAAGGATTCTCGGCGCGCTCAAGGACTCCATGTGTCCTTGAACGTGCCGAAAAACCTGAACTAGCGGGCAGACCAGCCGACCCAGCGGTCGGCGTCGATGACGATCGCCGGGCCCGGGAGGCCTTGGAGACCGTATTGGCCGCGGTGCTTCTGGTGCAGTGGTGCGACCACCTGATCGAACTCCGGATGGTCTTTGGGCACGATCCATGCTTGGCCATCGAGCCGCACCCACCAGAGCTGCTCCCAGTCCTCGTCGTACTGATCGACGAGCAGGCTCACACTGGGGTTGGCGCGGATATTCGTGACACGCCGGGGCACGGCGGTGCTTTTCGGCTTGTGGTCCACCGCGGTCACGACCCGGTTGCCTTCGATCGCAAAGCACACCGGCACGAGGTGCGGATGCCCCGAACGATCGACCGTGGCCAGCCGAGCGACGCGCCCCTGAGCGAAGCGTCGTCGCATCATCGTCTCTTCCACCGAGCACGACGGTACCGTCTCCTGGATGCGAGTCGGTGCTCTTCTCCTCACCGGAGGCGCGAGTCGACGCCTCGGTATCGCAAAATCGACGCTGCTGCGCGACGGTGAGTCGCTGGCTGACCGCGGAGCGAGAGTTCTCGTGGCAACGTGTGATCTGGTGCTCGAGGTGGGTTCAGGGGCAAGCGCGCTGCCCGTCGTGCGGGAAGACCCTCCGGGATCGGGGCCGTTGTCCGCGGTCGACGCCGGCGCGGCCGAGCTGGGCGCCCGCGGACACGAAGGTCCGGTGCTCGTGCTCGCCGTCGATCTTCCGTTTGTCGAGCCCGCATTGCTCGCTTGGCTCGCGTCTCACCCGGCACGAGACACCGTGGTGCCGCGAGTCGACGGGAACGCCCAGTCACTCTGCGCTCGCTACTCGGCTGAGGCACTCGCGGTGGCCGAGCAGCTCGTGGCGGAAGGGGAGCAATCGATGCGTTCGTTGCTCGCCGCGGTGCCGGTCGCATTCCAGGATGAGGAACAGTGGGGCGCGGTCTGCGACGCGCAGGCCTTCGCCGACGTCGACACCATGGCCGACCTCGAACGGCTTGGACTCAGCAAGCCATCTAGCCTCTGATCGTGGTCGAGCATGCGCGGCGTCAGGTGACGACCGTGCAGGTGCGATCGGTCGACGGCGGTGCGGTCCGCGAGCGACCCGATCGCCTCGCGACCGAGGAGCCGATGGAGATCCGAGTGCAGGGTCCTCGAGGTAAGGCCGAGCCCGTGGCCGTCACGATGCGGACACCCGGCCACGACTTCGAGCTCGCGGTCGGGTTCCTGCTCACCGAGGGCGTGCTGACGGACCCCGCCGACATTGCATCGGTGGCCTACTGCCTCGAGGGTACGGGGGAGCAGCAGTACAACGTCGTGACCGTGCGCACGCGATGCGCACCCGACCCCGAGCGAGCTCGACGCACGTTCGCGGTGAGTGCGAGCTGTGGCGTGTGCGGCAAAGCGACGCTCGACGAGATCGAGGTGATGTGCACTGCAGCGGCGTCCGGTCCCACCGTCGCAAGCGCTGTGCTCGTCGGATTGCCCGACAAGTTGCGGGCCGAGCAGTCGGTGTTCGATGCGACCGGCGGCCTGCACGCGGCCGGTTGTTTCGGCGTCGACGGTTCGCTCACCGCGCTGCGCGAAGACGTGGGTCGCCACAACGCCCTCGACAAGGTGATTGGCTGGGCCGCGATGGAGCAGTCGTTGCCGCTCGCGAATCAAGTGCTCATGGTCTCCGGCCGCGTGAGCTTCGAAATCGTCCAGAAGGCCGCGATCGCGGGTATCCCGATCGTGTGCGCGGTCTCGGCACCAACAAGCCTTGCGGTGGATGCGGCGAAGCGACTCAACCTCACGTTGGTTGGGTTCCTGCGTGACGACCACTTCAACGTGTACTGCGGCGATGAGCGCATCGCCGCGGCGACCTAACGGTTCGGCAGCGAGATCGATGGCCTGGCCCG
This sequence comes from Acidimicrobiia bacterium, assembly GCA_009694295.1. Lineage (GTDB taxonomy): Bacteria > Actinomycetota > Acidimicrobiia > IMCC26256 > PALSA-555 > SHVJ01. The sequence continues at coordinate 6,656 of SHVJ01000053.1, forward strand.
GATCGGCCCGTATCAAGAGTCCTCGGCGGCCCCGGCGCGCGCTGTGGGTTGGCTTCAAGCCGTACGGCATCGGGGAGACGCGTCCGAACGCGTACACCGAGATCTTCCGAACCATCTGGGAGAACCGCGGCCGCTGGCGCTACGCGTGGCGCATCCTGCGCCGCGGCGTGTGCGACGGCTGCGCACTCGGGGTCGCTGGGTTCCACGACTGGACGCTCACCGGCGTGCACCTGTGCGCGACTCGGCTGCGGTTGTTGCGGCTGAACACCATGCGGGCCGTCGATCCCGACGTGCTGAGCGATGTTGCCGCCCTCCGCACCCGATCGTCAGCCCAGCTCCGCGACCTCGGGCGTCTCGCCCATCCGATGCTGCGCCTTCGCGGCGAACCCGGCTTCACGCGCATCTCGTGGAACACGGCCCTCGATCTCCTGGCTGGTCGCATCCGTGAGACCGCGCCCGATCGCCTCGCGCTCTACCTGACCGCGCGCGGCCTCACCAACGAGACGTACTACGTCGCGCAGAAGGCGATGCGCTTCCTCGGTACGAACAACGTCGACAACGCCGCGAGGGTCTGCCACGCCCCGTCGACAGTCGCGCTGAAACGCACGATCGGGGTTGGCGCCACTACCTGTTCGTACACCGACGTGATCAACAGCGATCTCATCGTTCTCTTCGGTGCCAACGTGGCGAACGCGCAACCGGTCTTCATGAAGTACTTGTACCTGGCCCGCAAGCGCGGCGCGCAGGTGGTGGTCGTGAACCCGCTGCGGGAGCCCGGCCTCGAGCGGTACTGGGTGCCAAGCAACGTGGAGAGCGCGATCTTCGGGACGCGGATGGCCGATGATTTCGTGCCGGTGCACACCGGCGGTGACGTTGCGTTCATCAACGGCGTGATGAAGGTGCTGATCGCCGACGGCGGCATCGACGATGACTTCGTGCGTGAGCACACCACGGGCTTCGACGAGCTTGTGGCAGCGCTCGATGCTCAAACCTTCGAGGATCTCGAGCAGCGGTGCGGGATACCGCGCGATCACATGGAGCGCTTCGCACAGCGCTACGCATCAGCCGGTGCGGCGGTGCTGGTGTGGTCGATGGGTGTAACCCAGCACGAGCACGGCGTTGACAACGTCGCTGCGATCATCAACCTTGCGCTCGCGCGCGGCAACGTCGGCAGGCAAGGGGCCGGTCTCATGCCGATCCGCGGCCATTCGGGTGTTCAGGGCGGCGCAGAGATGGGCGCGTACGCGACCGCGTTTCCCGGTGGTGGCCCGATCGATGCCGCGAGCGCGGCCGCACTCTCCAAGCAGTACGGCTTCACGGTGCCGTCCGAACCTGGGCTCTCGGCCGAAGCGATGCTCGAAGCAGCCGAACGCGGCGACCTCGACGTGTTGTGGTCGAGCGGTGGGAACTTCCTCGAAGTCCTTCCTGATCCTGTCCGAGTGGAAGCGGCAATGGAACGCGTCCCGTTGCGCGTGCATCAGGACATCATCGTGTCGAGCCAGATGCTCGTGGACGGCGAGACGGTGCTTCTCCTGCCCGCGGCAACGCGCTACGAGCAGCGCGGCGGCGGCACGGAGACCACCACGGAGCGTCGTATCGCGTTCAGTCCCGAAGTCCCAGGGCCGCGCCCGGGCGAGGCGCGCACCGAATGGGAGATCTTCGCCGACGTGGCTCAGCGGGTTCATCCTGAGCGCGCCGATCTCGTGGCTTTCGCCGACGCGGATGCGGTGCGTGCCGAGATCGCGCGCGTTGTGCCGTCGTACGTCGGGGTGGAGCTGCTGCGCCGCACCGGTGATGCCGTGCAGTGGGGAGGGCCCACCTTGTGCGAGAACGGACAGTTCCCCACGCCCGACGGCCGCGCCAAGTTCTCTGCGGTGTCGCCGCCGGCGCAAGCCGTCGGGCCGGGCCAGCTGCGCCTGTCGACTCGGCGCGGCAAGCAGTTCAACACGATGATCCTGGCGGCACGCGATCCACTCACGGGCGTCGAGCGCGATGCCGTGATGCTCGCGTCCGTCGACGCCGAGCGCATCGGCGTTCGCCACGGCGATTCCGTGCTTGTGCGTTCGACCCACGGTGAGCTGCGGGGCCGCGCCCATCTGTCGCCGATGGCACCGGGCAACGTCCAGGTGCTCTTCCCCGAGGGCAACGTGCTGTTCGGGCTCGGTCGTCGCGACGAGGTGTCGGGTGTGCCGGACTTCACCGCAATCGTCGACGTGGTGCCCGCGCCATGAATCCCGAAGATCTCCTCGGACACTTCGCCGCCGCGGCCGACGCGCAAGCCGTCGCACTCAGCCCTCTCGTGGGCTCGGCACGCCGTGCGCGCACCGACCGCGCCGGTCAGTACGCACTCGACCTCGTCGCCGACGAAGCGGTGCTTGGCGTGCTCGGACCCGCCGGCGTCGGCGTGGTCAGTGAAGAGTCCGGCCGTTCCGGACCACACGATGCGGCGATCACCGTGGTCGTGGATCCCGTGGATGGCTCCACCAACTGCTCGCGCAACATCCCGTATTGGGCGATCTCGCTCTGTGCCCTCGATGCCGACGGCCCGCTGTGCTCGCTGGTGGCCAACCAGGCGACGGGCGAGCGCTTCACCGCAGTGCGGGGCGAAGGCGCGTGGTGCGACGGCCGGGCCGTGCTGCCTTCGAAGGCGAAACGCGCCGAGGATTCCCTCATCGCATTGACCGGAATGCCGCCCCGGTCGTTGCCCTGGAAGCAGTTCCGTGCGTTGGGGTCGGCCGCACTCACGCTCTGCGATGTGGCCGACGGCCGAGTCGACGGATATCTCGATGCGATGTTCGACATGCACGCGCCGTGGGACTACCTCGGCGGTCTCCTGGTGTGCACGGAAGCCGGTGCAGTGGTGGTCGACGCGCACGGTCGCGATCTGATCTCCGACGATCCCGAGGCGCGCCGATCGATCCTCGCGGCCGGCACTCCTGAGCTCATCGAAGTGCTCCGGGGCGCGCTCCCATGAGGCCCGACCTCGATCTCGACGGGTTGCGCGACACCGCAATCGAAGCGACCAACGCCGCGAGCCGCATCGTGCTCGACACGTTCGGCTCCGCTCGCGACGTGGTCGAGAAGGCACCCGGCGACTGGGTGAGCGCGGCCGACATGGCGAGTGAGCGGGCGGTCCGTGAAGTGCTGCTCGCAGCGTGGCCCGAGTTCCCGGTGTTCGGTGAGGAAGAGGGCGGCGAACGCGCTGATGTGGGTTGGCTCGTCGATCCGCTCGACGGCACGACCAACTTCTTGCGGGGATTCCCGGTCGTCGGCGTGTCGGTGGCGCTCGTCGCCGACGGTGCGCCAGTGGTGGGTGTCGTGAGCGCGCCGATGCTCGGCGACCTCTACGTTGCAACTGCGGGCGGCGGTGCCACGTGCAATGGCGAGACGATCCGCGTGAGCTCCCGAGCGGTCGAGCAGGCGATCTGCGCGACGGGCTTCCCGTTCCGCAAGAAGAACGAGCGACTCGGCGAGTACTTCCCTGTGTTCGAGCGTGCGCTCCTGACCTTCGAAGACCTCCGACGTGCCGGCGCCGCAAGCCTCGACCTCGCGTGGGTCGCGGCGGCCGTGTTCGACGGCTACTTCGAGCAGGCCCTCGGCCCGTGGGACGTTGCGGCCGGCGCGCTCCTCGTGCGCGAGGCGGGGGGAGTCGTCACCGACTGGTCGGGTGACGACACCGCATGGCTGACGAGCGGCGACATCGTCGCCGCGCCGCCCGTCGTCCACGATCGGTTGCTCGCCCTCATCGCTGAGAGCTGAGTGTCGGAGTCGGTCGGAGTTAGCCGATTGGGCCGTTGACGGCCGAGGTGCCGCGGTAGCAGCCCACCGTGTACGGGTAGTCGACCGTGGCCACGTAGTGGTAGATGTTCTGCTTCTTGCCGTTGAACCTCACCTTGCTCGTGATGCCGTGGCACTCGTCGAGGTCGTCGCTGGTGAGCTCGTTGCCATCGGCGTCGCGAGGTCCGTAGATCCCGAAGCCGTCGAACGCCCAGCCGATGAGCTTCGACTGGCCGGTTCCCGCGTCGAGATCGTCGAGCACGCAGTCGGAGACAGAGTGGTAGTGGTACACGCCCGACATCTGGGGATGTCCATCGCAGTTGTCCTGTACTTCGTACGCAACTGCATCGCGACCGCCGGCATCGACGGAGTTGAACACGAGCACCCCCGACTTCAGCACTCCGACCTCGCCTCCGACGCACGACGGCTCGTCGGCGAGTTCGGGCGTCCGGTCGAGCTCGACCGAGATGTCTTGCGCACTGATGGAGTTCGGGTTGCGATCCACCTGGTACGCGTCGTCGCTCGACGACACGGGAAACTCACCGGTCGCGTGGAACGTGGGCAGATCGGTGGTGCTGATCACGCGCTTGTCGCCCTGCTTCGTGATCGTGAGCTCGGCTTCGGGCCAATCGACGTCGCCATCAACGGTGTACTTCTGGGTCACGTCCCAGGTTCCGTCGCCGTTGAACCACGGTCCTTCTGATTGAGCCCCACCACCGTTGAAGCTGGTCTGGCACGTCCAAAGCCCGCCCACGGTCGGCGCGGGCGGTGACGGTCTCTCCCACGGGGAGTGCCGTGACGTCGGTGTCGGAGTGGCCGCCGTGCGCGCCTGCGGGCGCGACACCGATGCCGCCGATCGCTACAACAGCGAGCGCGGTCACCATGAGTCGTCGCCGTCTCAACTGTGCTCCTTCATCGTGAGTGACCGGAGCACCCTAGGTGCTGAGGCCCACCGCGGCCGCCACTGAGGTGACCGAGCGGCGGAGGCGCGCGACCTCGTCTCCGAGCGCCGAGTACACCGCGTCGGTGATCTCGAGCACTCGCTGTTCGGCCTCCATGTAGCCCGCGAGCCCGTTGGCGACCACGACCATCACGAGCCCACACTCCGGGTCGGCCAGGGCGCGCGACGACGCCATCCCGCCGTGGCCGAATGCCCGACGAGTGGTGCCACCGCTGAAGTCGACCTGCACGCCGAGCCCCCAGGGAGTGTCCGTGTTGAACGTGCGGTCGCGCACACCCCACCGATGGACGGAACGCATGACCTCGACGGTGCGCGGCTCGAGAACTGGTGGCCCGAAGCCGAGCAGCGACTCGTAGAAGCGCCCGAGGTCACGCGCGGGGCCGCGCATCCCACCGCCGGGCTCGACCTTGGCGATGTGCCACGGCTCGTTGTGCACGCGGTCGATGTAATACGGCGCCATGTAGAAGTTGCCGTCCTTGTCGATGCTTGGGAAGCGGTGCCCGCGCCACACCACCGGGACGATCCGGTCGCCGTACTCGCGCTGGCGTTCAACGGGGATGCCGAGATGAGCGTCGTCGAGTCCGAGCGGTCGCGTGATCTCGTCGCGCACGTACTCGTCGATGCGCCGCCCGGCGACGGCCTGCACGACCGCGCCGAGCGCACGCCAGCCGCTCGCCGGGTGGTAACCCGCCGCCGTGCCGGGCTCCCACAATGCGGTGGCCGCGATCGTGGCCGCCACCGCCTCGTCCCACGTGACGTCGCTGTCGTACATCGGATCGCCCGGTATCGGGAAGCCGCCTGTGTGCACGAGCACCTGCCGCAGGGTGCAGCGTTCCTTGCCGTTCGCCCAGCCGTCGAGGTGCTTGGCCACAAGGTCGTCGAGTCCGATGCGGCCCTGCTCCCAGAGCTGGAGGATGGCCACCACGGTGAGCGGCTTGCCCGACGAGTACCAGAGCATCAGGTCGTCGGTTCGGAGGGGCCGCCCGGGGGAGATCTCGCCGACCGCGGTGTCGAGGAGCACCTCGCCGTTCCGGGACAAGTAGATCTGGGCACAGTCGTGCCAGCCCTGGGTGATTCCGGTCTCCAGCAGCTCCAGCACCCGGGCCAGATCCATGCTCATGCCAGATCCATGCTCGTGCCTGTCGAGGCTAGGTGAGTGGCTGAGGCGTCTTGGTTCGGTGCCCGTCACACGTAAATGCCTTGACCTGGGCCCCGCCGTCTGGTTGCCTTGTTCGACCGCCCAGAAAGCGGGCGCACGAACCAATCCCTGCAAGCGACCGAAAGCACGAAGGAACCGGAATGTACGGCTACTCGGTGAGCACCAAGCACCTGGCCTGCACCGGAACCTCGCGCGTCCACGCAGGTTTCCCGTGCACCATGAACTCGGCTTCGTGGCTCGAGACGGCAGTCATTGCCAGCACCGACCAGAAGCCCGAGCCCCGGCGGCATCTGACCTCGTAAGCGCAACCACCGCAACGAGTCACCAGGCCGCCGGGGCAACCCGGCGGCTTTCTTGTTTTCCCGCCACGTTTCACCATCCGGACCGCATGGCAACCGACCAAGAGCACAGCGAGACCAGGCAACGAATCCACCAGGACAACCGAGAACAACACAACCGAGAACACACAAGAAGGAGCGAAGGCGATGTTCGCCATCGAGTTTGGGGGCGAGGAAGAGCTGTGGCGGGACAACGCGCGCTGTGCCGACGGCGCAGCGTCGCTGACCCCGCTGTTCTTCTCAGAGGCGCTCGACGACATTGCGCGGGCCAAGGCGTTCTGCCGGGGCTGCTTCGTACGCGAGGCATGCCTCGCGTCGGCAGTGGCCCGGCACGAGCCGTGGGGCGTGTGGGGCGCCGAGCTCCTGGTGAACGGCAAGGTCATCGCCAACAAGCGCAAGCGTGGGCGTCCGCCGAAGGTCGTACGGCCGGAAGACGTGCTGCCCACCACGTGGGAGATGCCGATCGCGGACATCGCCTGAGTCCACGATCCGCGTTGCGCACAGCAAGGTCTGCCGCGAATCATGGCGGGCCGGGTGACGACGGTCGGGGTGTTGTCCCCCCGATGCCTCGATCGAGCCCGGCCCGCCCGCGGTCGACCTATGGTCGCCCAGGTGATCGGTGCTCCAGCCACGTACGTCGCCCGGCAGCTCCCGGGCCTCCCGGCGCTGGGGTGGTGTGCCACCGTGCGACGCGGCGCAGCGAAGCCCGAGGTGGTGCTTGGGGAGCTGGTCGAGACGTCGGCCGACACGTTCTTCGAGGGCGTCTGGGACGGTCCGTTCCCTGAGCTCGGGTTCCTCGAGTCTCCGGTCGTCATGGGCTCGGGGGGTCGGGTCGGCGAGGGCGCCATTCACTGCTGCTCGCCCACGCACACGCTCGATCACCTCTATTGCCTCTCCGGCGAGGACTCGGTGCTCGTCGCCAACTCCTTGCCGCTCTTGCTCGCGTGTGCCGGCGATGCACCCGACCCGCGCTATCGGCAGTATCGAGCCGACATCACCGCGCTCTGGCGCGGCGGGACGCAGGCGTCGCCCATCGCGCTGCCGACCGCCCGCGGCGGGTCCGTGCTCGTTTATGCGGGCACCGACCTGACGGTCGCGGCGGACCTCTCCATCGAGCTCGTCGACAAGCCGCAGGTGCCGGAGCCGAGCGACTTCGGGGCGTACTACGAGATGCTCGCGGGTGCGGTGGAGCGGCTGGTTGCGAACGGCACTGATCCACAACGCCGGTCACCGCTCCACCCCGTGACCACGCTGTCGAGCGGCTACGACTCGGCCGCGTCCGCGGTGCTCGGGGCCAAAGCCGGCGTCGCCGATGCCATCACGTTGCAACACGCGAGGTTCGACGACAGCGGCGCACAGGTTGCGCAGGCTCTCGGACTGCACCTCGAGGTGCTGGACCGTGATGCGTGGCAGCGCTCCGACAAGCCGCTGGAGATCGAGTTCATGGCGTCGAACGGGGGCCCGAGCGTGCCCACGCTCGCCGGGTTCGACGGGCGCTGGCCCGCGCCGATGATCCTGCTCGGCTCCTTGGGCGACCAGATGTGGGACCTGTCACACCCGCTGATGGGCGACGCGCAGTCGATCCCCGACGGGCTGTCGCTCACGCCGCTCGGTCTCCACGACTTCCGGCTGCGCTCCGGCATCACGTTCGTGCACGTCCCGGCGATCGGTGCCGTGCATGCGAGCGCCGTCGGTCGGATCTCCAGGTCGGCGGAGATGGAGCCGTGGAAGGTGGGGAGGTACTACGACCGGCCGGTGGCGCGTCAGATGTGAACGCTTGTCGGGAGCTGGGCGAGTGACTCCCGGTCGTTGTCGCCATCCCACAATTCATCCCAGAATCGGCGCGTCCGCGGGTGCGCAGCCGCGACCGCCGATGACCGGTACGATCGCTTTGACCTGCTGAAACGGTCGGTGGGGGATGTCGAAGGATTCGTACTCGCGCGCTTACAAGGAATTGACGTCGTTTGTCCGTTTCGCCAGGTGGTCCGGGACGGGCTCGAACCGCCGACATCGTCGTTGTAAGCGACGCGCTCTAGCCAACTGAGCTACCGGACCGATCTCTCTAGTTTCGCACGCCCCGAGCGCTGCCTGCTCAAGGCAGATGTCGCCAGCACGTCATGGTCGGTCTTCCTGTGCACCGGCCCTGTTCAGCTCCATCCTCCGGCTCCGGAGCGGAATGCGGTGACGCTGGCACCCTCCGGTACTGCGTCGATGGGTGTCGCAAGATCGCTGAGGGTGGGTGCGTCGATCTCCCTGGCGATGGCCTGCAGTGCGGTTGCATCCAGGTCGTAGATGTCGATGGCGTTCTGTCCGACCATGCGCAGGGTTGCTGCCGCGGGCACCTCGGAGAAGGTGTTCCGGAGCGACAGGCGTGTGACCGACGGCATGTCGCGCCCATCGGGATAGACGAACGTGCCCTCGAGGTGCGGGTAGTCCGAGCCCCACAGGAGCTGTGAGTGCAGCCCGTTTGCCACGACCTGTTCGACTTCCAGGGGTGACGCGAAGCTCGCGCCGAAGAACACGTTGCTCGCCATGTACTCACTCGGCCGGCGCGGAACCTGTTCGAACAGCGCCTTGTTCAGCGGCTTCTCGCGGTTTGCCTCGTACCACGAGTACACCCCATCGAGCTCGTCCGCTGTGGGCTTGAACCAGCTCCCCGGGGTTTCGGTGATCATCATCTTGAGTCCACGGTGGCGCTCGAACACGCCACCGAAGACCATCCACCAAACCGCGCGCTTCGACACAAAGTTGCCCGACTCGATTTGCAGCAACGCGACGCTTTCGAGGCCGGAGTAGTCGGCGTTCGTAGCCGCGCCGACATGCGTGATGAGCGGCATGCGCCGCTCCTCGCACGCCGTCCATACCGGCTCCCAGACGCGCTTGTTGTATTCAGGGAGGTCGCCGTCGCGCATCGCCGGCAGGTTCACTGCCTTCAGACCGGCGTCGTATGCCCACTCGATCTCGGCCACGGCGGCGTCGATGTCCCACAGCGGTAAGTACGCAAGCCCGATGTGCCGATGCGGCGCGGTCGAGACGAAGTCAGCTTGCCATCGGTTGTAGATGGAGAAGCCCACTGCCGTGAGCTCGGGGTCGCCGTACTTGACTGCTTTCCCAAGGGTCATCGGAACGAACGGGATCGGTTCCATGTTCATCGAACCGTGGAACAACACGCCCGCCGCGATCCCGTCGTAGTCGTAGTCGGCCAGGCGCGCAGCCGGGTCGTGGTGACCGGGGGTCCGAAGGTTCGGGTGCTGGAGGAAACCGCTTCCCCCCAAGAGCTCGTCGGCAGCTTTGCGGTGCTCGGCGGTCATCGCAGCGAACCGGTCGAACTCGTCGAGGTGGCGTGGTGGGCAGTACGGCCGCAGGTCCTCGACCAAGCGAGGACCGATGTGCGTGTCGTTGGACACGATCACGACGGGCTCTGATGTGTTGACAGTCGTCATGGTGTGCCTCTCATTTGCCAGCAAGTCGTTCAATGACCGGAGCCATCACGTCGGGACGAGCCTCGATGGGCGCGGTGAAGTAGCTGATCCCGTACTTCTCGCGCGTCTCGGTCAACTTCTCGCACACATCGTCGAGTGAGCCGACCGCGACGATCGGGGAGCGCCGCAGATCGTCCTCGCCGAGATCGACGCGACTCGCTCCCATCGATTCGATGACCATTTGTGAACGCTCATCGAATTCAGTAGCGCGTGATCATCGAATCCGGCAGCACGTTGGTTGGGGGTCAGTCTGCCTGAGGGGCCTT
>SHVJ01000054.1 GCA_009694295.1 Acidimicrobiia bacterium
AGTGGGGCTTCCACTCGCAGCGCAAGGCGAAGCAAGCCTGGGACGAGGGTCGCTTCGAGCGCGAGGTCGCGCCGATCGAGACGCCCGTGATGGGTGACGACGGTGAGCCCACCGGTGAGACGCAGCTGATCTCGAAGGACCAGGGTCTGCGCGACACGACGATGGAGGGGCTCGCCAAGCTCAAGCCGGTGGTCGAGGGCTACAAGCACACAGCCGGAACGTCGTCACAGATCTCCGATGGCGCGGCTGCGGTGCTCTGGATGGACGAGGACAAGGCGAAGGCGCTCGGGCTCAAGCCACGCGCCAAGCTGCTGCACCAGCTCGTGACCGGCTCCGACCCGTACTACCTGCTCGACGGACCGGTCGACGCCACCGCCAAGATGCTCGACCGGTCGGGCATGGCGATGAGCGACTTCGACGTGTTCGAGATCAACGAGGCATTTGCCGCAGTCGTGCTCTCATGGGCGCAGGTGCACAAGCCCGACCTCGACCGCGTCAACATCAACGGCGGCGCGATCGCGCTCGGTCACCCGGTGGGTTCCACGGGTGCACGCCTCATCGCCACCGCCTTGCACGAGCTCGAGCGCACCGACAAGGAGTTCGCGTTCATCACCATGTGCTGCGGCGGCTCGATCGGCACCGCCAGCATCCTGCAGAGGATGTAACCCCACCGTTCTGGAGATCCGCGCCCCCGGATTCCGGAGTGCTGGATCTCCAAAACGAGGTTGCGCCTAGGTCGTCGTCGTGGTGCTCGACGACGTCGTTGTCGTGGCGGGCGACGGTTCGAGGATCGGGTCGATGTCGGAATCGTCGGCAAGATCGAAGATCGTCAATGGGTCGATCGTGGCGAAGTCGATCGCGTCGAGTGTGTCGCGTTGGAAGACGAGACGGAGCACGCGCGTCGGATCACCCGTGCCGGGGTCGGGGAGCGTCGCGCGCAACACGATGGTCTGATCCTCGAGGCGCGCGTAGCTCTGGATGGCTTGCAGGATCGCCGCGGCCTCCAACCGAGCTTCGACGCGTTGCTCGTCGGCTGAAAGCGTCTCGTCGAGCGACCACGTGACCCGTACCTGGGCGCGTACGACCACGCGCACGAGACCTGGCGCATCGGGATCATCGGGCGGTACGCCGCCGAGCAGCACGTTCTCGAGCAGCGCGTCGAGCTCGCCCGCGACCGAGAGCTGCTTGGTGGTCGGCGTCGTGGGTGCCGTCGAAGTCGGCGGGGGCGCCGTGGTTGGTGTGGTGGTCGGCGGCGGAATGACGATCGTGGTTCCCGGCGTGATCGTGGTGGCGGTCGTCGGCGTCGGCGTGGTCGGCGGCGGAACGGGAGGAACCGTGATCGGAGGAAAGGTCGTGGTGAGCAGCGGCAGCGTGGTGGTCGACGTCGAGGTGGAGGTCGACGGCTGGTTCGGGTCGATGTCGACCGCGTGCTTCGGGTCGCCGCCGTTCACGAGGCTGACGATCAAGACCGCGATGATCACCCCGCCGACGAACACCCCGCCGAGGATCGCCATCGTCCGCTGTTGAGGTTGGAGTGCCATGTTGAAGGTCGACGGTAATCTTCAGCGGGCGGGAATGGGTGCCAGGCCGAGGCCCAGTGCTCTTCGAGGAGACGGGCGGTGTTCCCAGGGTGCTCGAAGACCGCCCAGTGACCACCTCCCAGAACCTCAACCCGAGCGTTTGCCGCGGTCGCCGCTCCCTCGCCGCGCTCGGGCTTCGTATACGGATCGTCGCGCCCCCACAAGATCATTCCCGGTCGCTCGCGGCCGCGCTCGCCTGGGTTCCATTCCGCGCCGACGTCGATGGCTGACCGGTAGAGGAGGAGGATCGCCTGCTTCATCGTGTCGTCGATCCGGGCCGCGCAGCCAGCGGGGTCGGGATGCATGGCCTCGCGCATCACCGCCTCCACGACCTCGGGGGTCATCATCTCCATCACTTGCTCGCCGACTTCGGGTGTCTGCCATTGCTGCGCGAGGTCGTGCCACTTGAACGCGCCGGCCGAGGCGCCGTCGGCGAGCGTGTATGTGCGTACGAGATCAGGCTGTGTGGTCGCGAGGCGCTGGACCATCATCGATCCCCAGTCGTGCCCCACGATGTCGACAGGTTCATCGAGCTCGCGTACGCGGTCGGCAATCCACGCGACGTACTCCTCTTTCGTGCAGGTGAACCCGTCGGGGATTGGTGTGCCGAAGCCCGGAAGTTGAAGCGCAAACATGTGGTCATGCTTGAGCTCGTCGATGATCGAGTCCCACAGTTCGCTCGTGTCGGGCACGCCGTGCACGAACACCGCATGTCGCATGGAGGCGCTACTCCGAGTCGCGCATTTGATCGAGCCGGTCTGTCGCTTCCACGAACTCTTCGATCAGGTCGAAGACGACATCCCGCACGGGACGTACCGAGTTCATGCGGCCGACGATCTGGCCCACCGGCATACCTTGAAGCTCGCTGTTCTGTGCGCGGGCGATCCGACGTAGCGCTTCCGATGTCGCCATGTACTGCAGCGGCATCGGGAGATAACCCGGTGAGTCGGGGCCTTCCCATGCCTCGGTCCACGCGGTGCGGAGCTGACGCGCTGGCTTGCCGGTCATCACGCGCGAACGAATGGTGTCTCGCGAGCTCGCGGCCAGCAGCTTGTCCATGACGAGCGGTGATGTACCGCTCTCCGCGGTCGTGAGCCAGATCGATCCGGTCCACACACCTTCGGCGCCGAGTGCCATCGACGCGGCCATCTGCCGGCCGCTGCCCACGCCGCCAGCGGCGAGCACCGGCACGCGGTCGCCGATCGCGTCGACCACCTCGGGCACGAGCACCATCACGCCGACGTCGCCGGTGTGACCGCCGGCTTCGTACCCCTGCGCCATGATCATGTCGACGCCCTGGTTCACCTGCCGCTCGGCCTGTTGCACCGAGCCGATGAGCGCAGCCACCTTCACGCCGTGCTCGTGCGCTTCGTCGACGATGTCCTTCGGCGGGGGGCCGAGCGCGTTCACGAGCAGCTTGATCGGGTGCGCGAGGGAGATGTCGACCTGCGGGCGCGCGCCTTCGTGGGTCCACCCGAGAAGCCCGGTACCGATGTCCTCATCGGGTGGGAGCGGGGGGACGTTGTGCGCTTCGAGGATCTTCTCGATGAAGTCCTTGTGCTCTTGCGGGATCATGTCGGCGAGTTGCTCGGCCATGTGATCCGGATCGAGGTCGCCACCCTGCCCGGCGTAGCTCGCGGGCATCACGACGTCGACGCCGTATGGCTTGCCGTCCACGTGCTCGTCGATCCAGTTGAGCTCCATCTCGAGCTCATCGGGAGTGAAGGCCAGCGCGCCGAGCACCCCCATCCCACCGGCCTTGCTCACTTCGGCGACCACGTCGCGGCAGTGGCTGAACGCGAAGATCGGCAAGTCGATCCCGAACATCTCGGTTGCGCGAGTACGCATGACGAGGCTCCCTCTCAGGCGGACGTCGAAGTGGCGGTTGCGATCTGTGTAGCCCACCGGTAGTCGGGCTTGCCGCTCGGTGAGCGCTGGATGGTGTCGACGAGGTGCAGCTCGCGCGGCACCTTGTACCCGGCGATCATGGTACGGCAGTGCTCCTGGATCGACTCCAGTGTTGGCGCGGCGCCGTCGCGCGGCTGTACGACCGCGGCGACACGCTGACCGAAGCGATCATCGGGAACACCGACCACCGTGCAGTCGTACACCTCGGGATGCGCCTTGACCGCGCCTTCGATTTCTTCCGGGTAGATCTTCTCGCCACCGGAGTTGATCGAGACCGAGCCCCGGCCGAGGATTGTGATGGCGCCGTCGGCTCCGACGGTCGCGAAGTCGCCGGGGATCGAATACCGCGTGCCGTCGGGCGCGGTGACGAACGTCTCGGCTGACTTGACCGGGTCCTTGTAGTACTCGAGCGGGATGTTTCCCTTGCGCGCGAGCTTGCCGATGACGTCGGATCCGGCGGGCACCACCTGAAGGTTGTCGTCGAGCACGACGGTGTCCATGATGGGCGTGACCGTCGGCCCGCCCTTCATCGCGGTCTTGCCCTTCTGTACCAGCGAGTAGCCGTTCGACCCGCTCTCCGAAGCGCCAACTGCTTCGGCGACGACGAGGTTCGGGAACCGTTCGATGAACTGATCTTTCACCGAAGCCGAGAACAGGGCGGCGGTGCTCCCCAGCGAGAACCACGACGACAGGTCGAGATCCTTCAGATCAGGGTCGTCGAGCGCTTCGAGGAGCGGGCGGGCCATTGCGTCGCCTGTGATCATGACCGCGTTGACCTGCTCCTCGGCGATCAGCTCCCAAACCGTTCGAGGATCGAACTTCGCAATGAGCACCGTCTTGTTCCCGCGGAACGCGCCGCTCATCACGCCCCACTGCGTCGCGCCATGCATCAGCGGTGCGAGGGGAAACATTGTCGAAGGACCACCGGCGAGCGCCTGCTCGACGAGCTCGCCCGGATGTCCGATCCGTGTGTTCGTGACCGGGTCGATGCCGCCGCCGAGCGCGAAGAAGACGTCCTCCTGACGCCACACCACGCCCTTGGGCATCCCGGTCGTGCCGCCCGTATAGAGGATGTAGCGGTCGTCGCCGGAGCGGGGTGCGAATTCGCGCTCGGGCGAGCCGTCGGCGAGTGCCGCCTCGTAGTCGACCGAGCCAAGCTTCGAGATGTCGGTGTCCGAGCCGTCATCGATGACCACCGAATGCGTGAGCAGGGGCAGGCGGTCGAGGACACCTCGCACCCGGGGTGCGAACTCACGCTGGAAGACGAGTGCCTTCAGGTCGGCGTTCTCGAAGAGGTACGCGAGCTCCTCTTCGACGTAGCGGTAGTTGATGTTCACCCATACGGCTCGCAGCTTGAAGACGGCCCAGAGCGTCTCGACCCACTCGACCGAGTTGTACGCGTAGATGCCCACGTGATCGCCCTCGCCGACACCGTTGGCCGCGAGATGGTGCGCGAGCCGGTTCGCCCGTTCCTCCATCTCGGCGTACGTGCGGCGTTGGCCTTCGCACACGAGGTACTCGCGGTCGGCGAAGTGGTCGACCGCGTGCTCGAACAGGTCGGCAAGGTTGTAGTGGAGATCGTTCATGTCGCCGCGAATCTAGGTGACGGTCTGACGGGTCGTCAGAAACGACGTTGAGGTTTGGGGTTTGGGCGGGGCGCTCAGCTGGTGAGGTCGGCCAGGAAGCGCAGGGTGTCGGGGTCGGTGCCGCCGACGAGGAGCGTGGTGACGGGCGTGGCGCGCCACGCGTCGAGGCGTTCGGCGATCCGCTCCTTGGGGCCCACGAGGGCGATCTCGTCGGCGAACGCATCGGGGACCGCCGCGATCGCTTCGTCGCGCTTGCCCTCGAAGAAGAGATCCTGGATGTGGAACGCCTCTTCCTCGTATCCCATCCGCGCCATGAGCTCGGTGTGGAAGTTGCGTGACTTCGCGCCCATGCCGCCGATGTAGAAGCCGAGCGCGGCTTTGATCGGCCACAGCGCCTTGGCCACGTCGTCGTCGACGCTGACCGACACGTTGACCGCGATCTCGAAGCCAGGCTTCAGTGCAGCGAGCTGTTCCGCGTACACCTCGGGTCGGTAGGGCGAGAAGTAGAGCGGCACCCACCCGTCGGCGATCTCGACCGCGAGTGCAACGTTCTTCGGACCTTCGGCGCCGAGGAAGATCGGGACATCGGCGCGGCGCGGGTGCGTGATCATCTTCAACGGCTTACCGAGCCCGACGGAGCCTTCGCCGGTGAAGGGGAGTGGGTAGTGCGGGCCGGGTGCTTCCACTGGCACGTCACGCGCCAGCGCCCGCCGCATGATGTCGACGTACTCGCGTGTGCGTGCCAGCGGCTTCGAGAACGGTCGCCCGTACCAACCCTCCACCACCTGCGGTCCACTCACGCCGATTCCCACGCAGGCGCGGCCTTCCGACAAACCGTCGAGGGTCATCGCGTGCATCGCCATCGCCGTGGGTGTGCGTGCCGAGATCTGTGCGATGCCGGTGCACAGCTTCACGCGCGTTGTCGCCGCAGCGACAGCCGCGAGGGGCGAGAAGGCATCGGAGCTCCACGACTCGCCGGTCCAGATGGAGTCGAAGCCCACGTCCTCGGCTTGGGTCGCCAGCTCCACGAGCTCACGCGCCGGACGCGGTGCTGCAGTCCAGTACCCGAACTGCAGGCCCAGATTGAGTTTGTCGGTCACGGCGTCAACGTAACGCGCCGATCCCTTGCGGCGTACTGTGCCGACATCCGTCGACCGGAGGGAGCGTGAAATGACCGAATCCTTCGAGGCGGCGCTCTCTGCCAGGATCCGGTCGTTCGAGGGGCAGACGCCGCTGCAGGCGCTGTCGTGCGGTGGGCCCATCGAACCCAGTCCGATGACATCGCTCGAGCGCTTCCCGTACTACCGCGCGTTCCCGTTCGCCTGGTACTTCGGCGCGTACTCCGACGATGTAGCGGTCGGAGACGTGAAGACTGTGCGCTGGCTCGCACGCGACCTCGTGGTGTGGCGCGACGAAGAAGGCGCGGCGCATGTGATGGACGCGTACTGCCCGCATATGGGCGCACACCTCGGGTACGGCGGACGCGTCGAGGGCTGCAACCTCATCTGCCCGTATCACTGGTGGGAGTACGACGGCGACGGCAACAACGTGCGCATCCCATACGCGGATCAACCCAACCGCAAGGCGCGCGTGCGGTCGTACCCGACGATCGATCGCAACGGACTCATCATGTTCTGGTACCACCCGCGCGGCGACGCCCCGATTTGGGAGATCCCTGAGCTCGCCGAAGCGAACGACCCCACCTGGACGCCGTACATGCGCGGCGAATGGGATGTGCGGTGCCCATGGCAGGAGATGGCCGAGAACGGGCCCGACTACATCCATCTCCGCACCGTGCACGGCGCGGCCGACGTACCCGAGGTCGAGAGCCTCGAGTACGACGGCTACCTGAGTCGGTTGCGGTCGAAGGTGAACTTCTCGACACCGCGCGGCCCACAAGCCGGCCGCATCGACACCGATTCGTGGGGACCAGGTTTCGCGGTCGCGCGCTTCTCAGGGATCACGCCGGCGCTCTTCGTGAACCTCAGCACGCCCGTCGACTGGGAGACCACACGCTCGATCAAGCTCTACAAGCTCCAGAACCTCGGCGATTCCGACGAGGCGCGTACCCGCACGGAGCGTGTGGGTGATGCCCTCGTGCGCGACCTACGCCGACAGATGGAAGAGGACATCGTGATCTTCGATCACAAGGTGTGGGTCGACCCGCCGGCCCTCGCTCCCGACGACGGCCCGATCGTCCGTTTCCGCAAGTGGGCGCGCCAGTTCTATGTTGACGGAGATCCGATCGCGGCGGATCGAGGGAAGCCATGACGCCCGATCCACAACAAGGAGATCCCGACACCACGTACACGATCGCCGACGATGAGGAGACGGCCGCGCGCGAGTACGAGCGTCTCAGGGTGCTCGCACGCTGGAAGGATCCGGGCACGATCGACGCGCTTCGGGCCGTCGGGATCTCCGAGGGGTGGCGATGCCTCGAGGTCGGCGCCGGTGCCGGCACGATCTCGGCCTGGATGGCTCAAACCGTCGGGGCAACGGGTTCCGTGCTCTCGACCGACGTCGATCTGCGTTTCCACGGCGACCCCGTCGGGAACACCGAGGTGCGCGAGCACGACATCACCAGCGATCCGTTGCCCGACGCCTCGTTCGATCTCGTGCACGCGCGCGCCGTGCTCCAACACATCGCCGAGCGCGAGGCGGTGCTCGATGGCCTCCTGGCAGTGCTGCGCCCCGGCGGATGGCTCGTCGTTGAAGAGGCCGACATGCGCTCGTTCGAGGCGCAGCCGTTGCCGGAACCGCTCAGCTCCCTCCACGCCGCCATGTGCATGGCGGCCGCTCACCAGGAGTACCGCGACCCGAACTTCGGCACTCGCGTCCTCGGGTTGCTGCGGGAGCGTGGCATGGCCGACCTCGAAGCGACGGGTCATACCGAGACGATGCGCGGCGGCGAGGACAGTGCCGAGTGGTGGTTCCTCGCGGTCGAGCACGTTCGTGATCGACTGGTCGATGCCGGCGTGATCAGCGCCGCCGACTTCGACGCCGCGCTTGCACAAGCAAGGGCGCCGGGCTTCGTGATGCTGGGTCCGTTGTCGATACAGGTGCGGGGTCGCAAGCAGTGACGCGGACCGGCCCGCCCGAGCCGTCGGTCGTTTGGTGGCCGAGACCCGTGGCATGACAGCCTGAGCGCCCTCATGGACCGCACCCCCGTCATCGTCGGCATCGGCCTGTCCGAATATCCGGTCGCGCCCGACCTCGACGGTGTGCAGCACCACGTGCTCGCCGCGCAGCGCGCCATCGCTGACGCCGGGATCGAGAAGTCGATGATCGACGGCTACGTGAACGCCGGTGGCGGTGGCGGGATGATGGTCGACGACGCAGTGACGATGGCCGAGTACCTGCGCATCGACCACAAGTACATCGACGGCACGATGACCGGAGGCTCCTCGTTCGAGTTCCACGTCCAGCACCTCGCCGCCGCGATCCGTGACGGGCTGTGCGACACCGCGCTCGTCACCTATGGATCCGATCAGCTCTCCCGCATGGGCCGGAGGCTCGGAACCGGTGGTTTCCAGCGGGCCGGGCAGCGGGTGGCCGGCCCGATCCAATACGAAGCGGCGTACGGCAACTCGCTCGTCGGCAGCTACGCGATGCACGCGATGCGCCACATGCACGAGTACGGCACGACGTCGGAGCAACTCGCCGAGATCGCCGTCGGCATCCGCGAGTTCGCGATGCTCAATCCCAAGGCCATGTACCGCGACCCGATGACGGTCGACGACGTCTTGAACTCGCGCATGATCGCCGATCCGCTGCACAAGCTCGACTGTTGCGCGATCACCGATGGTGGCGGTGCCTTTGTCATTACGACCGCGGAGCGAGCGAAGGATCTACCGCAGGATTCGATCTACGTGCTCGGTGCCGCTGGCGGCCAGACGCACTGGAACGTCTCGCAGCAACCCGACTTCACCACGTCGGCTGGCGCGAAGGCTGCGCCGATCGCGTTCGGTCAGGCCGGGCTCACCCACGACGACGTCGACATGCTCATGTTCTACGACTCGTTCACGATCACCTGCTTGATCTTGTTGGAGAGCCTCGGTTTCGTGAAGCCTGGTGAAGGGGGCCCGTTCGTCGCCGAGGGGAATCTCAAGCGTGGGGGGAAGTGGCCGCTCAACACCGACGGCGGTGGGCTCTCGTCGAACCATCCCGGTATGCGCGGGATCTTCCTCATCATCGAGGCCGTGCGTCAGCTACGCGGCCAGGGCGGCGAGTCGCAGGTGCCTGACTGCGAGGTCGCGCTCGCCGCGGGGTCGGGCGGCTGGCTCTCGTGCATCGGCGTGGCGATCCTCGGGAGAAGCCACCCATGACGGCCGAAGTGCGAACGGTCGAGGAGTGGACGAAGCCGTTGCCCCAGCTCGACGGGGTGAGCACGGAGTATTGGCAGGCGGCGTCCGAGGGTCGGCTGCTCATCCAGCAGTGCCCGAAGTGCGGTCACAAGCAGTGGTACCCGCGCGCGCTGTGCACCGCGTGCGCAGCAGATCCCGAGTGGCTCGAGTGCTCCGGCCGCGGTGAGATTCACACGTTCACGGTCGTGCGTCAGTACGGCGCCAAGCCGTTCCGTGATGAACTTCCCTATGTAATCGCCATGGTGCAGCTCGAAGAAGGACCGATGATCATGGGCGCGGTCACCGACATCGATCCCGACGCCGTTCGCATCGGCATGGCCGTCGAGGTGTACTTCGTGAAGGCGGCCGACGATGTCGGCATCCCGTACTGGCGTCCTGTCTGACGCGTGACGTGTCAGCGGGGGCGTGAGCCGTCGCGCGGTGCGATGAACACGATCTCGGCCTCGGCGAGGCGCTCGCCTTCGCATTCGGAATTCGCCCACACGTAGATCTTGCGGCCGTCGACGTGATCGACGCCCGCCCTGTAGTCGATGCGCTTGTTGAGTGGCGTGGGTCGCAACATCTTCACGGTGAGCGTGCCGGTGTGGCCGGCGATCCCCGAAAGGGTCTGGGCCGATCCCATCAGGTCGTCGAACGCGGCGGCAACGAAGCCGCCGTGCACATGCCCGACCGGTCCTTCGTAGGCGGGGGAGTACGTGGCCCAACCGACGAAGTGATCGTCACGCGGCTCCCATTGCACAGGCGCTGCGAGCGGGTTGCTCCGACCGCTGATCCCACTGCGTTCGAGGAGCGCGCCATCGTCGCCACCGACGCGGCCGAGCCCACCCTTGGCATGCAAGCTCGGCTCGCGCTCCAAGACGGCGGTGAGGCCGTCGACCTGCGCGGTCACGTCGCCGATCGCACCGAGGTCGGCTTCGGTCACGTCGATGTGCGCGGTGACTTCGATGAGTCGCTTCACGGCCCGCACGAGGGCGTGCTTCGCGGCGCGGGGTACGTCCTCGACTGGGTCGTGCGAGTCGTAGGTGGCCCGCGGGTCGAGGGGCAGGCTCACGACGCGGGCGGCATGGCTGGCATGCCCGGAATGCCGGCGAACTCCCACCGTTCGGCGCCGCGGCCCTGCATCACCGAGTAGATCTGCGCGGTCTCCTTGCCGGCGAGGAGATCCAGGACCGCGTCGGCAATGTCGTCACCCGCCATGAGCGGCCGACCGCGGGCTTCGATCGCGTCCCGCCGTCCGGTGGCGTCGAGCAACGGCGTGTCGACCGCGCCCGGACACACCGCGTTGATCGTGATGCCGTGGTCGTGCAGCGGACGGCCGAGGCTGCGCACCAGTCCGACGACGAAGTGCTTGGTCGCGGCGTAGATGGGGTCGTCGGGGTGGGGTCCGACGCCGGCGAGTGATGAGGTTGCGACGATCGCCCCACCACGGCGTGCCTTCATCGCGGGAACCACGGCTCGGATCCCGAAGAACACGCCGTCGGCGTTCACGCCATTGATTCGTCGGTAGTCGGCATCGCTGAGGTCCTCGATCACGACGGGGTAGGCGCGCAACGCGATCCCCGCGTTGAGATGCGCGAGGTCGACGCCGCCGTGGTCGCGCTGGGTGTCGGCGACGACGCGGGCCCAAGCCTCAGGGTCTCCAACGTCGAGGTGCACGAAGGTTCCACCGATCTCGGCGGCGACGGCGGTGCCGGTGTCGTCGGCAACATCGGCCACCACCACGTGGGCACCTTCGGTCGCGAGGCGACGTGCCGTCGCGGCTCCGATGCCGGAACTACCTCCGGTCACGATCGCCACCTTGCCGTCGAAGCGCCCTGTGCTCATCGGGACGGCCTCATCGGGACGGCCTCATCGGGACGGCCTCATCGGAACGGCCTCATCGGAACGGCCGGTTTCGTGAGAGGTGCGCACCGTTGTCGGAGAGCACGAGCTGGCCGGTCACGCCGCGTCCGAGGTCGGACGCGAGAGCCACCACGAGCCGGGCGAGATCGTCGGGTTCGTTCATGCGCTGCAGCGGAATCGACTCCACGAGTCGCGCAACGTAGTCGTCGGAGAGCGCGTCACGAACTGTCGGAGTGAGTGTGGTTCCCGGAGCGACTGCGTTCACGCGGATGCCGTGTGGACCGAGCTCGGTGGCGAGCGTCTGGGTGAGGTGGTTGATCGCGGCCTTCGCCGCGCCGTACGCCGCGAGGTCAACTGCCGGGCGAGTGGTCTCACCAGAGCTCACGTTCACGATGACGCCGGCGGTCTTTGCCGCGAGCATGGCCCGCGCTTCGGCGCGGCAGCACCACACCGTGACGAAGAGGTTCTGCGCGACCACGTCGTGGAGGTAGTCGGCGTCCTGGTCGATGAAAGCCGCCGGTTCCCGTCCGCCCAGGCTGCCCACGTTGTTCACCGCGATGTCGAGCCCACCGAGTGCGGCAACCGTGTCGTCGACGAGCTGTGCCGCGCTGGCTTCGTCGCGCAGGTCGATCGCGATCGCATGGGCCTTGCGGCCGGTCGCCGCAACCTCGGCGCACGCCTGCTCGAGCGATTCCGCGTCCTTGTCGACGAGCGCAACGTCGCAGCCGGCGTCCGCGAGCCACATCGCCACCGACCGTCCGATCCCCACCGCCGCGCCAGTAACCAGCGCGCGCTGTCCCTCCAAACCCAGGTTGATCAAGGTTCCAGAACGACTTTGATGGCGCCGCTGGCTCGGTCGGCGGCGACTCGGAACGCTTCGGCGGCGTCGTCGAGGGGGAAGCGATGCGTGATCAAGGTGTTGGCGATCTCGGGATCGGCGGCGAGGAGCGCGGCGGAGTCGTCGAGGTCGTGGCCGCCTTCGTGTGCGGATGTGCAGTACGACCACTGGAACCCGAGTTCCTTCATCATCGCGGCGAGGCTGGGGATCGCAACTGGCTCCCAGTGCGTGCTGAGGAACACGATCGTCCCATTTGGTCGGCAGAGCTCGGCTGCCGTCGAGAGCGCACTCTCGGTCCCGGCGGCTTCGAACACGACGTCGTACTCGCCGGTTGCTGCATGAGCACCGAGTCGCTCACCCGCGGCGATCTGGTGATCGTGGCGTGCCGTGATGCCCACCTCATCGGCGAGCGGACGAGCCGCCGCGACCGCGGCGAGCCCGATCGAGCCAGCGCCCACCACAGCGACTCGTTCGCCGCCACCCATGCCCGAGAGGCGGACGCTGTGGACCGCCACACCGATCGGCTCGACCAGGCATGCATCTTCAATGCGCAGGCTCTCTGGCAGCGTCACGAGTTTGTGACCGGGCACGGCGACTGCGCTGGCGAAGCCGCCGTGCGCGCCCACACCGAGGAGGTGCTCGAATCCGTTGCGGCAGAGATGGGTCGCGCCCCGAGCGCATTGGTCGCACGTTCCGCACCCACTGGCGGGATCGACGGCGACACGAGTGCCGTCTTCGAGCACTCCTGCGACCTCGTGACCGAGGGTGAACTCGATGGGGCCGAAGTTCACCATGTGAAGGTCGCTGCCGCAGATGCTCCCGGCGCGCACGTACACGATTGGGCCGTCGCCTTCGGGCTCCGGCACCTCGAGCACTTGGATCCCGTGTTCGGTGTTTCGAACCGCACGCATGCGCGCCCTCCGTGACGGCGGCGAGCGTACAGCGATGCCAACACACGTGGTCGGGCACACGTGGTCGGGCACACGTGGTCGGGCACACGTGGTCGGGCACACGTGGTCGGGCACACGTGGTCGGGCACACGTGGTCGGGCACACGTGGTCGGGCAAACGCGATCGAGGCGCTTGCTATCGTCGCCACCCTGTGAGCGCTGTGACGACCGAGCAGCGGAAGTCGTGGGATGCGAACGGCTACTTCATCCTCGAAGGTTTTGCCGACGCAGCCACGTGCGATGGGATGCTGGCGCGCGCTTCGGAGCTATGCCGCAAGGACGTAGCGGGCGAGTCAATTGGTCATTCGCTCGTCGATCCCGAGCGCAACCCGTGGACCGATGCGGTCAACCCGGAGGATCGGGTGTCGAAGATCTTCATCCTCCACGACTGGGACCCAATCTTCGGCCCCTTCGCCCGGGACAAGCGACTGCTCGACGTCATCTCCGACCTGCTCGGTCCCGACGTCGACTGCTTCCTCTCGCAGTTCATCTTCAAGAACCCGAGCGCGATCGGACAGCCCTGGCACCAGGATTCGCTGTACTTCCCGTTCGAGCCCGATCACCAAGTAGGGATCTGGCTCGCGGTCACCGACGCCACTCCCGTAAACGGCCCGCTCTCTGTGCTCCCGGGTTCACACCGTGAACCGGTCCACGAACACGTCGCCGACCAACGTCCCGATGCCAACCTTGGCTACACCGAGATCGTCGACATGGACTTCGCTGATGCGCAGCAGGTGCTCATGAACGCGGGCGACCTGCTCGTGTTCGACAGTCATCTGATGCACCGCTCCACCGACAACCTGTCCGACGGGGCGCGCGCGGCGATGGTGTACCACTACGCGATCGCCGGGACCGTCGACCGCACGTATGCGCGACTGCGAGAGCAGAGCGACGCGATGGGCGCGATGCCCGACGACATCAAGGAGTCGGCTGCTGCGGGTGAGCAAGAGTCGCCGTACCACTGGATGCCAGTCACCCGAGCGGGGAGCCCGATCGAATGAGAAGAGTGACGTGACGACGGTTCGAGCAGGGGTGTTCACCGGCGACGGCAAGTGGGAGGTGCGCGAGCTCGCCGTGCCCGAGCCGCCAGCGGGCGGCGCAGTGTTGCGCGTCGAGGCAGTCGGATTGTGTGGAAGCGACCTGGCCCAGATGCAGGGTCCGATTGGTGTGCCGGGTGAGAAGTTCCCCGTGGTCCCCGGGCACGAGACGGTCGGCCGGATCGAGGCCATCACTGCCGAGGCCGCGAAGTCGTGGCGCCTCGCCGAGGGCGACCGGGTGAGCGTCGATGAGATCCTGCGCTGCGGCGAGTGCGCGGCGTGCCGAGCCGGCGACCCCGAATGCACGTCGATGCAGGTGTACGGCTACACGCTCGGCGTCGACGACGGCTCGGGTCTCTGGGGTGGATACGGCGAGCGCATGGCGTTGCTCCCGCGCACGAACCTGCATCGCCTGCCCGACGATGTGCCCGCCGAAGAGCTCACGATGTTCGAGCCGTTGGCGAACGCGGTGCACTGGGCGAGTCGTGCGGGTGTGCAGCTCGGCGACTCGGTTGTGGTGCAAGGCCCCGGGCATCAAGGACTGGCGTGCCTGATTGCGGCGAAGGCTGCGGGAGCCGCTCAGGTGATCGTGACCGGCACGAGCGCTGATGCGCAGCGCTTCGCCGCCGCAACGGCGCTTGGAGCCGACGCGACGATCGACGTCGAGAACGAGGACCCCATCGCGCGCGTTGGCGAGCTGACGGGTGGACGCATGGCCGATGTTGTGATGGACATCGCGGCGGTCGCTACCGCCACCATCCCGCTCGCAGTGCAGCTCGTGCGCAACCGCGGCACGATCCTGCTCGCTGGCCTGAAGCACTTCCAACCCGTCGACGGCTTGATCACCGACCTCATCGTGTTGCGCCAGCTCACGTTGGTTGGCGGCGCGGGTTACACGCCGGCTTCGATGCGCACCGCCGTCGACCTGCTCGTATCTGATCGGTTCAACCGCGCCGCACTCGTCGGCGACGTCGTCACGCTGGACACGCTCGACGAAGGTATGGCCCTCCTCGCAAGAAGCACCCCCGGCCGCGACTCGGTCCACGTCAGCCTGAAGCACACGTCCTAAGTCGGTTTTGGCGTGAGAAATGCACCGTATTGGTGCATTTCTCACGCCAAAACATGAAGGGGATCAGCCGCCGCGGACCTGGGTGGGCTCTATTGCGAGGTAGCGCTCGAGGTTGCGGTGCAGGCTCACGATGCGGCGCTCTTCGCGCGAGAGCGTCAGGTGGGTGAGGCCGGGCTGGTGCAGACCGCGCTGGGCTCGTTGCAAGTTGGCGATGTCCTGGTTGAAGACCGCGCCGAGATCGGCTTGCCCGGGTTCGAGCGTGACATCGACGGGTCGCGGCCCTCGGTCCGATGCGCCGGCCGGCAGGCGTGAGCACGAGATGATGTCGAGGAAGCATTCGTCGGGAGTTGCTCCGGGGCGCGTGCGCACGATCGAGAGTGCTTCCGAGAGGAACACCGGCGAGATGTTCGGGAAGCAGTTGTACTGATGCAGGTCGACGACCTGCTCATCGGTGAACGCGTCGAGATCCACGCCTTCGGCTGCGCACCGTTCCCGCATCATGCGGGCGAGCAAGCCCCGTATCGACTCGCCCTCGCGGCGCTCGGGGATCGGACCGGGATCATCCGGATCGGGCCGTCCGATGCGCGCGCCTTGGGTTGCGATGAATGACGCCCAGATCTCCTCGTCGGTCGCGCCGTCACGCAGTCGTGGACTGGGGATCCCGTAGGGCTGTCCGAGCTTACCGTGCCGTTCCCAATCCGCTTGCGGCGAGTTCACGTCGTCAGTGGAGCCGAGCATCTGCCGATGGATGCCTTGCACGTGATAGGTCTCGCTGAACGCGTCGATGCCGGTCTTCCAGTTACACGGCAACGGCAGCGTGAGGATGGCGCGACACGCGAACTCCTCGGGGCGGAGCCACGCGGCATCCTCAACGACCGGAGCGAGGAACTCCTCGAGTGGCTCGGCGCTGAGGTCGAGGTTCACGAAGACCAGTGATCCCCAAGTCGCGACCTGCACGTCGAACAGCGGGAAGTCGTCGTTGCGCAGCACCCCGAAGCCCTTGCGCGACGGCACCTCGCGCAGGCGCCCGCTCAGGTCCCAGCACCAGCGGTGGTACCCGCACCGGATCTCGGTCATCCCCGTGCCCGACCCCGCGCAGAGCTCGTTGCCGCGGTGGCGACACACGTTCTGGAACCCGCGCAGCACGCCGTCGTCGCCTCGCACGATCAGCACCGACAGCGGTCTGCACGTGTACTCGTTCCAGTCGCCGGGATTACGGACGTGTTCGACGGTGCACGCGAGCTGCCACACATGGGGCCAGAGCCGGTCAAGCTCCAGCGCTGCGAACTCGGCCGACGTGTACCGAACCGCCGGTACCTGGATCGGGCCGTCGCCGACTGCGCCGATCGTGCTGCCCACCGGTGTCTCATCCGTGAGCTCGCCGGGCATCGCAGGCGCGCTC
>SHVJ01000055.1 GCA_009694295.1 Acidimicrobiia bacterium
TCGCGGTGATCCGTCATGTACCCGCGGCGCGCTGGGCCACCGTGGTGGCCGCGTTACTTGAAGGCGTGAGCCTCGTGCTGGCAGAGGTGCCCCGTGATGTGAGCGCGGCCGACGCCCGTCGCCTGGTGTCGCGCGCGCGTGAGCGTGGCAGCGTGCTCGTCGCCCTCGAGACCAGCGCACGCTGGCCGGCCGACGCCGCGTTGCGCTTTCGCGCCGCGGGTGGCGTGTGGCACGGGCTCGCGCCCGGTGGGGGGCTGCTTGCCGAGCGCGACCGGGTGGCGCGGGTGGATGGCCAGGGAGCCGCAGCACGCGCCCGCACGGGTGTGCTCGCTCGTGTCAGCTGAGATCACTGCTCCCACGCGCACGCTCGCGCTCTGGTGCCCTGCGTGGGCGGTGGCCACTGCGCGCTGCGTCGATCCTGCGCTTGCGGATGTACCCGTCGCGGTGGTCGAGCGTGGAAAGCGCGGACTCGTGGTGCGTGCCGCATCAACGGAGGCCCGGGCCGAAGGCGTGACCGTGGGATTGCGGCGCCGCGAGGCCGAGTCGCGGTGTGCAGAGCTCGTGGTAGTCGATGCCGATCCCGCGGCCGAAGCGCGCACGTTCGAAGCTGTGGCACGCGCGATGGACCCGATCACGCCCGGCGTGGTGCTCGAGCGACCGGGGGTGCTCACGTTCCCGACGCGCGGCCCGTCGCGCTACTTCGGTGGTGACGACGCGCTCTCGGTACGCGTGCTCGACGCCGTCGCGTCCGCCGGCATCACGAGTGCGCGTGTGGGCGTAGCCGACGGTTCCTTCGCGGCCCGTCTTGCTGCGCGCACCGCTGGTCCGGCGGGCGCGCGGATCGTGGTGCCCGAAGGAACGCCTGCGTTCCTCGCGCCCTGGCCGGTTGGCGTGCTGAGCGGGGTCGTGGGACGAGACGGAGCGAAGCCCTGGCCGGACGGCCGGGAGGGCGGAGCGAAGTCGACCAGTGGAGGAGGCGACGACCTGGTGTCGCTGCTCGTCCGCCTCGGCCTCCCCGCGTTGGGCGACTTCGCCGCGCTCCCCGCATCGTCGGTGCTCGCACGCTTCGGGACCGATGGCGCGCGCGCCCATCGTCTCGCTCAGGGTCTCGACGAGCACGCCGCGCCACCCGCGCCCCCACCCCCCGACCTGGTCGAGACCTGTGAGTTCGACCCGCCCGCCACGCGGGTCGACGAGGTGGCGTTCGCGACCAAAGGCCTCGCCGATCGCCTGCTCTCGCGGCTCGAGAGGCTCGGCCTCGCGTGCACGCAAGTGGTGGTGGAGGCCGAGACCGAGCACGGTGAGCATCTCGTGCGCTGTTGGCGGCATGAGGGCGCGCTCACCCCGGCCGCGCTGGTGGCGCGTGTGCGCTGGCAGCTCGACGGGTGGCTCACACAACAAGGTGGGTTGTCGGGTGCGCTCACGCTCGTGCGTCTCGCGCCCGACCGAGTGGTGCCCGCGGCGGTCCGCCAACTCGGGTTCTGGGGCGGCGACGCCGCCGCCCACGATCGCGCCGACCGCGCGCTCGCACGGCTCCAGGGGATGCTCGGTCACGACGGCGTGGTCACCGCTGTCGTCACCGGTGGCCGCGCGCCGTCCGAACGGGTGCGCTGGGTGCCGTGGGGCGAGCCGCGCGACGATCGCGTCGCGCCGGGCGCCGAAGTCCCGACCTGGCCGGGCGCGATCCCCGGCCCTGCGCCGGCACGCGTGCACGCGCCACCGCTGCCCGCCGAGCTGCTCGATGCCGACGGCGCGCCCCTGGCCGTGTCGGGGCGCGGCGAGGCGTCGGCCGCGCCT
Source organism: Acidimicrobiia bacterium (assembly GCA_009694295.1). GTDB lineage: Bacteria > Actinomycetota > Acidimicrobiia > IMCC26256 > PALSA-555 > SHVJ01. Next base: position 1,798 of record SHVJ01000055.1, read on the forward strand.
GCGCGCCTGCGCTGTGACGCGCTGTCCGACGGCGGGGGCGCGGTCACCGCGTGGGCCGGTCCGTGGGCGCACGACCTGCGCTGGTGGGATCGGGTGACTCATCGCCGGCGCGCGCTCTGGCAGGTCGTGGTGGGGGACGACGACGCACAGGTCGCGTGCCTCGTCGCAGTGGAGAACGGCCGCGCCGGCGTGGAGGCCGTCTACGACTGAGCGCTCCCGACCCGGGGGGCGACTTGACTAAGTCGTGGACTAAGTCCTAACCTGCCCTATGCCACACGTTGGGGTGCACGAAGCCAAGACCCATCTCTCGCGACTGTTGCGTCAGGTCGCGGCAGGAGAAGAGGTCGTGATCACCCGCGGCGGCTCGCCCATCGCCAAGCTCGTGCCCGTCTCCACACCCCGCCCCCGGGTGCTCGGACGCGACGAGGGGCGCTACGAGATCCCCCTCGACTTCGACGCGCCCCTTCCGGACGCGATCCTCGACGCCTTCGAGCAGTGACGGCCATCCTCGACACCCATGTCTGGCTGTGGATGCAGGCCGCGCCGAGCCGGCTCGGCTCGGCTGCCCGCGCGCTGATCGAAGACTCCCACTCCACGCTGTTGCTGTCGGCCGCGAGCTCGTGGGAGATCGCCATCAAGTACGCCCTCGGCCGCCTGCCGATCCCTGAAGCACCCGAGCTCTATGTGCCCGAGCGGATGCGCACGAGCGGTGTGCTCGCACTCCCGATCGAACATGCACACGCGCTGCGGGTCGCGACCCTCGCCCCTCACCACCGCGATCCATTCGACCGGTTGCTGGTCGCGCAGGCACAGCTCGAGGGCGTCCCGCTACTCACCGCCGATCCGATCTTCGACCGCTACGACATCGAGGTCATCCGGGCGGTCTGACCCAGTCGGTCCTCCTCTCCACCCGCCTCTCGACGGTGCGAGACTCCTCCGATGCCGGAGGGTGGGGGGCCGCCGTCGGGGACAGTGACGTTCCTGTTCACCGACCTCGAGGGCTCGACCCGCCTGTGGGAAGCGCACCCCGAGGCGATGAAGGACGCGCTGGCCCGTCACGACGAGATCCTGCGCAACGCGGTGGAGTCGCACGGTGGCCATGTGGTCAAGACGACCGGCGACGGCCTGCACGCCGCGTTCACCACCGCCGAGGACGCGATCGGTGCCGCGGCCGACGGCCAGCGCGCGCTGGCCGAGGTGCAGGGTCCCGACGGCCCGTTGCGCGTGCGCATGGGTGTGCACACCGGTGCGTCCACGTACCGAGACGGCGACTACTTCGGCACCGCGGTCAACCGGGCGGCGTGGGTCGCCGCGGCGGCCCACGGTGGGCAGGTGCTCGTGTCGCTCGCGACCGAGGAGCTGCTCGGCGACTCCATCGCGGGTGGCGCCACGCTCCTCGATCTCGGCGAGCATCGGCTGCGCGACTTGTCACGTCCCGAGCGCGTCTTCCAGCTACGCGCACCCGGACTCGGCGAGGAGTTCCCACCGCTGCGGACGCTCGATGCTTACGCGGGCAACCTGCCGCTCCAGCTCACGTCGTTCATCGGCCGCGACGAGGAGCTCGATCGCGTCGCGAAGGCCCTCGACGAAGCGCGGCTCGTCACCCTGATCGGCGTCGGCGGTGTCGGCAAGACGCGCCTCGCCACCCAGGTTGCGGCCGAGATGCTCCCGCGCTTCCCTGACGGTGCGTGGCTATGCGAGCTCGCGGCGGCCAGCGACCCCGAAGCGCTCGTGCAGGTGGTCGCAGCCACGCTCGGAGTGCAGCCCCACCCCAACGTGTCTCTCAAAGGAAGCATCGTCGAGTTCCTCCGAGCCAAGCAGCTCCTGCTGGTGCTCGACAACTGCGAGCACCTGCTCGACGACGCCGGGCTGTTGGCCGAAGCCGTGCTGCACGAGTGCCGCAACGTCCGCATCCTCGCGACGAGTCGAGAAGGCCTCGCCGTCGAGGGTGAGCAGGTCTGGCCGCTCCGCTCGCTGCGTATGCCCAAGACTGCGTCGGTCGACGACGTCGCGACGAGCGCGGCCGTGCGACTGTTCGTGGAGCGCGCGCAGGCCGCCGTGCCCGAGTTCGTGGTCGACGCCGCAAACGCCGGCGCGGTCGCCGAGATCTGCAAGCGCCTCGACGGCATCCCGCTGGCCATTGAGCTGGCCGCGGCGCGCGTCGCGCGTCGCGGCGATGAGCCCGACCGAGATCGCCGCACTCCTCGACGAGCGGTTCCGTCTCCTCACCGGCGGCCGCCGGACCGCGGTCGAGCGGCACCAGACCTTGCGGGCCACCGTCGACTGGTCGTACTCGCTGCTCGAACCGAGCGAACGACTCGTGTTCGACCGGCTGGGTGTGTTTTCGGGCAGTTTCGACACTTCGGCAGCCTCCGCCGTGGTGGCCGGCGACGGGATCGAGCAGTGGGACGTGCTCGACGCGATGGCGAGCCTCGTGGGCAAGTCCATGGTCAACGCCGACAAGACGGCCGAAGACACGACTCGGTACACGATGTTGGAGACGCTCCGGCAGTATGCGCGGGAGCAGCTTGACGAGAGCGATGCCGCCGACGACTGGCGACGCCGTCACGCGCTCCACTACGCGGACCTTGCGGCGCGCACGGGCCGTGAGCTCGTGGGCCGCGACGAGCTCGTTGCGCGACGGCGCGTGCAGCTCGAGCTCGACAACTTGCGTGCCGCGGTCACGTGGGCCCTCGACAGTGGCGACTTCGAGGACAACGAGATAGGCGTTGGGATCATCGCCGACCTCTCGTGGGAGTCGACGTGCAACGTGGCGAGCGGCATCGGCGCGTGGGCCGAGCGCGCAGTGGAGCAGGCCCGCCGTTCGACGACCGTTCGACGTCACGCGGTACTCGGCGCTGCCTCGTACTACTTGCACCAGGGGCGCGGCGAGTTCTCCGCGGCGCTCGAGCTCGCGACCGAGGCGGTGGCCGACGGCGTGACGCCGGGCGAACCGGGTGGCTCGATCGCAGAGACCACCCTCGCGATGGGGTACATGGCGATCGGTGAGATGGACCGCATGCGCGAGATCATCCGCGATACCCATCGTCAGCTCGACGAGCTCGGCGAGGATCTGTTCGTGCGGTCGGGCTCGGCGCCCGAGCCGAGAGCTTGCTTCGCGCGGGGCACCTCGCTCGCTCACACGGGTGACATCGATGATGCGCGCCGGCTCACGGGTGAGGCACTGGCAGGATCCACGAGTGCGGGCGACGAAGTGCTCGTGGTGATGGCGCGAGGCACGTTGGCGATGTACCAGTGGATGGCCGGAGACCGGAGCGCCGCCGGACTCGCGGAGGAGAGCCTGCGTGCCGCGCGCACGATCGGAGGCCCCTCGCTCATCGCATTCGCGCTGTACTCGGTCGGCTACACGCTCCAGCTCGACGACCCCAAGAGGGCAATCGAGTGCTTTCGCGAAGGGATCGAGCAGTACCGCCGGATGGCCTTCGCGTTCATGGTCGAGGTCTGCCTCATCTTGCTGATCCGGGTCCAGGCGTCCCAGGGTGACCTGGGTGCGGCACTCGAGAGCTTTCGGTCCGGGATCCAGCTCTCCTACGAGCGGGGCTCGCGTGTCAACGTGATCTACCAGCTCAAGCAGGGCGCGTTCGCGCTCACACGGGCCGGCCATCCCGACGTCGCGGCCGTGCTCGTCGGCTACGTCGATGCCCAGCCCCAACGCGGGACCGCAGGCTGGGAGGGCGAGTTCCACGAGGGTGTCATCGCCGAGGCCCGCGCCGCCCTCGGCGACGCGGCGTACGACGCAGCCGCGGCGCGCGGCGCGGCGATGCCCTACGACGAGATCGTCCAGTACGCCTTCACCGAGCTCGACCGGATCCAGGGAGACACCGCCGATGCCTGAGGCGAACGACCGCGGGCGGGGTATCCCCGACCGCAGTGAGCCGGGGCCCGAGCGGCCCGGCGCCGAAGGCGCCAGGAGCGGGAATGACTGAGCTCCCCACCGGCACTGTGACGTTCTTGTTCACAGATCTCGAAGGTTCCACGCGCCTGTGGGAGGAGCACCCCGACGCGATGCGCGCCGCGCTCGCCCGTCACGACGAGATCCTGCGCAACGCGGTGGAGAAGCGCGAGGGCGTGGTCGTGAAGACCACCGGTGACGGGCTGCACGCCGCGTTCGCGATCGCGCCCGACGCACTCGCAGCCGCGATCGATGCGCAGCGCGCCCTCGTCGCCGAGGACTGGCTCCTCCCCGAGCCGCTGAAGGTGCGCATGGGCGTGCACACGGGCGCCGCCGAGCTGCGCGACGGCGACTACTACGGCCCGGCCGTCAACCGCGCCGCGCGGCTTGCCGCGGCCGCCCACGGCGAGCAGGTCGTCGCGTCGGCTTCGACCGCCGACCTCGCGCGCGACGACCTCGGCACCGAGGTCGACCTCGTCGACCTCGGTGAGCACCGCCTGCGCGACCTCGGCCGGCCCGAGCGCATCGTGCAGGTGAACCACCCCGATCTCCCGTCCGACTTCCCGCCGCTGCGCTCCCTCGACGCGTACCCCGGCAACCTGCCGGTGCAGCGCAGCGCGTTCATCGGCCGACGCGAGGAGCTCGCCGAGGTCCGCGCCGCGCTCGACGGCTCACCGGTCGTCACGCTCACGGGCGTCGGCGGCGTCGGCAAGACGCGCCTCGCGCTCCAGGTCGCCGCCGACGTCGTGACCCGCTTCCCCGACGGCGCGTGGTTCGTCGACCTCGGGCCCGTGCTCGACGCGGGCTTCGTGCCCGCAACCGTAAGTGCGTCGCTCGCCCTGCCGGAACGACGCCGGGGGACGCTCGAGGAGTCGATCGTCGCGGCGCTGGGCAAGAAGCGCCTGCTGGTCGTGCTCGACAACTGCGAGCACGTCGTCGACGCGGTCGCCGCGCTCGTCGACATGCTGGTCGAGTCGTGCCCCGGCGTGAGCGTGCTGGCGAGCAGTCGAGAAGCGCTCGGCGTGGAGGGCGAGCTCACCTACGAGGTGCGGCCCCTCCCGACGCCTGCGGCCGGTCAGGAGATCGCACTCGACGCGCTGATGGAGAACGACGCCATCCGCCTCTTCGTGGAACGGGCCCGGGCCGTCAAGCGGGGGTTCGCCCTCACCGACGACACCGCGCCGGTCGTCGCCGAGCTGTGCCAGCGTCTCGACGGCATCCCGCTCGCGATCGAGCTCGCGGCCGCCCGGCTCCAGCTGATGGCGCCGGCCGAGGTGCTCGCGCGCCTCGACGAGCGGTTCGGGTTGCTCACCGGCGGGCGGCGCACGGTGCTCGAGCGCCACCAGACGTTGCGCGGTGCGATCGACTGGTCGTACACGCTGCTCGACCCCGGTGAGCAGCTGCTGTTCGCGCGGCTCTCGGTGTTCGCCGGCGGCTTCACCCTCTACGCCGCCGAAGCGGTGACCACGGGAGAGGGCCTGGCGCCGGCCGAGGTGCTCGCGCGGCTCGGGAGCCTCGTGGCCAAGTCGATGGTCGTCACCGACGACACCGCCGCCGGCACGCGCTATCGCTTGCTCGAGACGCTGCGCGAGTACGCGCGCGAGAAGCTCGGCGAGGTCGACGACCCGGCGCAGGTGCAGGCCGGTCACGCCGAGCACTTCCTCGTCATGGTCGAGACCGCCGCCGAGCAGCTCAAGGGCCCCGACGGCGAGGCGTGGTGCTTCCGCCTCGACGCCGAGCAGGACAACCTCCGGGCCGCGCTCGGCTGGGCCCGCGACCACGGCGAACCGGACGCGCTGATCCGTCTCGTTCTCGGGCTCGAGTCCTACTGGTCCACCGAGGGCAGCGCCCGCGAGGCCTTCCAATGGCACAGCGCCGCGCTCGAACACGGTTCCACCATGCCGACGATGGTTCGCGCCAGCGTTCTCGGCTTTGCTGGTCAGGCAGCAAACAGCGGGGGCTATGCCACGGAGGGCATCGCGTTCTGTCGTGCCAGTGTCGAATGCTCCCGTGCCGCGCACCAGACACCGATGCCCGTAGCGCTTGCGATGCTTGGGATCTATGCACTCGAATCGAATGAACCTGAGCAAGCAATCGCGTTCTGCGACGAGGGGCTCACCGCGGCACGCGAGCGCGGCGGGGTCTGGCTCGAGCTCAACGCGCTCCAGTTCCTCTCGCTCGCGTGCAGCCTCGGCGGCGAGCCCGAGCGAGGCCGGGAGGTGGCCGATGAGATGCTTGCCGGGGCCCGCCGGCTCGGGAACCGGTATCTGATCGCGCAGGCCTTGTTCAACGCGGGGCTCGCACGCGTCCAGACCGAACCGGAGGTCGCGGTGCGGCTCCTCGAGGAAGCCGCGGTCGCGAGCCGGATCCGAAACGCCAACCGGCTCGGCCAGACGGCGTTCTTTTGCGGCATCGCGCACCTCCAGCTCCGACAGGTGCCCGAAGCGGCGCAGGCGCTGCGCACCTCGCTGCCCCTCATGCAAGAGACCGGCAGCGACTTCTTCACCAGCACCGTGCTCGCCACCGCGGCCGTGCTCATCGCTCGCGCGGCGCCCGCCGCGGCCACCCAACTCCTCGGCGCCCTCGACCGGTACGCCACCGAGTCGGGGATCCCCGGCGCCCCCGCCGACGTCGCCACCAAGGCGCGCACGCGAGCCCGCGTCGAGCAAGCACTCGATGCGCGAGCCTTCGCCGAGGCGTGGGCGCTCGGTGCCGAGATGACCATCGACGAGGCTGCCGCCCTCGCCCACGAGGAGCTCGGGAAGATCGAGGCCTAACCCAGCCCGAGGCTGACGATGATGCTCGCCGCGACTGCCTCGGGTGGGCGGGCCACACCGAACACGGTCGCGTCGGTAGGGATCTCGAGCGCCTCGAGCTGCGACGGGAGGAGCGCCGCTGGCGCGAAGTGATCGGTCCGGGCCTCGATGCGTTCGCGGAGCAGCTCGGGCGGACCGCTGAGCACGACCCACTGCACGTCGTCCACGCCGCGGGTCAGGCGTGTCCGGTACGACTGCTTCAGCGCCGAGCATGCGAGCACGACACCGCGGGCAGCGTGCTCACGGAGCTTCGCGTTCAGGCGATCGAGCCACGGCGTGCGAGCCGCGTCGTCGAGCGCTTCGCCGTTCCGCATGCGCTCGATGTTGTCCGGATCGTGGAAGTCGTCGGCGTCCACGAACGGGATGCCGAGGTGCTCCGCGACCAGCCGACCGACGGTGGTCTTGCCCACGCCGGTGACACCCATTACAACGATCACCGGCGCGCTCACGTCGTCATCATGCGCTCTTGTTGGACCGACAGTTGCCTCCAGGGATGCTCACGGTCCAACGAGAAGCCCTCTGCGGGCCCTGGTTGCGTACCGAACATACGTTCGGTACGTTGGCCAAGAGATGGCGTATGCCGAGCTGCACTGTCACACCAACTTTTCGTTCCTCGACGGTGCAAGTCACCCCGAGGAGCTGGTCGAGGAGGCCGCGCGCCTCGGACTGGCCGCGCTCGCGGTCACCGATCACGACGGGTTCTACGGGATCGTGCGGTTCGCGCTCGCGGCCGGTGCCATCGGCTTCCCCACCGTCTTCGGCGCCGAGCTCACCCTGGACCAGACCGGTGGGCCACCAAACGGGGTCGCGGACCCGCCCGGTGAGCACCTCGTCGTTCTCGCGGAGGGACCGGTCGGCCACGCGCGCCTGGCCCGTGCCATCAGTGAGGGGCAGATGGCGGGGGAGAAGGGTGCGCCGCGGTTCACGCTGGCCAACCTCGCCGCCGCATCACGCGCCGGCGTGCACCTCACGGGCAACCAGGCCAGCGCGACCAACGACTCGTGGCACGTGCTCACCGGCTGTCGGAAGGGACCACTCGCGCGCGCGCTCCACGCTGATGGTCCCGCCGCGGCCCGCCGCGCGCTCGATCGGCTCACGGACGCGTTCGGCCGCGACCGCGTGCTCGTGGAGCTGTGGGACCACGGCGACCCCCTCGACCGTCACCGCAACGACGCGCTCGCCGCAGTAGCGATGCGAGTCGGCGTGAACGTGATCGCCACCAACAACGTGCACTACGCCACGCCCCAACAGCGACCGCTGGCCACCGCGCTGGCGGCGATCCGGTCGCGGAGATCGCTCGATGAGATCGACGGCTGGCTGCCCGCGTCGTCGTTCGCGCACCTGCGCAGCGCGGCCGAGCAAGAGCGACGGTTCGCCCGCTGGCCCGGCGCGGCCGAGCGCACCGTCGACGTCGCGCTCCAGTGCGCCTTCGACCTGCGCCTCGCCGCACCCAACCTCCCCGACCTCGAGGTCCCCGAGGGTCACACCGACATGTCGTGGTTACGCGAGCTCACCGCACGCGGTGCCGCGCATCGCTACCCGCCGTCGCATCCGCAGCACGAGCAGGCCCAACGTCAGCTCGCCCACGAGCTCGCGGTGATCGAGCAGCTCGGCTTCCCCGGCTACTTCCTCCTGCTCGTCGACATCGTGGAGTTCTGCACGCAACACGACATCTACTGCCAGGGCCGGGGGAGTGCCGCGAACAGCGCGGTTTGCTACGCGCTCGGCGTCACCAAGGCCGACGCGGTCGCGCTCGGCCTGCTGTTCGAGCGCTTCCTCTCTCCTGAGCGCGACGGCCCGCCCGACATCGACCTCGACATCGAGCACCAGCGGCGAGAAGAGGTGATCCAGTACGTCTATGAGAAGTACGGACGCGACCGCGCCGCGCAGGTCGCCAACGTGATCACCTACCGGCCCCGCTCCGCCATCCGGGAGATGGCCAAGGTCGCCGGCCTCTCACCCGGTCATGCCGATGCGCTCACGAAGTGGATCGACCGGTGGGGGCGTGACCACGGCGCGTTCGAGGGCGCCAAGGAAGAAGGAGTGGCAGTTCCCGAGCTCGTGCTCGACCTTGCCACTCAGGTGCTCGACTTCCCCCGCCACCTCGGCATCCACTCCGGCGGCATGGTGATGGCCGACCGCCCGCTCGTGGAGTTCGCGCCGGTGGAGTGGGCGCGCATGGAGGACCGCTCGGTGCTCCAGTGGGACAAGGACGACTGCGCGGCCGCGGGCCTCGTGAAGTTCGACCTGCTCGGGCTCGGGATGCTCACGATGCTGCACCTCGCCGTCGACCTCGTGCGCGAGCACGAAGGGATCGAGATCGACCTTGCCACCATCCCGCAAGAAGACGAGGTGTACGACCTGCTGTGCGCGGCCGACACCATCGGCGTGTTCCAGGTGGAGAGCCGCGCGCAGATGGGCACGCTCCCACGGTTGCGCCCGCGCGTCTTCTACGACCTGGTGGTGGAGGTCGCGCTCATCCGACCGGGCCCGATCCAGGGCGGCTCCGTGCATCCGTACCTGCGTCGGCGCACTGGCGAGGAGCCCGTCACGTACCCGCATCCGATCCTCGAGCAGTGCCTGCGCAAGACGCTCGGCGTGCCGCTCTTCCAGGAGCAGCTCATGCAGATCGCGATCGACGCCGCGGGCTTCACGCCGGGCGAGGCCGACCAGCTCCGCCAAGCGATGGGCTCGAAGCGATCGAAGCAGCGCATGGCTGCGATGCACGACCGGTTGATGCACGGCATGGCCGAACGCGGGATCGATCTCGACGCGGCCACCGACATCGCCCACAAGCTCGAGGCGTTCGCCAAGTTCGGCTTCCCCGAGAGCCACTCGGTGAGCTTCGCCTACCTCGTGTACTCGAGCTCGTGGATGAAGCTGCACTACCCGGCCGAGTTCGCGTGCGCGCTGCTGAACGCGCAGCCGATGGGCTTCTACTCTCCACACACCCTCGTGCGCGACGCCGTCCGTCACGGCGTGCAGGTGATCGGCCCCGATGTGAACGCGTCCCGCACCGACTGCACACTCGTTGCGCGCGCGCCCGATGCCGGTCCGATCGGTCACCCGCGCGACGGCTGGCACGCCGACCCCTCAACGCACGCTCTGCGCATCGGCTTGCGCTACGTGCGCGGGCTCTCCACCGCGTTGCTCGACCGTATCGAGGTGGCGACTCGTCCATTTACCAGTTTGGAGGATTTCACCCGGCGTACCAACGCGCCTGCCGACGCGCTCGAGACGCTGGCCACCGCGGGTGCGTTCGGGTCGCTCGGCGTGGAACGGCGGGAGGCGCTCTGGGCCGCGGGCGCGCTGCGCGACGCCCGTCCCGGCACGTTGCCCGGCGTGGTCACCGGAGTGGAAGCGCCCCAGCTCCCGGGCATGGACCCGATCGAGGAGACAAAGGCCGATCTCTGGTCCACCGGTATGTCCCCAGGGCGGCACCCCACCGAGTTTGTGCGCGACGCGCTGATCGCCCGCGGCGCCGTCACCGCCGAAGCGCTGCGGGGGCTGTCGCATCGCACGGTGGTGGAAGTGGGCGGGATCGTCACCCACCGCCAGCAACCCGAGACGGCCAAGGGAGTCGTGTTCATCAACCTCGAAGACGAAACCGGACTCGTCAACGTGGTCTGCCTGCCCGATGCGTGGAGGCGCTTCCGCAAGGTGGCGCGCACCTCACCCGCATTGCTCGTGCGCGGGATGCTCGAACGTCAGCAGGGCGTGATCAACCTCCTCGCGCACCGCATCGAACCCCTCGACCTCCGCCCAGCGTCACTCCTGAAGTCGCGCGACTTTCACTAACCGCGACGTGCGATGGAGACGTTGATGCCCGCGGCGTGGGGATCGAACGACCGGAGCGCCGTGATGACGTTCGCGACCATGTTCCCTTCGACTCCATCAGGATGCGGTGCCAGGTCGAGCTCGACAAGCAGGCTCCCGCGTTGGTGCCGCACGATCGCGGCCGTGTCGGCCGGATCGACCCCGACTCGTGTGAGCACGCCACGGGTGGCTTCCGTTGCAATCTCGGAATGGCGGGGGAGTGGTGCGGCGGCCGCCTCTTCACACGCATCCACGAGGTCGGCATCGTCATCGACGCTGCGGGCGACCCACGACTCGAAGGGATGCAGCGCCGTTCCCAGGACCACAAGAGGAGCGTGCTGTCGGAGCGCGCACGTCGCGCCATCTTCGAACGGCGATGGTCGGGGCCACGGGCGGTCGCGAGCCGTGACCACCACGTCGACGGGAGCCTGCTCGAGCGGGCAGCCGCGGTCTTCCACGAGCCCGGCGCACGGGAAGGATGTGTCGCCGGGCTCGTGGCAGCGGACCACCTCATGCCCGGCTTCGAGCAGTCGTTCCTCAGCGCGTCGAATGCCACCTGGAAGCGTTCCGACCACCAACACGCGCATCCGCATCTCCATCGCTGAGGTGTCGCGCTCATCATCGTGCTCACCGTCACCGCTCACGAGGGTCGACAGTCACCTCGCCTGGGACCTTCTACCTTTGCTTGGGCGCGCTCGCTCGACGCCGGGATACCCGGCGTCGCTCTTCGAGACGCTCGCCAGCGCCTGATGTCGTAGGCCCGAGTACCCTGGCGTGACCGTCATGGAGCATGAACCGATGAACGAGCCTCCGAGTCCGAAGCAATGCTTCGCCGCCTCCGCGTTGTGCGGCGGTTCCTCGCGCTCGTCCGCGCGGACCCAGCCGGCTTCCGTGCTGGCTTCGTCGCGCATCTGCTCAGCACCGCGACGGGGCTCGCTGCCGGCGTAACGCTCGGCTCGATCACCGGCACGCTCCACCAGCTTCCCGGTCTCCTCGTTCTCGTTCCGGCTGCGGTTGGCTTGCGAGGCAACGTGTACGGAGCGCTCGGCAGCCGCTTGGGGACGGCCGTCGCGACCGGCACCTTCCGTCTGTCGACCCGCCGCGACACCGAAGTCGGGCAGAACCTGTGGGCCGCCTCAGCCCTCTCGCTCGGTGTCTCGTTGCTCCTGGCGCTCGTGGCCAAGGGAGTGGCGGAGTCGTTCGGCGTGCGCAACGCGATGTCGACTCGCGACTTCATCGTCGTGTCGGTGATCGGTGGTTTGATCCCGACCCTGGTGGTCATGGTGATCACCGTCGGTGTGGCGGCGCTCAGCGTGCGACGCGACTACGACCTCGACAACGTGGCTGCCCCCGTCGTCACCGCGGCTGCCGACATGATCACGCTGCCGAGCCTGTTCCTCGCGGCGCTGCTCGTGCTGGACGCGCCCGACTGGCTGATCGTGGTGCTCGCAATCCTGTGTGTGGTCGGGAGCGTCGGCGTGCTCGTGGTCGCGATCCGAAGCCACCTCCCGACGTTGCGGCGCATCGCGCGCGAATCGGTGCCGTTCCTGGTTGCTGCGGGCATCCTCAGCACGTTTGCTGGGGTCACGATCCAGTCGCGGTTTGGCTCGCTTTCGAACGAGCCCGCGCTGCTCATCGTGATCCCGCCGCTGTTGTCGCTGTCGGGGTCGCTGGCGGGCATCCTCTCGGCGCGTGTGGCGACCAAGTTGCACCTCGGTCTCGTTCGTCCGGATCGCTTCAACCCGAGCCCGGTTGTGGAAGACGTGACGCTCGTCTACGTGATCGCGATGCCGATCTTCCTCGTGCTCGGGCTCGCCGCCGATGTGATTGCTGCGATCGCTGGCATCGCCAGCCCGGGCGTCTTCGAGATGCTCGGGCTGATGATGCTCGCCGGGACGCTGGCCACCGCGCTGTCGTGCGTGGTCGCGTACTTCGGCGCGCTCATCACCTACCGATTGGGGTGGGACCCCGATAACAACGGCATCCCCATGGTGTCGTCGGCCTCAGACTTCCTCGGGGCAGCATCACTCATGGTTTCTCTTGCAATACTGGGCCTGTCGTGAGCGCAGCGAACAGGGGAACGAGCGACCGCGGGCCAGGTATCCTGGCCCGCAGCGAGTGAGCCGAGGGTATGGACGACACTCCACGGAATCTCAAGGCCATGCTTTCGGAGGCGAAAGACTCCTCCGAGCTGATGGTCGACCTTGCATACGCGGCACTCTTCTTCGCCGACGAGCACATGGCGGCCGAGGTGCACGAGCTGGAGGAGCGCCTGAGCGGCCTCGTCCACGAGATGCGCGAGGTGTGCGTGCTCGCGGCGCGGTCGCCACGCGACGCGGAGCAGATGTCGAGTGTGCTGCACGTGGTCGCGGCCATCGAGCGTGTCGCCAACGCCGCCGAGGACATCGCACGAATCGTCACGCACCGGCTCGGCATACCGGCCGCGCTCGTCGCCGACCTGGCCGCAGCCGAGGAGGTTTCGCACCGAGTACGCGTCCGCGAAGACTCCGGGCTCGCCGGTCGGTCACTGGCTGACGTCGAGCTCCCGGTCGAGGTGGGGATGCGCGTCGTCGCGATGCGGCGCGGCAAGGAGTGGATCATCGATCCCGACGGCGACGAGGTGCTCGTCCCCGACGACGTGCTCATCCTACGGGGACCCGCGGCCGGCATTGGTGAGCTCCGTGAGCTTGCGGGCGCGCCGGAGTGGCGTCCACCCACGATCGAAGAAGACCCGACCATCACCGATCTCGATCGCGCGGTGGATGTGCTCGTGGAGATGAAGAACGTGTCGGAGGTCGCCGTCGGCCTTGCGTACTCCGCGCTGCTGTTCAACGACCAGAGCCTCGCGGCCGAGGTGACGCACCTCGAAGACCGCCTCGACGAGATGCGCGAGCGCTTAGAGGTCTGGGTGCTGCGCAGTGCGGCCGATGAGGTCGACCCCTCCCATTTGCGCGGGTTGCTCCATCTCGGCGGCGCAGCCGAGGAGCTCGGCGACGCCGCACAGCAGATGGTGTGGCTGGTTGAAGAAGGCGAAGAGATGCACCCGATCCTGCGTATGGCGCTCGGCGACAGCGACGAGGTCATCGCCTGGGTCCCGGTTGCCCCCGACTCCGATCTCGACGGCCGCACACTTGCCGAGGCTCGCCTCGAGGTCGAGACCGGCTTCTATCTCCTCGCCATCCGCCGCAGCGGTCGCTACGTGTATCGACCGCGCGGTCACGTGCGGCTCCAGGCTGGCGACGAGCTGATCGCGAGTGGTCCCGACGAAGGCCAAGCCGTGCTCGCCGAGCGCTGCGGCTACCGGATCCTCGAAGACGACGACACCGGTGAGATCGAGCTGGTCCCGGCCGGCAGCACCAACGCTGAATAGCGTTCGCTCCCTTGCACGACACGCCTGACACCGGGCTCACCGACGCAGAAGTTCGCGACCGCGTCGAGCGCGGCCTCACGAACGAGACGCGTGAACGAACCAGCCGCACCTACGGCGAGATCATCCGGGCCAACGTCCTCACGCGGTTCAACGCCATCCTCGGCACGATGCTCGTGGTCGTCCTGGCAGTTGGTGAGATCCAGGACGCGACGTTTGGTGTGATCCTCGTGGCGAACTCGCTCGTTGGGATCGTTCAAGAGACTCGCGCCAAACGGAAGCTCGACAGCCTTGCCGTAACCGTCGCGCCCAGGCTGCATGTCATCCGCGATGGCACAGCTACAGAGATCCTGGTCGAGGGGATCGTGATCGATGACCTGTGCGAGCTGCGCACCGGCGATCAGGTTCCCGTCGACGGCGCCGTTCGCTCGGTCGTCGGTCTCGAGATCGATGAGTCGCTGCTCACCGGTGAATCGGACCCCGTGGTGAAGGACGTCGGCGACCAAGTGCTCTCGGGCTCGTTCGTTGTGGCCGGCGCCGGGCGCTTTCAGGCCACCGCGGTAGGCGGTGAGTCCTACGCGCGCCGGTTGGCGGTCGAGGCTCGCCGGTTCACGCTCGTGCAGTCCGAGCTGATGAACGGCATCAATACGTTGCTGCGCTACATCCAGTACGCGCTCTTCCCGGTTGCCGCGCTGCTGCTCTGGCGCCAGCTCGGTTCTCACGATGTCGACACCGCGCTGATCGGCGTGGTCGCGGGCGTGGTTGGCATGGTTCCCGAAGGCCTGGTGCTGCTCACGAGCCTCGCGTTCGGCATTGCCGCCGTC
>SHVJ01000056.1 GCA_009694295.1 Acidimicrobiia bacterium
GCACCTTCACTTGCACCTCAGGGTGGAGCTCCCGCAGGCGACGGGCCTTGCGGTTCTTCTTCGTCACCAGCTTCTGGTTCAGCGTGGTGATCTCGATGTACAGGTTGTACGTGGGGAGGAAGAAGTCGGGGGTGAAGGCCTGTACCAGCTGGCCGTCGCGATCAGTTTCGAGCGTGAACGTGCGTGGCTCGTAGGCCCATTCGATGCCGTAGAAGTCGAGGAGCTTGGCGAACTGGCGCTCCGAGTTGTGCGCGAAGCGAACCTGCTCGTGCGGCAGGGCCTCCAGGACCGTTCAGCTTCCGGTTGCGGTCCGACGCTCGGCTGGCGAGGCGCCGGTCGTCGACTCGCCGGGCGCAAGCTTTTGGATCGCGGCGTCGAGCTGCTGGGTCATGTTGCCGACCGTGATGATGTTGAGCACGCCCTGGCCCTTACGGACGAGGTCGACGAGGTGCTCGCCGTCGCGCGCCAGCACGGTGTTGACCCCGTCGATCACGAGGTCGGAGGCTTGCCAGTCATCCCCCCGCTCCCGCAGCGACTCGATGACCTTTCGCGCCGTCTTGAGGCTGACCCCCGCGTCGAGCAGGCCCTTGATGACCTTGAGCTGCACGAGGTCGCGGTACGAGTACCTGCGGTGGGTGCCACTGCCGGCGGCCGGTGCGAGCGACGGCTTCAGCAGGTCGGTCGAGTCCCAGTAGTCGAGCTGACGGTATGTGATGTCGACGATGTCGCACACGGTCGGGCCGCTCCAGCCCTCCCCCTGTGCCGGTTCCCCGACTTCGTCGAACGTGCCCTGGATCGTGCCCATCGAGCCCTCGCTTCCGGTCGCACTGCCGCGAAGAGGGCGGCAGGTGCGAGTCACATCGGCGTAGTTACGCCCGTGTGACGGTAGTCCCCGGCGCGCGCGGCGTCAACGGGTCGTCGCCGGTTTCCCAGGCGGCTGGCCTATTCGGCGGCGAAGTCCTCGGGGGTCACTTCGTTCAGGAACTCCCGGAACTCCTCGATCTGGGCCTCTTCCTCGTCCTGGTCGAAGAGGATGCCTGCCTCGTCGAGGACGGCTTCGGCGGCGAAGATGGGGACCGGCATCGGGTATCGGGCGGCGAGGGCCAAGGCATCGGACGGCCGGGACGAGATGCGGCGCGTCTCCCCGTTCCCGCCCAGCTCGATCTCGGCGTAGAAGGTGCCGTCGTGGAGCTCGGTGATCACCACCCGCTGGAGCTCGACCGCGAGGTCGTCGAGGACGGTCTTGAAGAGGTCGTGGGTCATCGGCCGGGGCGTCTCCATGCCCTGGAGCGCGTAGACGATGGCCGTCGCTTCCGGCGGACCAATGAAGATCGGCAGGTAGCGCTGCCCTTCCTCCTCGCGGAGGAGCACGATCGGCTGGTTCGTGGGGACCTCGACCCGGACACCCACCAGTGACATCTGGATCACGGCGCAAGCCCTCCTCAACGGCAACCCTAGACGCTGCTCGCGCTCACTCTCGCGTCGTTGCAGGGGGCTGAAATCCTCGCCATCGCAGGTGAGGGTCGTCGGAGCGGCGTGCTACGCCGCGCTGGTATGGGGTGGTGCGCGGAGCGTCCAGGTCCCGTCGCCGTTGTCGATGACTTCGTGGCCCTTGTGGTGGATCAGGCGGTGGTGGTCGGGGCAGGCGTCGCCGAGGATCTCATAGGCAGTCCGCCGGCTTTCGGAGAACAGCTCGGTGTGGTGCCGTTGGATGGCGCGGGTGTGATCACAGCAGCGAACCTTGCAACGCCCTTGGTCGCGGTGCTCCAGCGCGATGCGCAGCGCCTTGGGGATGTGACGGGTGGTGGAGACCACGGTCCGGACGTCGACGCCGTCGCTGATCACCAGCTCGAACAACCCATGAGCCAGGACCTCGCGGGCGTGCGCCACCGGGACAGGCCCGACCCCCGGGATCTCACACATCTTTTCGCCGGGTTCGGGTTCTTGGCCGAGCAGTCTGGACAATCCGACACAGGCGCGAGCCACGGGCTCACGCCGTGATCCAGTCGCCGGAATCTCAGCGCCTCGTGCGAGGGCGATGAGGGCATCGAAGCGGTAGGCCGCGACGGGTTCGTGCTTGCCGGCGGCTCGTGCGGCTTCGAAGGCGTGGCGGGCGCGAGGTTCGATCGCGTCGAACAGTTCGGCGACGTCTTCGGTAGGACCGGAGAAGGAGCCGTGCGTGGCCAATCCGCGGGTCCATCCAGCCAGAGGACGCTCATCGCGGGCTTGGGCTACCAGGCGGGCTTCGTCGGACACGGCGGTGATCACGCGTTCGCTGTCCTCTCGCAGCTCGCGGACACCGCTTCGTTCGGCGACGCGCAGGAGCCGGGTCTCGGCGGCGGGGTCGAGTGCCGCGGCTCGAGTGACGTGTTGCGCTTGCACCAGCGAGAGGTCGCCCGACCGGAGCTTGTCTTCAGTCGCGGGCAGCTCGGCGAGTCGATCAGCAACGCGCAGCGTCTCCCGGGCGGTGTGCTCCGAAGCGCCGGTCGCGTTCGCGAGCCACTGCTCCGGTGACGCGGCATGTGAGTCGCGACGCCACCCGTTTGTGTCGACGGCGCGCTTGGCGAAGAGCAGCTCGATGGTTTCGTAGATCCGCTTGCCGCGCGCGCCGATCTCGGTCAGGTGCGCCGCGTCAGGCCCGGAGTACGTGCTCGGGTCGAACGCGGCCGCGTAGTCGCGCAGCTCATCGTTGATCCGCTCCAACGTGTTCATGACGCACACGATGACAGGGGGGGTGTGACAGTCTGGGCCCCGAAATCGACGTCAACAACGTCAAGATCCTGCCAATCTCGTGGCAGAAACCGCGCGACACGCTCGCACGCAGCACGACCGTGCGTCGACATCAACGTTGATGTCGATCTACGGCTGGTCGCCCTCCTCATTGCGATGTTGTTGTCCGTAGAGCGAGAGGTATGCGTCGGGATCAACCGTGAGCAGCTCGCGCTCGGCGCGCGCGATGAACGGGAGATTGCGGTACCGGTCCCCCACGTGCAGTCCATAGCCGATCACGAATGCGTCCCCCGGGATCTCCATGCCTACGTAGCGCAGCGGCAGCGGGACGATACGTCGCTCGCTGCGGTCGAGGAGCGCGCAGATCTCGACGCGACGAGCTCCTCGCACGTTGAGGTGCTGCACCAGGTACGCGAGCGTGAGACCGGTATCGACGAGGTCTTCGACGATCACCACGTCCCGCTCGGTGACGTCGAGGTCGAGATCCTTCAGCAACCGAACGCGACCCGAATCCGGCGCGTAGCGAGAGATGGCGAGGAAGTCGACCGCGACGTCGATCGAGCGAATGTGTCGCGCGATGTCAGCGAGGAACACAAGCGCGCCCTTGAGCACACCTACCAGGACCACGCCGTCAGGGTGGTCAGCGACGATCTCGGCGGCCAGCTCACGGGTGCGCGCCGCGAGCGCAGCCTGGTCGAGAACAATCTCCGGCATCGCCGCCGGGCGGGCCGTCACTCGGAGAGCGTGGAGCGCAACGCACGGCGGAGCATCGCAGTGCGAAGCCGGCGGCCGAGCCGAGCCAACTCTTCGAGCTCGCCTTGGAGCTTGGCTCGAGACGCCGGGTTGCGTTGCTTCACATAGGGCATGAGCACTTGGGTGAACAGCGCGGCCTCGCGCTCAGCGAAGTGCCAGTACATCTTCAGGTGACGGGCTTCGATCCCCCGTCGGTACCAACCGGCTGCGAGCTCGGCCAGCGCGAGCATCTCGTCGTCGTAGCGGGGACGACCGTCGTCTCCGACCAGTGCCACGATGATCCCGAACTCCTCGAGCGCGTCGAGCTGGGAGTCGGTGAGCCCGGTTGCTTCGACGAGCTCCCCGCGGGTGAGGTCGGTCGATGCCGCGACGGTCTTCCCGCGGTTGATGCTCCCGACCTGATCTTCGTCGTCCTCGGTGTCGACGGCGTCGTCAAGCTCCGCGATCGGCTGGCGGGTCGGTGGTGGCGGCGTGGTGGGCCGCGACAACGGAGTAGGTGGTGTCGGGCGCGCGGTTGGTGGCGTGGGGCGCGGCACATTCGGCGATGGCGCGACGGGCGGAGGCGTTAATACCGGCGTTAATACCGGCGTTGATACCGGCGTGGATGCAGGTACGGGCACGGCCGTTGGCGGCAATGACGATGGGGATAGCGCGGTCACTTGACTCGGCGGTGTCGGTGAGGGGGCAGGTGTCGGTCGCGTCGGCGCTGGCGCTGGCGTGGACGCCGCGACGGGCGTCGAGATCTCAGGCGCAGACGGGCGAAGTGTTGGTGGAGGTGGCGGGGTCGGCGCATCGGCGACCGCGACGGTGGGCTGGCCTCCTCCGTTGGCCGATCCCATGCGCGGCGCACCGGTCGGACCGAACGCGTCGAGGCGCCCCTTGATCACGCGCAGCGGAAGGAAGTGGTCGCGCTGTTGGAGCAGGATCCAACGCAAGCGTTGGAGGTCGGGTGGATAGAAGCGGCGGTACCCCGACGGCGTCCGCTCGGGATCGATGAGACCTTGGCTCTCGAGGAAGCGGATCTTCGAGATCGTGACGTCGGGAAACTCGCTGCGCAGCTGGTCGAGCACCTCTCCAATCGAGAGATGTGCGCCGGCGGTGGCCTCGGTGCTCACGTGCCACCCTCGTCGCTACCAATCACAAACGTGAGCACGAACCGCCCGACTTGCACCTCGTTCATGTCGACGAGGCCCGTCGCGTCGATCCGCTCGTGATCCACGTACGTCCCATTGAGTGAACCGACATCGCGAATCTGGTATCCGTTCGATTCGCACTCGATCACCGCGTGATGGCGCGACACGGTCACGTCGTCGAGGAAGATGTTGGATTCCGGGTCGCGGCCCACATTGGTGGTCTCTCCTTCGAGCACGAAAGTGCTCCCGGCATTGGGTCCTCGGCGCACCACGAGCATGCCGAGTCCTTCAGGGAGCTGATCCAGGACATGACCGAGCTCCTGCTCGAGTTCCCGACGGTTCTCGATCAGCTCCAGCGAGACAGTCGTGTCTGCCTCGCCGAGTGGTTCTCCACACGACGAGCAGAAGTTCGCAGCAGTCTCGTTCTCATGCCCACAGCGCCGACAGCGCACCTTTACAAGGATACCGACGCTGACGTCGAGATACCAATGATGTTGGTGTTGCCTTGTGCTGCCAACGTTGCTGGAGCGAAGGCCAGGCCCAATGATTGCTCGAAGCCAGCCACGAGCGCAGCAGCCACATCGTGCGGATCAGTGGACGCACCGAGCTCTTCGAGCGTCACGGTGGCGTTGCGCAGCTCGTCGCGGTGGCACGCGGCGATCGTCACGTCGCTCTCGTCGATCTCGAGGCGACGCAGCAGGATCGACCCGTGCTGGAGCACGACGCCGCGCTGGCGAACCTGGGCGGATCCACACACCTTCCGATCACCAACGCGCAGGTCTGCGCCTTGCTGCCCGGCGAAGCACACCGGCCCTGGCGGCCCGTCGTTACGTGCAATCGCGGCGTCGACGCCGACCGCGCGGAGCCCGACGATGAGCGCACCCGCGATCCGCTCATACACGTGTTGCACGGCGCCCTCTCGACCGTCAGGCAGGGGCATGACAACGCAGTACGTGAGATCAGCGCCGTGCAGCAATGCCGCTCCCCCGGTGGGCCGACGCACGACCCGAACACCTAACCGATCGCATGCAGCCGTGTCGACGTCGGTCCCGGGTTGGAACCGACCCAACGAAAGCGTCGGCATGGTCCACGTGTACAGGCGGAGTGCCGGCGCCAGACCGTTCGCGACCCCGTCAAGCAGATTGAGATCGGCGTCCATGTGCTCGGCTGGGTCGCGGTTGGTGTCGACCTCGTCGATCAACCGCCACTCGGTGGATGCCGTGCCGGTCACGCGCTTTCGACGAGTGCCTTGTACGCGGCCGCGTCGAGCAATGCATCGACCTCTGAGGGATCGTTCAGCTCGAGCGTGAAGATCCACCCCGCGCCATACGGATCCTGGTTGAGGGTCTCAGGGGCATCGTTGAGCGAGTCGTTCACCTCGACGACCGTGCCCGACGCGGGCGCGTAGATGTCGGAGACCGACTTCGTGGATTCCACTTCGGCGCACGTGGCGTCGGCTGCGACGGCGAGACCTACCGCTGGAAGCTGCACGTAGACGATGTCGCCAAGCGCGTCCTGCGCGTAGTCGGTGATGCCGACGCGGGCGCGGCCGCCATCGACTGCCACCCACTCGTGCTCCTTGCTGTACTTCAAGCCTTCTGGGAATTCCATCATCTCCGCTCTCGGCACTGTGTGCCGGGCCGCTCGGGCCCCGCTCACTGCGCCGCAGGGTACCTGCGGCGCAGACGTTCGCTCTGGCTGATGCTAGGTGTCTCAGCGAAGGAGCTGGCGAATCGCCTGCGCGTACTCGCGCGCGAGGCGATGAGCGGCCTCGTCGCTCTCGGCTTCGGCCCACACATGGGTGGTGGGCTGCTCCAGGTCGGGCATCACCAGCGCCCAGCCGTCGGGACGCACGACCTTCACACCATCGACGAGGAGGAGCTCGTGCTCGCGGTCCTTGGTGAGCTGGGTCACGAGCTCGCGCATCACACTTCCCTTACGCTCCCAAGGCGTCGGGACGGTCTCGTGCGATACATGCACGCTCGGGAGTCCCTTGACCACCGTGGAGAGGTCGTGGCTGGTTCGCGCGAGCAGGTGCAGCATGTGTGCGAGTGATGCGGTCGCGTCGTACGCCGGCATGAACGTCGGCCAGATAAACCCGCCAGCGGCCGACCCTGCGAACGAGATCGCCTCGTCGGATGCCACCTCCATCAAGTGGGTTGCCGACCGCTTCGTCCAGACGACCTCGGCCCCATGCGCGTTCGCGATTCGCTCGGCTTCCTGGGTGACCGACACCGGGAGCGCGATCCGGGCGTTCTCGTAGGACTCCGCGACAAGCGTCACTAGCGCGAGCAGGGTCTCGGTGTTCGACAACGCGTGGCCTTGATCGTCGACGAACGAGGCCGTTTCGCCATCCGGTGAGATCACACAGCCCAGGTGACTTCCGGAAGCGCGCACCAGATCGGCGATGCGCACGAGCTGTCGATCGAGCTCCGTAGCGTTGCTAGCGGCGGTGCTTGCGTATGGGTTGATGGCGAGTGCTTCGACACCGAGCTTGGCGAGCACCGACGGCATCACGATCGAGGCGGCGCCATACGAGTAGTCGAGGACAACTTTGAAGGCACGCTCAACGAGCGCATCGGCATCAACCGACTTGGCCAACGCGGCCGTGTAGAACTCGATGGAGCGCGGCGGGAACACGATGTCGCCGATGTCGCCGGCAAACGCGCGGCGGTAGTCCTCGCGGGCGAGCAATCGCTCGATCTTGCGCTGCGTACCCTCGTCGATGTCGCGTCCGTTGGCGTCGAAGATTCTGATCTCGACGCTGTCCGGGTCGTCGGGGACGAGTCGAACGGTGATGCCCCCTCGTGCTTCCCCATTTCGCACCTGGAACCGGGTGACCGGGACGGTGGCGAGCTCGACGTCCTCGACGTTGGCTCCGGCCAGGTTCAGTCCCCCGATCACGGCGCGCTTGAGCGCGCGGGCGGCGCGGCTGGTGTCGCGGCTGGTCGTAACCACGGAGCCGCGCTTGAGCGAGGTGCCGTAGGCCATGGCCAGCCGAACCGCGACCTCGGGCGTGATGTCGACGTTGGCGAGACCTTGCACGCCGCGATGTCCGAACAATGTGCGGGCACCGCGACTCTCCCACACAATCGATGAGTTCACAACGGCGTCGGGCTCGACGGTCTTGAACGGGTAGATCCGCACACCCGCGTTCACCACGGCGTGCTCGCCCACGAAGCACTCGTCGCCGACAACAACACCTTCCTCGAGCCGAGCGTGGCCGCGCAGGTCGGTGGAGCGGCCGATGATGCAGCCCCGTAGCCACGCGCTGCGACCTACGTAGACGTGGTCGTGGCACAGTGCGCGTTCGAGCGACGCGTCGCTCTTCACCACCACGTCGGTGCCGAGCACGGTATAGGGGCGAATGCTTGCGCCAGGCTCGATACGGCAGTTGGCGCCGATGATCACGGGCCCTTCGACGAACGCACCGGGATCGATCTCGGCTCCCTCGCCGAGCCACACGCCTTCGCTCAGCTCGAAGCCATCGATGGCGACCTTGACGTGACCGTTGAGCACATCGGCGTGCGCGCTGAGGTACGCGTCGGTGGTGCCGATGTCCTCCCAGTATCCGTCGGTGATGTAGCCGTGCAGCTTGAGACCCTTGTCTAGCGCCGCGGGAAACACATCGCCGGAGAAGTCGACGACTTCACCTTCGGGGATGAGGTCGAAGATCTCGGGCTCGAGCACGTAGATCCCGGTGTTGATCGTGTCGGAGAACACCTCGCCCCAGTTCGGCTTCTCGAGGAAGCGCTCGATGCTCCCATCCGGGTTGGTGATCACGATCCCGAACTCGAGTGGGTTCTCCACTCGCTTGAGCGCAATCGACGCGACCGCGCCGCTCTCACGGTGTGCCTTCACGAACGCAGTCAGGTCGATATCCGTGAGCACATCGCCGGAGATCACGAGGAAGGTGTCGTCGAGCTCGGACGCGGCGTTCCGAACGGAGCCTGCGGTGCCGAGCGGCGTCTCGTCGGTCGCATAGCGCATGCGCGGCCCGAAGTCGGCGCCGTCACCGAAGTAGTCGCGAATCTGGTTCGCGAGGTACGCGACCGTGACCACGATGTCGTCGAACCCATGGCCGGCGAGGAGCGTCACGATGTGCTCCATCAAGGGCCGGTTGACAACCGGGATCATCGGCTTCGGCTGGTTGCTCGTCAGCGGGCGCAGTCGTGTGCCCTCTCCCCCAGCGAGGATTACGGCCTTCATGGTCGCGCTCGCTCGGCGTCGGGATACCCGCCGCCGCCCTTTGGGCCGCTCGGCTGCTCCATCTTCACGCCGCAACCTCCGTGCTCTTGCTGGCGCGGCCGCCGCGACCGGCGCGCAGCGCGTCCCGGGCGATCGGGATGTAGCGCGCCGCGGCGAGGTACCCGAGCACGAGTCCCCCGGCGGTCGAGACCCAGGTGATGACCTCGACGATGTCGCGCCCGGTGCCGGGGTCCAACACGTCCATGAATAAGAAGCCCGGGAGCGCGACCATGAGCGCGAAGGTTCCCGCCTTGCCCGTCCATTGCACGTCGATTCGGGCCGCGCCGGCGGCGGCGAGCGCGAGCGTGCCCAAGCTCACGATGGCCTCACGCACGAGCACGAGCACCCCCACCCACGTGGGCACGACATCGTCGATCATCAAGGCGATCACCGCCGTGAGCAGCAGGATGCGGTCAGCGACCGGGTCGAGCACCTTGCCGACCGTGCTGCCCTGATCGAAACGACGCGCGATCCAGCCGTCGACCCAATCGGTGGCGCCCAGCCCGCCCAGCAGAAGCATCGCGACTGTTCGTTCCTCGGCGCCGAAGAGCAGCCAGAGGAACACCGGGACACACAGGAGGCGAACCACCGAGATTGCATTGGGGACGGTGAACACCCCGTGGTCCACGCCAGTGTCGGGCACGTCGCCAGCGTAGGCGGCGTTTCGGCGAACTCCTCTCCCGATCTTGTCGTTGTGACGCGTTATTGGAGACCGCCGTACGCGCCACCGTCGACTTGGATGGCTGCTCCCGTGAGGTAGCGGGCCTGATCGGAGCATACGAACGCCGCGATCGCACCGAAGTCCGATGGGCGTCCTATCGTCCCTGCGGGAATGCCGGACGCATCGGTACCGCCGGGCAGCGAACGCAGGCGTTCGGTGTCGTGGAGCCACGGTTGGAGCGAGTTCACCGTGACGCAGTCGGACGCGACTTCCTGAGCAAGCGTCTTGAGGAAACCGGTCACGCCGGCGCGCGCAGTGTTCGACAAGATCAGATGCGGCGCAGGCTGACGGACCGCGAGCGATGTGATGGCCACGATTCGGCCCCAGCGTTGGGTCCGCATATCAGGCAGTGCCTCGGCGCACATGGCGATCGTCGACAGGCAGTTGAGCTCGAACGCTCGCGTATATGCATCAAGATCGGAGATGTCGGCGAACCGACCCGCGGGTGGCCCACCGGCATTCGCAACAAGGATGTCGATGTTGCCAAGTGCATCGCGGGCTGCGCGCACAAAGGCGCGGGCGCCATCGGGCGTCGCGACATCGGCCACGATCGGGACGAGTTGCGTCCCAGCGACCGCGGTATCGAGCGCGCTCTGGTCGCGCCCACAGATGGCGACCTCCACGCCTTCTGCTGCAAGCGCGGTTGCGGTCGCGTACCCGAGACCTCGAGAGGCCGCGGCAACCGCGGCGCGTCGTCCGGCGATGCCCAGATCCATCGTTCTCCCCAGCGTCTCAGGCGTGGAGAGGGCCGTCGGTGTCACGAAGTGAGGGTGCAGCGCGTCCGGTGCGGTTCGCGATGATCTCCGCGCAGATCGACACCGCGGTCTCCTCGGGCGTGCGGGCGCCGATGTCGAGTCCGATCGGGGCCATCACCCGCGTGAGCTCTTCATCGGTCACGCCAGCCTCATGGAGACGAATGACCCGCTTGCCGTGTGTGGCCCGACTCCCCATCGCCCCGAGGTAGCCCACATCGGTCGCCAGCGCGCCCACGATTGCTGGCACGTCGAACTTGGTGTCGTGCGTGAGCACGCACAC
The DNA here is from genome assembly GCA_009694295.1 of Acidimicrobiia bacterium. Classification (GTDB taxonomy): domain Bacteria; phylum Actinomycetota; class Acidimicrobiia; order IMCC26256; family PALSA-555; genus SHVJ01. The sequence continues at coordinate 10,621 of SHVJ01000056.1, forward strand.
TGCGTCGCGCGGACCGAGCGATGGGCCGACCCGGACCAAGTACCGATCGGGCCAGTCACACACGACTTCGTCGGCCATCGGGAAGCGTTGTGGCGTGGCGAACACTTCACGCGCGTCGCACACCGTGACGCGGTAACCGAGCAGCTTGGCAGCGCGGCCGAGTGATGCCGTGAAGTCCACGGCACCGAAGATCACCATGTGAGGCTGACGTACGAACGATTCGATGAATACCTCGACGTCGCGTTCGCGCGCTTCCCCGTGCTTGCCGTAGTGCCGGGTTCCCGTCAGGCCGGCTTCGAGCTCGCCGAGCGCGTCGCGAGCGACAACGCGGTCGAGGTCGGGATCGCCGAGTGAACCGATGGTTTCGCCGCTTGGCCGCACGAGCAGCTTGGCCCCGATGCCCTTGCCGCCAATGACGGACGCGAGCGCGACCGGCTCATCAGCGCGCAGCGCGACGTCGAGCGCGTCGTACACCGGGGTGGCCGACGAATCGGCTCGGCCGCTCACCAGTCGAGGGGCTCGACGAACACGTGGATCGTGCCGCCACAGGTGAGGCCGACGGCGAATGCTTCGTCGTCGGAGTACCCGAAGGTGACGACACCGCGCTCCTTCGTCCCGCCGAGCACCGCGAGCGCTTCGGTGACGACTGCGCCTTCGACGCAGCCGCCCGAGACCGATCCCGCGACCTCGCCGTTCTCACTGACCGCCATGGCCGCGCCGGGGTCGCGCGGCCCCGACCCGTCGAGCCCCACGACGCGCGCCACCGCGACGCGCTGCCCCTGCGTTCGCCAGCGATCGATGTCGTTCAAGATCTCTTTCATATCCCCTTCACCATTTGCGCCGCTCCCTGTCCGCTACTTCCGCTGCGCTTCCCTGCTCCGTTCGCGTCGCGATCACTTCGCAATCACAGCCGCGAGCTCTTCGAGGGCCGCCATCGAGTGTCCGGCGATGAAGTCGTCGACGTGCGGCAACGCTGCCGCCATGCCGCGAGCGAGCGGCGCGTACTCGGGCGTCGCCTTGAGTGGGTTCACCCAAACGATCCGATGCGCGACCCGAGCCAAGCGAGCCATCTCTTCACCCAGGGTGTCGGGGTCGCCGCGATCCCATCCGTCAGACAGCACCACCACGACCGCGCCGCGCGCCATGCCACGCACTCCCCATCGATCGTTGAACTCACGGAGTCCGTCGCCCAGCCGCGTGCCACCGGACCAATCGAGCACCCGGTCGGCCGCGGCTGCAAGGGCCGCGTCGGGGTCGCGTGACGACAGCTCTCGTGTGATGCGGGTGAGCCGCGTGCCCAACGCGAATGCTTCGACGCGACCACGACCGACAACTGCCGCCTGCACGAACCGCAAGAGCGCCCGGGAGTACGCCTCCATCGATCCGCTCACGTCGCACAGCAGCACGATGCGCCGCGGCCGCCGTGACGGTGCCGAGAACGCGCGGTCGATGGGCTCACCGCCGGAGCGCAACGAGCGGCGCACGGTGCGACGCAGATCGGGCCGACCCCGCTCACGGTTCGTCGGTCGGCGTCGGCGGGAGCGCCGCAGCGCACCGGCCAGCCGCAGGTCGGTCATGAGCCGGCGGGCTTCGGCCAGCTCGGCGTGCGTGTAGGCGGCGAAGTCGCGATGGCGGAGGACCTCAGCGCGGCTGTAGCGAACCTGCATGGTCGGCCCGATCTCGGTCGTGTCGTTCTCGTCGTCGCTTTCGTCGCGGTCGGCATCGAACGCGAGTGTCAGCGGGGGCGCCGCGGTCGCCGGTGCAGTGATCTCGACCCGACCGTCCCAGAAGGCATCGAAGGCGCGGTCGTAGAGGTCGCCGTCTTCCGGTGTTCGGAGCAGGGTGACGCGCCCAGCCCAGTACACGTCGTCACGTCGGTCGAGACCGACGGCTGCGAGGGCTTCGGCGAACGTGATGGTCGAGCCGACGGGGACATTGAGACCTGCCCCGCGCAGCACTCGCGCGAACGCGAGCGAGATCCGATCGTGCTCAGCTTCAGGAGGCACGTTCTGGGCGTTCCACTGCGTTGAGGAGCTGCTCGAGCCCGTGACTCCGCGCGCGCTCCTGGTCTTCGCGGTACTTGAGGACGGTCCCGAGCGTCACCTCGACCGTCGCCGCGTCGAGCGTGGTCGATCCCAGGGCGACGACCGCTTGCGCCCAGTCGATCGTCTCGGCGACACCCGGCGGCTTGTAGAGGTCGAGGTCGCGCAGGGCTTCGACCGCGCCGGCAACCTGGCGGGCGAGCTCTTCACGCACACCCGGTGCACGCACACGCAAGATCGCGAGCTCGCGCTCGAAGTCGGGGTGGCCGATCCAGTGGTAGAGGCATCGCCGCTTCAGGGCATCGTGCACGTCACGCGTGCGGTTCGACGTGACCACCACGATCGGTGGCGTCTCGGCGCGGAAGGTTCCGAGCTCGGGCACAGTGATCGCGTAGTCGGAGAGGATCTCGAGGAGGAACGCTTCGAACTCGTCGTCGGCGCGGTCGACTTCGTCGACGAGCAGGACCGGTGGTTGCGCTCCTGTATGGGCGATGGCCCGCAGCAGCGGTCGCCGTACGAGGAAACGCTCGGAGTACAGCTCGTCCTCGTCGATGGGCCCTCCACCCGCCTCCGAGGCGCGGAGGTGGAGCAGCTGGCGTGAGTAGTCCCATTCGTAGACGGCCTGTGCGGCGTCGATGCCCTCGTAGCACTGGAGCCGGATGAGCTCGCCGCCAGTCCAACGTGCAAGGACCTTGGCCACCTCGGTCTTGCCGACGCCGGCCTCGCCTTCGAGCAGCAGCGGTCGCTCGAGGCGCAGGGCGAGGAAGATCGCCGTCGCGAGGCCCTCATCGGCCAGATAGTCGTGTGCGGCGAGTGCTTCGCGTACCTCGTCGACGTTTTTGACGTCGGTCACGAGTGAATCGTACCCGCAGCGCTTCCGACCCGATCCAGCTCAGCAGCCGAGCGCCGCACCTTCAGAGCGCGGATCGAAGGTCGCTCCCCATCCTCCGGCCGTCGGCCAGATCGCATGCGAGTGCCCCATGCCACTGTCGAAGGCCGAAGTCTCGGTGATGTCATGCCCGCGTGCGCGAAGTGTTGCGAGCGTCACCGCGTCGAACCGGGTCTCCGCGCGAACCGCCCAGGTGCCGGGGTCGACGCGCCATCGCGGCGCTGCGATCGCATCTGCAGGGTCGGCGCCGTCGTCGAGCACGTGCGCGAGCACCTGTACGTGGACGGGCGCTTGGGCATCGCCACCCATGCTTCCGAACACGAGGCAGGGTATGCCGTCCCGGAGCGCCATGGCAGGGATGAGCGTGTGCATCGGCCGCTTCCCGCCCGCGAACACGTTGACCCGCTCGGGGTCGAGCGAGAACGAGAAGCCGCGGTTGTTGAGGTTGATCCCCCACTCGCTCACGTGCACGCCCGATCCGAAGTGCACGAAGTTCGATTGGATCAAGCTCACCATCAGCCCGTCGGCGTCGGTCGCGCACAGATACGCCGTGCCGCCAGCCTGCGGCTCACCGGGGTCGGGAGTGCCGGCGCGGTCGGCATCGATCGCATCGGCGCGGGTGCGCACCCATGGATCACTCAGAAGATCAGATGCAGGGTGCGGCATCGTGTCGGGATCGCTCACCCAGCGGTCGCGGTCGGCAAGTGCGAGCTTCGTGGCTTCGATGAGGAGGTGCTCCCGGTCCGGTCCGGATGGCGCCGCGTCGAACTGATCGAGGATGCGGAGCGCCTCGAGCACGGTCACGCCTTGCGTGGGGGGTGGCAGCTCGAGCACCTCCACGTCGCGGAAGGGCGCGCGCAGCGGCTCGGTCCATTCCCCGGAGTGGGCGGCGAGATCCGCTGCACTGAGCTCGCCCCCGTGCTCCTGCACTGCGGTCGCGATCGCCGCGCCGATTGGGCCGCGGTAGTACGCGTCAGGTCCGTCGGAGGCCAACAGCTCGATCGTCTTCGCGAGTGCGGGCTGGCGCAGTACGTCGCCGAGATGCACGCCGCCGTAGACCGCTTGCCAGTGTGGAAAGCCGCGGTAGAAGGCCTGGCCTTCGCTGATCGCCTGCGCTGCGCCGGGCGTGATCTCGAAGCCTTCCGTTGCGTAGCGCAACGCGAACTCGGTGAGCTGCCCGAATTCACGAGTGCCCCAGCGTTCGAGCAGTGCGAACCATCCCGCCACCCCGCCGGGCACTGTGACCGCGTCGGGCCCGAATGCCGGCATGACAGCGCCCCCGGCGCGCTCACGGATGCGCTCGATCGTGGCCGACGTCGGCGAGCGACCCGAGCCGAGGTAGCCGGTCGCCGATCCGTCCCAGACGATCGCGAACAGATCACCGCCGTAGCCACAGAAGTACGGAGCCACCACACCGAGCGCGAGGTTGGCCGCGATGATCGCGTCGACGGCATTTCCGCCGTCCGCCAGCGTTGCCGCGCCCGCCGCCGACGCGAGGTAATGCGGAGTAGCGACCGCGGCACGTGGGTACCGATGGCTCAAGCGCACGTGCGCAGCCTAGGAGCAGCCGAGCGTGCCGCAGGCCGGCGTCCCGGTACCCGGGCGCCGAGCGAGCGCGACCAGAACGTACGAGTAGGTGAGGAGGCGCGGGCTACCGTTCCGGTCTTGCGCGCCGAGCTCCCGGTCATCACCACGGTGCCCGATCTCGTGGCGCGTCACCCTGATCTCGCGGGCGCATGGGTCGTTGGTGTGGATGCCCGCGACGTGGATCTCGACTGGATCTCGGCCGACGTGTCCGGTGCGGTGTTCGCCAGATGTTCTCTGCACGGAGGCACGATCGAGACGCTGACCGCATCGGGCGCGGTCGTCCTCCCGCTCATGCCCGACCTCCCATTCGATCCCTATCGCGCTTGGCTGTATTCGAACAGCGAGCTCATGGATGGATACCTGCCAGGGCATCCCGACACCACGTTCAGCGCGCGCATCGGAGTTGCGTGCGTAGTGATGCAGGAACCGCTCACTGTGCTGGCGAAGGGTATCCACGACGCGTGCATCGACGCCGCGCTGATGCGCTTCTTGACGGAGCTGGGCGCGCTTGTTGTCGGGATCATGGGAAGTCACACCACGCCGCGCGGTACGCCCGATTACATGGCGGTCGCTTCCCTTGGCCGGGAGCTCACGCGGGAGGGCTTTGTCGTCGCGACCGGCGGCGGGCCGGGGCTGATGGAAGCCGCCAACTTTGGCGCGTGGTTGGCGCGCGAGCCCGATGACGCGCTCGATGCCGCAATCGCGGTGCTGGTGGATGCGCCGAGGTACGACGTCGACCCGCCTGCGTACCTCGAGCGCGCGTTGGAAGTGCGCAAGCGGTGGCCCAATGGCTCGACGAACCTGGGAGTGCCCACGTGGCTGTACGTGGACGAGCCGGTGAACCAGTTCGCGTCGCACATCGCCAAGTACTTCCAGAACAGCATCCGTGAGAACGGGTTGTTGGCGATCGCTCGAGGAGGCGTCGTGTTCACCCCAGGCGGGAGCGGCACGCTGCAAGAGCTCTTCACCGACGCGGCGCAGAACGACTACACGATGTATGGCGTGCAGAGTCCGATGGTGCTGATGGGATCGGAGTACCGCGACGGCGCGCTCTCGGATGCAGTGGCCGCGCTCCAGGCGCTGGCCGACCGCGGCGGATGGGGCCACCTCGTGCGAGTCGTCGACAGCCCGAGCGCAGCCTTCGGCGCGATCAGGGAGCTGCGCTCACCCGACCTCGTCGTGCCGCGCCCACCGTTGCGGAAGCGCTGAGGCGCCGTGCCTTCTCCCGTCGTTCGTATTGCAGCAACTGCTCCCGAGCTTGTCGTTGGGCTTGATCGCATTCGGGCCGATCTCTCCATCCCCCTGAG
>SHVJ01000057.1 GCA_009694295.1 Acidimicrobiia bacterium
ATCCGGCGAGGCGAGCACGGCAGCAGGCACCACATGGGCGGGATCGCAGTACACCTTCTCGAAGTTGCCGCGCCGGAACGCACCAACTCGACCGCGGAAATACAGGTGCTCGAGTGATCGCTTGCTGTCACTCCAATCCCACCACGACCCCTTCTTTCCGTCGTTCTTGTCGAGGTCGCTTGCGCTGAGCGGTCCGTCGGAGAGCACCGCTGCGTGCAGCGCGTCGACGTGCTCCATCTCCTCGGCCGACCAACGCCGCATCTCGCCCCACTGATGATCACCGGCCATGCGCCAGCGAAAGAGGGGATGGAGATCGGTGAGGATCAGCGACGCGTCGTGTCCCCAGTACTCGAACGCTTCGTGATCGTCGTAGACGAAGCGGTCCAAGAGTGAACGGTCGTACGGGCCGAGACGTGAGAACAACGGGAGGTAATGGCTGCGGACAAGCACATTGACGGAGTCCACCTGGATCGCGCCGAGTCGCTCGAACACCTTGCGGACGTGTCGCCGCGTGACTCGACCCTTCGGACGCGGCTCGGCAAACCCTTGTGCCGCGAGCGCGATGCGCCGTGCCTCATCGACCGACAGGGTGGAGGTTCGGGGCACGTCCCATACTGTCCGTTCGACGGCTAACACCGCCTCCCGAAGGACACCCGTGCCTGGACTTCCGCTCCCGTTGGGCCGACGAACGCGCGCAACTCCGACTGAAGATCCCCTTGCTCAGATGTGAGGGCCAGCCGCACGACTCAGGACAGCGGAACTCCGTCCGATCCGACCGCATGCCACACGCCGCCAATGCCATCGCCGTTGGTGTCGCCCGACGCGCTGTCGCCCGCGTACATGTAGAGCAGGTGGCCGTTGTAAGAGACCTGACCGTTCGCGTTCACGAGGAGCATCGTCGCGTCGATGCCCTTCCCTGCCTTCGGCTTCTTGGCTTCGACCGGCGGCCAGGTGGAGTCGCAACCTGCGCCGCACGCCGTCTCGTCGGTGCCGGTGCCGGTGTCGAGGTCGAATGCGTAGACCGTCTGCCCCTTGCCGGTCACCACGATCTCGCCGAGGCTCGAATCGGCGACCTTGATGGTCGGCTTCTTCTTCTTCTTCTTGTCGACCGCCGCAGTGTGACGTCGTGCCGGCGCATCGGCGAAGGCCGTTGCTTGGGTTGCGAAGCCCACTGCGCCTACGAGCAGCAGAGCGAGCAGCAGGCGGCGCAGCGTGGTCCCGTGCATCGGATCCTCCTGGTTGTCGAAGCCTCCCGAGAGACTACGACCCAGCCGCAGCCGGGCCGCCGCGCCCTCGGATCAGTTGTACGACGGGTCCGCGACGTGCTCGAGGGGGTCGGGTCCGGCCGCATCCCGCAACCGTTCCCGGCCGAGCTCGACCGCGGCCTTCACCTTCGACATCGGCGCTGCCCGGTCGAGCATCCGCCGGAGCTGCACGTAGCGCTCCCGTCCGGCCTTTGAGCCGAAGTAGTACCCGAGACCGAACCCGACGACCAACCCAGTGCGCATCTTCATGCCCCTTGCCTACCACGGCCGCCGTGTCACACCCCGCGCGTACCTTCCGTGACCATGGGATACCGAGGCAAGGTCCAGGAACAAGAGGAAGCACGACGCCTCCGAGCGCAGAACCTCACCCTCATCGAGATCGCCGCCCAACTCGGCGTCTCCAAATCATCCGTCTCCCTCTGGGTGAGAGACGTCCCCTTCACTCCAAGCAAGCGACGGTACGGTCCGCGACGGCGACCGCATCCAGCGCATCTGGAGCGCCTTCGGCAAATCGAAGAATTGGATGAAGCCGGGCGGGCGCGCATCGGAAGGCTCAGCGACGACGGATTCTTCGCGGCAGGTATAGCGCTCTACGCAGGGGAGGGCTCCAAGACCGACGGCTCGATCAGATTCGCGAACAGCGATCCCGAGATGATGCGCTTCTTCTGCGCGTGGCTACGGAGGTATTTCGATGTCGATGAGTCGCGCCTGCGCGTGAAGGTCTACCTGCATCAGGGTTTGGACCTCGACGCTGCAGAACGGCATTGGTCGAACGTTACCGACGTCCCGCGGGAACAGTTCACGAAGCCCTACCGCGCTGTGCCCGACCCGAGCATCCGTCGCAACAAGCATGAGTTCGGATGCGCATACCTCGACTACTCCTGCTCGCGCACGCATCGCGCAGTCATGGGTCTCGTTCGAGCCCTGCTATCGTCAGATGCCATTCCGGGGTAGTTCAATTGGTAGAACGGCGGGCCGTTAACCCGTATGTTGGGGGTTCGAGTCCCTCCCCCGGAGCAACTCAGTCAATATTGATCACTGCCGACGCGTATGCGTCGGCGGTTTCGCGTAGTGACGCGTAGGCGCGCACGAGCGATGCATCGGGCGTGTCGCGCGCCACCACCGCGTTCACGTCGTCCACCGCGATGTCCTCCCCAAGAGCACTTGCGACAACCAAGCGCGCCCCGACCGACGCGGCATCATCGAGCGATCGACGTACGACACCGCGTCCCGTCACTCCCGACACGACGGTTCGCCACAGCTCGTCGCCCGCGCCTGCGCCGGCAAGCGCAAGCTCCTCGGCGCCGGGTGCGATCAGCTCGAGGCATCGCGCCACGTCGAAAGCGACTCCTTCGACGATCGCCCGGCACAGCTCGGCCGGACCGTGCGCGTCGGTGAGTCCCAGGAACGCCGCGTGCGCATTGGCGCGCCACCATGGCGCACGGGCCCCGGCGAGCCAGGGGAGCGCGAACGCACCGCTCGCGCCCGGTGGAACATCAGTCGCGGCCGCGAGCAAGTCGTCGTGCGATCGACCGGTCAAGCGAGACAACCATCCGAGTGCTGCTCCGGCCGCCGACATCCCTGCCTCGACCACGAAGCCGCTGAGCGCGCCGCGCGACACCTGCGCGACCGAGGGTAGCGCTTCCACCGGACCGCCATATGGGACCGACACATTCGCGGTCGTGCCCCACGACACCATCGGCGCGCGTGACGACGCCCCGACGCCGATCACCTCACACGCGCGGTCGCCCGCGCCGATCACCACGCGCACACCGCTTGGCAGACCGAGATCGTGAGCAACCCCTGGGAGCACCTTGCCGACGATGTGTGTCGCGGCCGCGATCTCGGGGAGTCGTTCCCGATAGCGCTGCACGGACTCGGGCAGCCACCAGCCACCGAGTGCACACAAGCCGGTGCGCGACGCGAGCGTCTGGTCGGTCACGGCGACACCGGTGAGTCGAGCAACCACGAAGTCGCGGGGTGCGAGGATCCAGCGGGCCGACCCGAACTCGGCGGTCTCGTGCTCGACGAGCCACGCCAGCTTTGCCACGTGCGAGCCTGCTGTCGGCATCACGCCCGTCGCGGCACGGAACGCGTCGGGGTCACCCAAGCCAGCCACCTGGTCCTCGGCGCGCGCATCGGACCAGAGGACCCCGGGGCCGAGTGGGTCGAACTGCTCGTCGAAGAGCGCGAACGTCTCGCGCGCGGCAGCGAACCCGATCGCTTCGACGGCCGTGAACTCGCTTGGCGCGGCCGCCTGCACCTCGGCACACGCCGTAACAACCGATGCCCACCACTCGCGCGGGTCTTGCTCAGCCCGTCCGGGGGCCGGATGCTCGGTCGTCAGCGGTGCCCTCGCGAGCGCCACCATCCCTGTGTCGGACCACAGCGCGGCCTTGGTGGCGCTGGTGCCGAGGTCGAGGGTGAGAACGGTCACATGCCGGCGAGCTGGCGCACGACCTTGGTGAGCGCGGAGAAGTCTTCGCGCCCGTAGCCCGCCGCGCTCGTTGCGCTCAACACCTGGCGGACGAGACCCGACGTGAACAGCGGCAGTCGCTCCTTCGCGGCGTGGCCGATCGCGAGGTCGAGGTCTTTGGCCATGAGGTCGGTCATGAATCCCGGTGCCCAACCGTTTGATGCCGGGCTCTCTGGCACCACCCCTTCGGCCGGCAAGCGCGTGCGCACCGCCACACAGTCGCCGGTCGAGTGTGTGAGCACTTCGTAGAGCTGCGACAGATCCACGCCTGCCTTGGTGGCCATCACGGTGGCTTCGGCGGTGGCGAGCATCTGCGCGGCATAGATGAGGTTGTTGCAGAGCTTCACGACTTGACCCATCCCGGGGCCACCCACGTGCACGATCAATCCGGCGAACGGATCGAGTGCGGGCCGGGTTGCGTCGAGCACCGCGGCCTCGCCACCGACCATCAGCGTGAGCGTGCCCTTCTGAGCGCCGACCGTACCGCCGGAGAGTGGCGCTTCCAGATACCGCGCACCGGTTGCGCTCACGCGCTCGTGCTGCGCACGTTCGACGGCAGGGTCGATCGTCGAGGTGTCCACAAGCGTCATCGAAGGTCCGAGCGCGGGGAGGACCGAATCGATGATCTCGACGACCTCGGGCGAGTTCGGCACGCACAGGATCGTGACCTCGCTCGCTTCGACGACCGCGCGTGCTCCGTCGCCCTCGTTCGCGCCGAAGCCGACCGCCGCGTCGATCGGTCCGCGACTGCGCGACGCGACCGTGACCTCGTGCCCCGTCTCTACAAGATGACGCGTCATCGGGAGACCCATCGCGCCGAGCCCGATGAACCCGATTCGCATGCGTTGCTCCTCCTGCTCGGTCAACCGAGCGCACGCTACCGTGAGCGCCCTCATGGCCGACGGGGACACCGGCACCAACGACGCGGCGGATACTCCGAAAGAGCTGCTGCTCTCGTTCGCCGTTCCCGACGACCTCCTGCGCGAGGCGGTCGCGGCCAGCAACGCGCAGGACTTGGTCGCCGACCTTCAGCTCATGCCGGGCGTCGGCGAGGGCGAGCCGCCACCGATCCTCGGCATCCTGCGGAACTATGGGTGGGCGCCCGTCACCTTCCTCACGATGGCTGCGTTCGCGGTCGCGATGGTCGACAGCGGCTTGGGGGTCCTTGCTCCCGACATCCAGCGGTCGTTCAACATCACCGACGCCGAGCTCGGCGCGGCGATCTTCGCGGCATCGGCTGCGCAGATCGGCGTTGGTCTTCCCGTAGCGCTCGCGAGCGACCGGGGGAGTCGAGTCAAGGTCGCCGCGATCTGCCTGCTGATCTTTGCGATCTCCGTGCCGTTCCAGGGACTTGTCGAGAGCATCTGGCTCTTCGCGCTCCTCGGCATCATCTCGTCGTTCGGGAAAGCCCCGAACAACACCACGCACCTCTCCTATCTCTCCGATTTCTATCCACCAGAAGCCCGAGCGCGGGTAGCCGCGCTGCAACGAGGGCACGAGCCCGTGGCGCGAACGCTCGGAGTCGCGATCATGGGCGGTGTTGCCGAGCTCACCGGGTCGTGGCGGTGGGCGACGTTGTTGGCGCTGTTGGGGATCCCGATCGCCGGTCTCATCCTGCGCTTGAAGGAACCGAAGAAGGGGCAACACGAGTCGAGTCACATCCTGGAGGCATCGGGCCTCGACATCGGTGAGCACCCCGAGGGTACGCCGCGTGTCCTGCTTGGCTCAGCCGTGCAGCGCCTGTTGCGCGTGCGCAGCCTCTACTTCCAGCTCATGGCCGTCGCCGTGCTCGGCTTCGTGGGTCTCGGCATCCCGCTGTTCGGGTCGCTGTACCTCGACCGTGAATGGGATCTGGGTACCGGCGAGCGGGCGACCGTCTACACGATCATCGGTATCTCGGCCTTCCTCATCATCCCGGTCGCTGGCTTCGTAGGCGACCGTATGTTTCGCAAGAGGCCCGAGTCCGTGCTCTACCTCGGCGGCGGGTGCCTGATCGCGTTCGGTGTCATCTACGTGGCGTCGCTCTACGCGCCTTCGCTCTGGATCGTGGTGCTCGGCTGGTTCCTTGCGGAGTGCACGTTGGCACCGCTCGGCACCGCCATCTTCCAGACCGTCGCGGCCACAGTGCCGGCTGAAATGCGCACGCTCGGGTTCGCGCTCTTCGGTGTGTACGGACTGGTCATCGGCGGATTCGCAGGCGCTGTGATCCTCGGCGCGATCAGCAGCGCCGCAGGGCATGCCGACGGCCCGCGCGTCGCGCTCACCACGATGGCTCCGGTCTGCGCGCTCGGTGGGTTGCTCCTCATGTTCGGCGCGCGTTGGGTACGACGCGACATCACGCTGGTGATCGAAGACGTCCTTGAACGCTACGAGGAAGGGCAGCGCCGCAAGGCGGGCGGAACGATCCCCGCACTCCAGATCCACAACCTCGACTTTGCCTACGGCACCCAGCAGGTGCTGTTCGACATCGACCTCGAAGTGGCCGAAGGCGAGATCGCGGCATTGCTCGGCACCAACGGCGCGGGGAAGAGCACGTTGCTGCGCGCGGTGTCGAGTCTTGAACATCCGACGCGGGGGACGATCCGCTTGTTCGGCGTGTCGAGCACCTGGCTCGAAGCCGAGCAGGTGCTCGGCTTGGGCTGCGGCATGCTCGTAGGCGGCCGGATGACCTTCCCGTCGTTGACAGTGCGGGACAACCTTCGACTCGCCGCGTTCTCATTCCGCAAGGACAAGGTCCGCGCCCGCACCGCCACCGACGAAGCTCTCGAGGCGTTTCCTGCGCTCGAGGCCCGGCTCGACAACCTCGCCGGCGCGCTGTCAGGCGGGGAGCAACAGATGCTCGCATTGGCGCGCGTGCTGCTCACGCGACCGCGCTTGTTGTTGATCGACGAGCTCACCCTCGGCCTTGCACCGAAGATGGTGGAGGACCTCATCGGCATCGTCCGTCGAGTGAACGCCGAAGGAACGACCGTGCTGCTCGTGGAGCAGAGCGTGAACCTCGCGCTGAGCCTTGCTGACCACTCCTTCTTCATCGAGCGCGGCGAGATCCGCTTCGATGGCCGTACCTCCGACTTACTCGCTCGCGACGACCTGCTGCGTCCGGTGTTCCTGGCTTCGGTCGACCTCACTACTCCCTGATCGCGCCCGATGGCTGAGTTCACCCTTCTCTCGCTCCACTTCGACACGTTCTCGATCCTTCAGGGCTTCATCCAGGGTCTGCTCTATGGGCTGCTGGCGCTAGGCCTTGTGCTCGTATACCGCACGAGCCGCGTCATCAACTTCGCCCACGGGCAGCTCGGCGTGGTGCTCGCCGTGCTCCTGCTCAAGCTGACGGATCAGCTGAAGATCCCGTACCTGCCGTCGTTGCTGTTCTGCCTCGCGTTGGCGGCGGGGTTGGGCGCCGTGTGTGAGCTCGTGTTGCGGCGCCTGTTCAAGCGGCCGCGCGTGCTGATGATGGTGGCGACGATCGGGCTCTCGCAGGTGCTCTATCTGCTCACGTTGTTGCCGTTCGTGTCGCCCAAGAACTTGTTCGTGCCTTATCCCGTGCCGATCCACAAGCAGATCGACAACGTGGCCGGCGGCACGCTGCAAGGCAGCGACCTCACGATCTTGATCGTGGCACCGCTGGTCGCGATGGGTCTGGCGTTGTTCCTGCGCTTCTCGCCGTGGGGTCTCGCCATGCGAGCGATGGCCGAGAACACCGACTCGGCGCGCTTGTCGGGCGTCTGGGTGAAGCGCATGTCGACGCTCGCGTGGGCGATGGCCGGGTTGCTCTCGGCGATCACCGCGATCCTGGCGTCGCCCAGCCAGTCGTCGGCATTGAAGGAGGCGCTGCCCCCCGGCTTGCTGCTCCGCGCCCTCGCTGCCGCGCTCATCGCATCGATGGCCAGTTACACCGTCGCATTCGTCGCGGCGATCGCGATCGGGATCGTCGAGCAGATTGCCACCTTCAACCTCGTCACCGATCTGAACAGCACGGCGTACATCACGCTCGGTCTCTTCGTACTGATCCTGTTCGTCCTCCTCGTGCAGGTCGGACGCTTGCGGCGCGACCCGCGCACGGAGGAGCGCTCGTCGTGGGCGGTGGGAAGTGAGTCCGGCCGGGCATCCATGGACGCCACTCGGCGCTGGGTCGGGCGGAGCGGGATTGCATTCGCATTCGCGCTCGCGGTGTTCCTCCCGGGTGTCGTCTCGGAGGGTCGAGCGCTCACGCTGTCGCAGGTGTTCATCTATTCGGTCATCGCGCTGTCGATGGTCGTGCTCACCGGGTGGGCCGGTCAGGTCTCGCTCGGGCAGTTCGGACTTGTGGCTGTGGGTGCGATCGTGGCCGCGCGCCTTCCCGATTGGCCACTGCTGTTGGTGTTGCTCGCTGCTGGTCTGATCACCGCGGTGGTTGCGGTGATCATCGGCTTGCCGGCGCTGCGGATCCGAGGTGTGTACCTCGCGGTGACCACGCTCGGCTTCGCACTCTTCATGCAGGTCACGGTGTTGCCCACTCCGTGTTGGACCCTTCCGCTCACCGACACGCGGGTGTGCACCGGCCTCCCCGACAAGTACTCGACGTTGTTGGAGCGCCCGACGCTCTTCGGGCTCAACCTCACCAACGAGCGCGACTTCGCATACTTCGCGCTCGGCGTGCTGCTCGTTGCGTTGTTCGTAGTACGTACGTGGCGCGATCGGGGCATCGCTCGCCGTCTGGTGGCTGTGCGGGACAACGAGGTGGCAGCCGCGGCGATGGGAATTCCGGTCGTGCGCACGAAGCTGCTCGCGTTCGCGCTGTCGGGCTTCATGGCCGGCGTCGCGGGGGTGTGCTTCGCGCTCGCGCAGGCCCGCATCTCTCCTGCGGAGAACTTTGGCCCGAAGGAGTCGATCCTCGTGCTGTCGATGGCCGTGGTGGGCGGCCTCGGGTCCGTGCCAGGTGCGGTACTCGCGGCCGTCTACCTGGTGGGTCTGCCGTTCGCGCTCGGCTCGACGGCGACGGTGCAGTTCATCACCAGTGGCTTCGGCGTGTTGGCCTTCCTGCTCTATCTCCCTGGTGGACTCGGCGCGGTGGCCGCGCGCGCGGGCGACGGCGTTGCGGGGATGATCGATCGCCGCAGGGGAGTGGGAGCGGACGCATGACCGCCGCTGCGCTCGAGATCGAAGACGTTGCCGTGTGGTTCGGAGGAGTGCACGCGGTCGACGGTGTGTCCCTCTCGATTGCGCCTGGCGCGGTCGTCGGTCTGATCGGACCGAACGGATCGGGCAAGACGACGCTGCTCGATGCAATCTCGGGTCAGACGAGTCCGACCCGCGGCACCGTACGGCTCGACGGTCAAGACGTCACCGGTCGGCTCCCCGAGGCGCGCGCCAAGCTCGGTGTGGTGCGCTCGTTCCAGGACTGCCGGCTGTTTCCGGAGTTGAGTGTTGAAGAGGTGCTCCTCGTGTCGGAAGACGTGCGCCGTCGGGTCGGCGTTCTCTCGACCACGCTGCACACTCCGTGGGCTCGGCGCGCCGAGCGGGCCAAGCGAGCCGCGGTTGCCGACGTCATCGGGGCGTTCGGACTCGACCGCTATCGCAACCATCGGATCCAAGAGCTCTCTACTGGCACGCGACGCGTGGTCGACCTCGCGGCCATCGTGCTCGCGTCGCCCCGTCTGCTTCTCCTCGACGAGCCCACGGCGGGCATCGCGCAGCGCGAAGCCGAGGCGTTCGTCCCGCTGCTGCGCCGCATCCACGACGTCACCGGGGCAACCATCGTGCTGGTCGAACACGATGTACCCATGGTGTTCGCACTCTCTACCCAGGTGGTCGTGATGGAGACGGGCAAGGTGGCGAGTTCCGGCACACCGGAGGCCGTCATGAAGGACCCGGCCGCGGTGGCTGCCTACCTCGGGGCGAGCCCCGAGGCTCTCGCCAGAAGTGGCAGGCTGTCGGGCGACGACTGACGAGGATGTCAGGTTCGGGTCGCCAAGAGCGGGGGGATAGGCGCATGAGGGCCACACGAGGCCGAGGCCTTGTCGGGATTGTCGTCGCAACAGTGCTGGTCTTGGTTGCGGCACCGGCGTCAGCAACGAGATCAGCCGACTCCATCGGCAGCATCGAACCGGTGACTGATGGGGTCACGAAGAACTCCGTCACCGTCGTGTTCCCTGTCGTTGACCTGAGCGCCGCGAGTGGTGCGGCCGGGATCCAGTACATCTCGGACGAGAAGGACCCGCTCGGTATCCACACCTACGTCGACGCGTTCAACGAAGCCGGTGGCGTGAACGGCCGGAAGATCAAGCCGAAGATCGTCAAGTTCAATCCGCTCAAGCCGTCGGAGATGCGCTCGCTGTGCAAGGACTGGACCACCAGCGGCGAAGTGTTCGCCGTGCTCGACACGGGCAAATGGCACGGCGACAACCAGCTCTGTCTCACCGAAGAGGGGCACCTGCCGCTCATCTCGATGTGGACGACCGTCACCGAGTGGACCGACCGCGGTGCGCCGTACCTCTGGTGGCTCGGCCCCGACCAGGCCGACATCATGCGGAACCTGGTGGCGTGGGGTGTCGACCAGAACTACCTGACGGACAGCACGAAGTTCGCGGTCGTTGCCGGTGACCGCGCCGGTGACCAGCTCGCAGTCGACGAGTACCTGTTGCCGGCACTCGAGGAGCACGGGCTCGAGCCGACGCTCGTCACCACCATCTCCGCGAACATCGACGACCCCGCGACTGCAGCGAGCCAGGCCAAGAGTGTGGTGTCTCGCCTGCAGAGTGAGGGCATCGAGGTCGTGATCCCGTTGCTTTCGATCTACCCGCCGTTGCAGTCGTACCTCAGCTTCGCGTCCGCACAGGACTACAAGCCGCGGTTGTTGCTCTCCGACTATGAGCAGTCGGTCAACGCAGGTCTCGGGCTGGCCGAGTCGTTGTACCCCGCGTTGGTCAGCGGTCAGGAAGGACCGACCGTCTACACGTTGAGCAACGAGGACGATGATCGCCCCGACGGCACCATCACGCTCGCCGGTGTCGGCTACACGCCGGCAGCCAAGGCGTGCTGGGAGACGTACCAAGCGCAGAACCCGAACCGGCTCAAGAAGTTCCCATTCATTGAGTCGCAAGGTCCCACGATGCGGTGGTGCGACGCGATCAACGTGCTCAAGGCTGCGATGGAGAACGCCGGCAAGAAGCTCAACCGCCGCACATTCATCGAGGGACTGAGCGAGCTCGAGGATTTCCCGGTTGCGCTGACCGAAGCCATCACGTTCGGGCCGAAGGACTTCTCGGGTCCGTCCACGTTCCGGGTTGTAGCCCCGACCGCCAATGTTAAGACGGCCGAAGGCAACAAGTGTCCGCCGCGTCGGTCGGCGTGGGACGATACGCCCGGCAACCCTGAGAACCCATTCCATGGCTCGTGTTGGGTGCTCGTCGAAGACTTCCAACCGCTCCAGAAGTGAGCGACGCCAGCCTTCTGTTTGTCACTCAGGTCGCGCCGTACGCCGACGGTCCCGCCGGTGTACATCGCGTGCTCGATCAGTCAGCCGTCGGCGTGAGCCAGGTTGCCGAGTTGCACGGTCTGCGCGCTTTGCGAGTCGATGATGTGCGGGATCTCGAAGGTGATGTGCTTGAGAGTGCTCGCGCGCTCGCGCTTTTCACGATCGGTGAGACGCCCTGGAGCGACGAGCAGCGCGCCACGATCGTCGGCCGGCTGCGTGCGGGCGACCTCGCGGTCTTGGCCATCCACTCCGCGACTGACTCGTGCTACGGATGGCCCGAGTATGGGTCGGTCGTCGGCGCACGCTTCGACGGTCATCCGTGGACCCAGGAAGTAGATCTCGAAGTCGTCGAACCAGACCATCCGGCGACGCGTCATCTTGGCAAGAGCTGGCATTGGCGCGACGAGGTGTACCAGTTCCGCGATCTGCGGCCGGACGCCCGCGTCGTGTTGCGAGTGTCCGACGAGCAGCTCGATCTCGACGCCAAGGGAGCGAAACGCCCCGATTTCGGATTTCCATTGGCGTGGTGCTTCACCGAGGGCAACGGACGCGTGTCGTCGACGAGCCTCGGTCACTTCCCTGGCGCGTGGGAGAGCCCGGCGTACCTCCAGCACCTCTCCGGCTCCCTCGCCTGGGCGCTCGGCGACGGCGCGTGAGCCCCGAGAAGAAAGTTCGGAACTTCTCGCCGTGGGCGTATTGGATGTTGCGGCTGGCGGCGAGCACGCCGCTCGATCCATGCCCGGTCGATCAGCCTCGGGCGATCCCCGAGTGGCGTGAACGGGCGCGGGCCCGGCTCCACGCATTGATGGGTCCAGCGCCGGAACGCGTACCGCTCGACCTCGAAGTGCGCGAGTCCGTCGACTGTGGCACGTACCAACGCAACTCGATCGTCTTCGACAGCGAGCCGGGCATGTCTGTGCCCGCGTATCTCTTGGTGCCGCACGGGCGGACGACCCCTGGTCCTGCAGTGCTGGCCCAACACGGGCACGGGCCGGGGAAGTCGGAGGTGTGCGGGCTGGACGACCCGGCGAGCGTCGAAGCGATCGCCGAGCACAACGGTGACTATGGCCATCAGCTCGCAGAGCGTGGGTATGTGGTGCTCGCTCCTGACTTGCGGTGCTTCGGCGAACGCGTCGATTGGGCGCCGCCCGACAAGTACCCGTGCGATCTCAACCTCGTACACGCGGTCGCGGCCGGCACCAACCCTTTGGCCCAGAACCTCTGGGACCTGCAACGTGCACTCGACGTCCTCGAGCAACACCCGCTCGTAGATCCCGCCCAACTCGGGATGGTCGGACTCTCGTATGGCGGCACGATGACGCTGTTCCTCGCCGCGCTCGATGAACGAGTGAAAGCCGCAGTGGTGAGCGGGTACTTCAACGCATGGCGCGACTGTCACCGAATGCCGTGGAATCTCTGCGGGTCGCAAGTGCTCCCCGGGATGATCGATGAGTTCGATCACGTCGATCTCGGCGCGCTCATCGCACCACGCTCGCTGCTGATCGAGACGGGCACCGAGGACCCGATCTTTCCGGTCAACGCGGCGATCCAAGAGTTTGCTCGACTCTCGTTGGTCTCTGGGCTTTCTGGCAACGGCGCGATCCTCGAGCACGACGTGTTCGAAGGCGGACACCGCTGGAATGGCGTGCAGGCGTACCCATTTCTCGCTCGGTGCTTCGGCATGGCCGCGTAGGGTCGGGGGTCCATGCACGAAGCCCGCTTGGCGCAGCTCGGGATCACGCTCCCGGGACCGTTCCCTCCTCACGATCCGCTCGACGCAGTCGTGGTGCATGGCGGTACCGCGCGCACCTCCGGTCAGCTCCCTCGCGATGCCGCGGGCAACATCCGAACGGGCGTCCTGGGGCGTGACCTCACGTCAGCCGAGGGGGTCGAGGCCGCTGAGTTGTGCGCACTCAACGCGCTCTCGGTGTTGCGAGCCACGCTCGGCTCACTTGATCGCATCGAGCGCGTGTTGACGGTGACCGCGTTCATCGCCTGCACCGACGACTTCGTCCAGCAGCCGACCGTTGCCGACGGCGCGAGCCACGTGCTGATGCAAGTGTTCGATGCCGCGGGCCGACATTCCCGATCAGCCATCGGTGTCGCGGCGCTCCCTCGCGGTGGCGCCGTGGAGATCGAAGTCACCGTCGCGCTCAAACAGGGGGATTCCTAGTGGCGCCGCGGATCACGATCATCGGTGGCGGGAGCTACCAGTGGGTGCCGAAGCTCCTTGTTGACATCGCCAACACGCCGGTGCTGCACGACGCCGAGCTCGTCATCCAGGACATCGATCCGACCCCGATCCCGCGCATGGTGGAGCTCGTGCAGCACGTGGCCAATGTGCGTGGCATCGGGCTGACCGCAACCGGCACCACGAACCAGCGCGAGGCGCTGGAGGGTGCCGACTACGTGGTCGCCACGATCTCCACGGGAGGCTTCGAGTCGATGCGTCACGACCTCGAGATCCCCGAGCGCTACGGCATCCGTCAGTCGGTGGGCGACTCTGTCGGGCCCGGCGGCATCATCCGCGCGTTGCGCAACATCCCGGTGTTCCTCGAGCTTGCCCGCAACATGGAGGAGCTCTGCCCCGACGCGTGGCTGCTCAATCTCACGAACCCAATGACTGCCATCTGTCGTGCGGTCACGCGAGAGTCGTCGATCACCACGATCGGACTGTGTCACGAGGTCACGATCGCTCAGTTCACGCTGAGTCTCCTGCTCGACGCGGGGTTCATGGATCTGCGCCCGACGGTTGCTGGCGTCAATCACCTGCCGTTCATCACGAAGCTCGACAACGCCGGCGAAGACGGGCTCGCGCAGCTGCGGGACCTGATCGACCATGCCGACGAGCGCAGCGCAGAACCGTTGGCGATGGCGCTTCCCGACGACTTCGGCGTCGAGAAGATCTCCGAAGGAAGCGAGTGGACCAAGGGCGACCTCCTGCACCACAACCAGGTGAAGTTCGAGCTGTTCGGTCGCTTCGGTGTGCTGCCCGGCGCCGGTGATCGCCACCTCGTTGAGTTCTTCCCCGGCTTCCTCACCGAGGAGGCGGAGTGGGGCAAGCGCTGGGGAGTGGACATCACCACGATCGAAGAGCGCGAGGGCGACCGCAGCGGGCACATCAAGAACTTCGAAGAGATGCTCGCGTCGCCGGAGATCTCCAACATGCCATCGGGTGAGATGGTCGCCGGGATCATGCAGTGCCGTATGACCAACACGCCGGGTTGGTTCCCACTCAACTTGCCGAACCGCGGTCAGGTCACCGACCTTCCCGATGGCCCCGTGGTCGAGAGCATGGTTGTGATCGATGCCGACGGGCCGCGCGGTCGAGACCAGGTCTCGGTGCCGGGGGCAATGGCGGCCGAGCTCCGCCAGGTGTCGGCCGCGCAGGAGCTCACGGTCGAAGCTGCGATCAGCGGTCGCCGTGACGCAGTCTTCGAGGCGATGCTCGTCGATCCCCTCGCTGGGCGCATCGACTACGAGTCGCTCGGTCGGATGACCGACGAGATGCTCGCGGCTACCAAACCCTGGTTGCCCCAGTTCGCGTGAGCGCGCTCACCGTGCGTGTGCACGCCGACGCGATCGCGCTCGGTGCTGCAGCCGCCGACGATGCGACCCGCGTGATCAACGACGCCGTCGAAGCGCGCGGTATTGCGAACGTGATGTTCGCAAGTGGGAACTCGCAGTTCACCTTTCTCGACGACCTCACGGAGCGGAACGACATCGACTGGAGTCGCGTCACCGGCTTCCACATGGACGAGTACTGCGGGATCGGCGCCGATCATCCGGCGTCGTTCCGTCGCTACATGCGCGAACGCATCGTCGAACCGGTACACCCCAATGAGTTCCACGAGATCCAGGGCGACGCGCTCGATGCGACCGTGGAGTGCGATCGCTACGCCGCGCTCCTCCGTGAGCATCCACTTGATCTGTGCTGCCTCGGGATCGGCGAGAACGGCCACCTCGCGTTCAACGATCCACCGGTTGCCGACTTCGACGATCCGCTCGATCTCAAGGTCGTCGAGCTCGACGCCGCGTGTCGAGCCCAACAAGTCGGGGAGGGTCACTTCGCAGCTGTCGATGCAGTACCCACCCACGCCATCACCGTGACGATCCCCGCGTTGTTGCGAGCGCAGGCGGTGCTGGCCATTGTGCCGGAGGCGCGCAAGCGCGAGCCGGTCGAGCGTGCGTTGACCGGTCCCATCGATCCGTCATGCCCAGCGTCGATCCTGCGCACGTTGCCGCACGTGACGCTGCATCTCGATCGAGAGTCGGCCGGTGATGTGGACATCCCGCATGAGTGACGCGCCCGAGCTCGAGGTCCTCACGTTCCCGAGCTTCGCTGAGCTACGTCGACGCCTGCCGCGATTGTTGGCCGGCATCACCGTGATCTCGGTCGGGATCGCGCTCTCGATCGACGCCCACCTTGGTGTCAGCCCGTGGGACGTGCTCCATCAAGGCCTGGCCGACATCACCGGTCTCTCGTTCGGCAGCGTCGTGGTGCTGCTCGGACTGCTCATCCTCTTCCTGTGGATCCCGCTCCGACAGCGGCCCGGGATCGGAACCCTGATCAACGCGTTGTCGATCGGCTTCATCGTCGACGCGTGCCGAGATGCCTTGCCACACCCGCACGAGCTCGAGTGGCGCTGGCCGATGCTGATTGTCGGGATCGTCATAACCGGCATGGGCATCGGGCTCTACATCGGAGCCGGGCTTGGCCCGGGACCGCGCGACGGTTTGATGACTGGGATCGCGGCAAAGGGCCATCCGGTGTGGATCGTTCGCACGGTGCTCGAGCTCATTGCGCTCAGCGCGGGGTGGGCCCTGGGCGGCAACGTCGGCGTGGGTACGGTGCTCTTTGCCTTTGGCATCGGACCGCTTGGGCATTGGTTCCTCAAGCGGTTGCATCTCGGTGTCGGCGGCGTGGATCCCGATCCCGACGCGATGGTGGGGGAGTAGCGCGGCTATGACGGAGTGGGCATGACGGTGTGGGCATGACGGTAC
>SHVJ01000058.1 GCA_009694295.1 Acidimicrobiia bacterium
GGTGTGGCAGGAGCCGAACCAGGGCGTCTTCATCGTGACCGGGCACCAGGAGTACATCCAGGTCGCCAGCGACACCGAGAACTTCTCGAACCTCGTGGTGTCGTTCGGGCCGTTCACCGGCGTTTCCTTCGAAGCTGAAGGCCAGGACGACATCTCGGAGCTCCTCGACGAGCGCCGTGCGGACATTCCGCTCAACAACATGCTCATCACGTTCGATCCGCCCAAGCACACGGATCACCGTGGCCTGTTGCGTCGCTTGCTCACGCCTCGCCGCGTCGCCGAGAACGAGGAGTTCATGCTGCGCTGCGCGCACGAGCTCATCGATGCATTCGCGGCCGACGGCAAGGTGGAGTTCAACCGCCAGTTCGCCGGTCCGTACACGTTGCTGGTGGTCGCCGATCTCCTTGGTGTGCCCGACGAGGACAAACCGCAGCTCCTGCAGTACTTCCAGCGGGGCCAGGGCCAGGGAGTGAGCGGCCGTTCGCTCGAGGAGGAGATCGCCGAGCACGGTGGTGGGCTGGTCGAGCACATCGCACACATGTTCCGGCGCTACGTGCACGAGCGACGGGCCGAGCCTCGCGACGACATCGTGACCGCGATCGCCACGGCCACGTTCCCAGACGGTTCGCTGCCCGAAGTCGAAGACTTGGTATCGCTCGCGTACATGCTCGTCGCCGCGGGTCAGGAGACGACGGCGAAGTTCCTCTGCTCGGCGATGTGTCACCTCATTCACGATCCCGACCTGATGAAGCGATTGCGCGGCGATCGCAGCGCGATCCCGAACTTCGTGGAAGAGGGGTTGCGGATGCTCAGCCCCGTGAAGGGGAGCTTCCGGATTGCTCGTCGCAGCGTGCAACTCGGCGGCGTCACGGTGCCGGCTGGCTCGATCCTTATGATCAGCAACAGCGCGGCGAACCGGGATCCGGCCTGCTTTGTCGCCGCGGGAGAGTTCGATGTGGACCGTGACGACATGCGCTGGCATCTCGCCTTCGGACACGGCGCGCACTACTGCATCGGCGCTTCGCTGGCGCGCTCGGAGTCCAAGACCGGGCTTGAAGCGGTGTTCGATCGGCTCGACGACATCCGGCTCGCACCCGACGCCAAGCTTCAGTACGTGTCGAGCCTGAATCTCCGCGGCTTGCGGTCGCTGCCCCTCGAGTTCACTTCCAATACGTAGGAGGCTGGTGTGAACGTCCTCGTCACAGGAGCGTCATCGGGTATCGGCGCCGCGCTCGCTCGAGCTCTCGCGGCTCGCGGCGACACGGTCGGCTTGGTGGCCCGCCGAGAGGATCGGCTCGACGCTGTGCTCGTCGAGTGCATCGGGTCGTCGCCAAAGTCGCAGCGTTGGGTTGCCAACCTCGAAGACCTCGACCGCGCCCAGGCCGTCGCGCTGGAAGCGTGGGATGCATTCGGTGGGCTCGACGTGCTCGTGAACAACGCGGCCATCCCGCAGGTGAGCCACGTGACCAAGCTCACGCTCGCCGACGTGGAGCGCCAGATGCGGGTGAACTACCTCTCGCCCGTCGCCATGACGATGGCCGTGCTCCCGCGGATGCTCGAACGGGGGAGTGGCACGATCGTCAACGTCGGAAGCGTCGGCGGTCGACTCGGCATCGGACGCGAGACGGCCTACTCCGGTGCCAAGTTCGCACTCAGCGGTTGGAGCGAGGCGCTCGCACTCGATCTGTGGGAGACGGGCGTGAACGTGAAGCTCGTGACGCCCGGCGCGGTCGACACTGAGATCTGGACCCACCCCGACGTAGAGCCCACGGATTACGACGGCGACAAGGCGTCACCCGACGACGTCGCAGCCGAGATCGTGCCGTTCCTCACCGACGACCGCTTCGAGATCTGTCCACCCGAGAGCCAAGGCATGGCCGCCATCATCAAAGGCAAAGCAAACGACGTCGACGCCTTCCTCAAAGGCACAGCAGCCTGGGAAGCCCAAGCCCAAGCCCGCGCCAAGGGCTAACCCACGCCCCCTATCGCACCCAGATCGAACGGACTCACTGTGGTCGTCACACCGGTGGGACGTGCGAGCGTCGGCATCGGTCTGTAATGGTGGTCGAACTAGCGATCGATTGGAACTGACCGCCGCTTGACCACGCTCTTTGGCGACGCAGGCTGCGTGTTCACAATCACTACGGAGGAACCTCATGGCAGATGCCAACGAGCAGATTGTCCGCGACGGCTACGAAGCCTTCGGGTCGGGCGACATGGAGAAGCTGGGGTCGTTGTACAAGGACGACGTCGTCCACAGCGTGCCCGGTAGCAATCAGATCGCCGGCGATTACAAGGGTCGCGATGCCGTGCTCGCCTTCTACGGCAAGCTCTTCGAGCTGACGGGCGGCAACATGTCGGTGGACCTCAAGACCGTGACGGTCGACGGCAACAAGGTCGCGGCAGTGCACCGGGCCAAGGCGGCCATTGCCGACCGCACGATCGACAGCGACACCACGCTCAACTTCACGATGGAAGACGGCAGGGTCGCCCGGATCGACGAGGTGCCGTCCGATCAGGCCGCCGAAGACGACTTCTGGGGTCAGGCCTGACTCATTGAAGCGTGAGTGTCCTCACGGGACAGTCACGCTTCAACAAGAGCATCACTCGCCCGGCGCGCCGACCAGTCGGCGCGCCGCGGCGACGATGTCGTCGTTCGACGAGCCGGGCGGGAACACCTCGACGCCCCGCTCGGCAAGTCGCTTCGCGGCCCACGGCGGCACGGTGCCGCCGGCGAACACCGGCACGTCGCCAGCCATTTCGCGCACGCGGTCGAGCACGCGCTC
The DNA here is from genome assembly GCA_009694295.1 of Acidimicrobiia bacterium. Classification (GTDB taxonomy): domain Bacteria; phylum Actinomycetota; class Acidimicrobiia; order IMCC26256; family PALSA-555; genus SHVJ01. The sequence continues at coordinate 2,787 of SHVJ01000058.1, forward strand.
GACCACTTCGACCCGTCCGCCGACATTGAGCCCGACGAGTTGCACATCCTCGTCGCGAGCTGCGGCGGCGATCTGGTCGGCCGTTGCCATCCCGACGTTGACCACCTCGAACCCGGCGTCGCGCAGGATGCGGGCAACCACCATCACGCCGCGCCAATGACCGTCGAGACTCGTCTTGGCGAGCAGCACCCGAGCCCGATGGGTCGAGCCGGTCACAGCTGGACCGGCACCTTCCAGCTCCCGAACGCCTCGCGGTAGACCGCCCCCACCTCGCCGATCGTCACGTCGGCGTCGAGCGCGTCGAGCATCAGCGGGATCACGTTGTCGTCGGCTTTGCACGCGGCTTCGAGCGCGCGCAGCGCGTCGCCCGCCGCGGTTTCGTGGCGCTCACGTCGCACACCTGCCACGCGTGCCATGCCGAGCTCCCATGCGTCCGACCCGCCGGCGAAGCCGTCGATCGCCCACGGCGACACATCGTCGGTGTGGATGTCGACGCCCACGATCGATCCCGACCGCATGCTCTCCGACATCTGGTTGTCGGCGGCGCGTTGGAGCAGCCAGCCGTCGTCGATCGACTCGATGAACCCGCCGCGCGCTTGGATCTCCTCGAAGAACGTCCACGCCTTGGTCTCGAGCGACTCCGTGAGCGACTCCACGAAGTACGAACCGCCGAGGGGGTCAGCCACATCGACGAGTCCGCCGCACTCCTCTTGGAGGATCTGCTGGATGCGGATCGACATCTGGTGCGCATGGTCCGACGGGATCGAGATCGCCTCGTCGTAGCCCGACACGCCGAGCGACTGCACTCCGCCAAGCGCGGCGGCCAATGCCATGAGGGTGCCCCGCACAAGGTTGTTCAGTGGCTGCTGATATGTCATCGCCGAACCGGCCGTCACGACGTGGATACGGAGTGCGAGCGCCTTCTCGTCGGTTACGCCGTAGCGCTGTGACAACAAGTCGTGCCACATCTTGCGAGCGGCGCGCAGCTTGGCGATGTCTTCGAAGAGCGCCATCGACGTGCGGAAGCTCACACCTCCGATGCCTCGGGCGAACCCATCGACGGGCAGTCCGCGGTCGCGCACCACGTCGAGGTACTCCACCGCGTTGGCGAGCACTGCGCCGAGCTCTTCATGTGCGACCAACCCCGAGTCGGCGCCGTTGTACCCAGCGACCGACACCGGCACCCAGCGCGGCATGCGCTCGGTGCAGAACTCGATGAGGTCGCGGTTCAACCGCAAGCCTGCGTGCGGCGGGATCTGATCCTTCGTGAGGCACCCTACGTAGGTGAGGAAGAAGTCGCTCTGGCCAGTGCCCGACAGCTTTGTGAAGTCGACGCCGCGCCGCTTCGCGGCAACCCAGTACGACCCGAGGCACCACGGTGCCGCCTGCACCACACCGGCGCCCGGATGCGCATACGTGTGCTCGATCGGTAGCCCCTCGATCGCAACTTGCACGTCGCGCGCACTGAGCAGCACCGAACCGGTTTGGCCGACGTCTTCGCGTCGGGCGTCGACCTCGGGATGGTCGGGGTCGTAGAGGTGATCGTTGGTGACGCGGTCGCGCTTCATGATGAAGCCCGTCTCGCCCTGCTCGAGCAGGAAGTGGAGCCGCTGGTTCAGCTCCTCAGGGCTGCCGTACCCACTGAGCTGAAAGATGCGCCACGGCTTCCCGCGGTACATCTGCGGGTACGCACCGCGCACGAACGGCGGCTCCCCGGGTGGCGCGGCGCGTAAGCCGTGATCAGCCGGGAGGTCGTCAGGTCCGTAGACGGGTCGGAGCGGGATCCCCGACGGGGTCTGCGGCTCGTCCATCACTTGCCTCCCCATCTCCCTGCCACCCGTCACGCCCTTCGAAGCGAGGCTTGCGCTTCTCGACGAAGGCCGTTGCACCTTCGATCATGTCGTACGAGCCGATCGCTTGCGTGAGCAGCGCCATGCCATGCACATACGCGTCGCGGTGCTGGTTCCAGAGCGTGTTCGACGACACCTTCGTGATCTCGAGGTAGCGCGGGCTCAGCGCCAGCAACTCGTCGGCCCACCGCAACACCTCGGCCTCGAGCTGATCATCGGGTACGACCGCATTCACGAGTCCGATCTCCCTGGCCTGCTCCGCGCTGTAGCGGCGGCACAGGAAGGCGATCTCCTTGGCCCGCTTCTCGCCGACCGAGTGCGTGAGGAAGTTCGCGCCACCGAAGACGGGGGAGCTGCCGACCCGAGGCCCGGTCTGGCCAAATGTTGCGCTCTCGGCCGCGATGGCGAGGTCACACGCGACCACGAGCTCGTTGCCACCGCCCGCAGCGACCCCGTTGACGGCCGCAATGACCGGTCGAGGACTCGTGCGGATCGCTTCGAACAGCTCGAGCGAGCACTTGAAGAGCTTGCGCAGCTCGTCGGGGTCGGGGTCGGCGAGCTCGGCGAGGTAGCCGCCGGTGCAGAAGCCGCGTCCGGAGCCTGTGATCACGATCACTCCCGCGTCGGTCGACGCGTCGATGAGCCGGCGCAGCTCGTCGCCCATCATCCGGTCGTAGGCGTTGAGCCGTTCGGGGTGATCGAGCACCAACCAGGCGACTTCGCCCCGCCGCTCAGCCCGGACGTCGGCCATCAGGCGACCGCTATGATCGTCAACACTGGTGTTGACGATACCAGCGGGCCTTCTCGCCCGGCAATGCTGGGGCCAGATTCGGGGGAGCGGCGCATGGGGAACCAGAAAGAGCGGATCATCTCGGCGGATTCGCACGTCACGATCCGCGACGCTGCCGTCCTCGAGCACCTCCCCGCCAAGCACCACGACGCCTTCCGCACGGGCAAGTTGACCGCGCTCCGCAGGTTCGTCGGCGACGAAGCCGAGAAGATGATCGACTCCGACCAGCTCGGCCTCAACGATGACGACGAGGACCGGCACCGCTGGGAGTCGGCCGATCGCCCAGGCGCGTTCGACCCGCACGCCCGCCTCGCCGACATGGACACCGACAAAGTCGACGCCGAGGTTCTCTACACCGACAACTGGGCTGGCGCCGCGTTCTACGAGATGCCCGACGGCGGGTGGCTCGCGGGCTTCCAAGCGTTCAACTCGGCGGCGATCGACTTCGCTTCGGTCGATCCCGAGCGACTGCTGCCCGTCTACATCATCCCGATCGCCGACATCGACGAAGCGGTGAAGGAAGTGCAGCGCGTCGCCAACGAAGGCGCCCGCGCCGCGCACCTGCCGCTGTACCCGATGGACCTCGGTTTCCCCGGCTACTGGGACTCCGTGTACGACCCGCTGTGGTCGGTGCTCTCCGAGACGGGCATGCCGGTGAGCCAGCACGTTGCGAGCAACGCGTACCTCGCCACGTTGCGCGCGGCCGATCCCACCCCGATGCGCGGTGTGATGCACGCACTGCCGAACATCTTCATGGCCGAGTCGATCGGATTCTGGATCGTGACCGGCATCCTCGAGCGGTTTCCCAAGCTCAAGGTTGTGATGGTTGAAGCCGGGCTCGGGTGGTTGCCCTACTGGCTGGCGCGTCTCGACCGCATGCAGACCAAGCACGGCTGGGATCAGTTCGACGTGTTGAAGGACAAGCCCAGCACGTATTGGCACCGTCAGATGGCCGCCACGTTCGAAGAGGACGAGCTCGGCATCGAGCTGCGGGAACACATCGGCGTCGAGAACATGATGTGGGCCACCGACTACCCGCACCCCGACAGCACGTGGCCGCACTCCCAAGATGTGATCCGCACCCACTTCGATCACATTCCCCTCGACGAGACCCGCCTCATGATCGGCGGCAACGCCGCCCGTCTCTATGGCCTCTGACCGCCCCCAACCACTCGTTTTGGAGAGCGTGGGGGGCGCGTCATGCCCACCAGGACCTCCAGAACGGGGGTTTTGGTCGCGTCAGAGTGAGCGGAAGTGAGGGATGACCTGTTGGGCGAAGAGGGTGAGCGTTTCGTGCGACGGGTAGTCCGACGGCCAGATCGTGAACGCGCCACACCCGGCGTCGATGTAGCGCTGGATCCGCTCGCACACCTGTTCCGGCGTGCCGACGAGGTTGGCGTCGCGCCAGGCCTCGGGGGAGTTGCCCCAGATGTCGAGGGATCCAAACTCGTCGATTTCGGCGGCCGATTCCCGCAGGAGCGCGTCGTGCTGCCAGGAGTTGACGATCGACTCGGGATCGCGCCCGACGTCACGGCAGTGCCCCGCGAGCACCTCACACTTGTGGGCGAACTCCTCGGGAGTGCCGCCGAAGTTCGACACGTCGGCCCGTTCGGCGACAACCCGCAGCGTGCGCTTCTCGCCACCGCCGCCGATCCAGATCGGAGGGTGCGGCTGCTGGAGCGGCTTCGGATCGCATTGCGCACCCCGCACCGCGTAGTAGTGGCCCTCCACCGTCGCATCCGGCTGCGTCCACATGGCGCGAACGACGTCGACGGCTTCGCCAAGACGGTCGATGCGTTCACGCGGACCCGGAAAGTCGTAGCCATACGCCCGCAGCTCGCCCTCGTCCCAACCGGCACCGAGCCCGAACTCGAGTCGACCGCCGCTGATCACGTCGAGCGTCGCCGCCACCTTCGCTACGAGCGCGGGGCTCCGAAAGAGGTTGCACGCCACCATGTGGCCGAGGCGGACACGCGTCGTGATCTGGCTGACCGCACTCAGCACGGTCCACGCTTCGAACACGGTCTCGTGTGCCGGCTCGGGCACGTTGTGCAAGTGGTCGTACACCCACACCGAGTCGTACCCCAGCTCCTCGGCTCGTTGCGCCGCGGCCATCGTGGCCAGCCACTTGGTCTCGGGGCGCGGGATGTCGCGCAGCTCCATGCGCCGACCGATGGGGAGGATCGCTCCGAACGTCACCCGTGCCACGTGCCTCAACCTATTTCGCACACCGAGCGCCCGCGGCGAGTGCCCGCGGCGGGGGTATCCCCCGTCGCAGTGAGCCGGGGTCAGAGCGGCCCGGCCCACGGGGCCGAGAGCGGGGAATAGGACCATGTGGGACTTTTCAACCGAGCCGGAGTTCCAGGAGAAGCTCGACTGGATCGAGCGCTTCATGGAGGACGAGGTCTATCCACTCGAGACGCTCGACCTCACGCCCGAGCAGCTCCTGCGAGCCACCGCGCCGCTGAAGCAGCAAGTGAAGGATGCCGGGCTCTGGGCCTGTCATCTCGACCCCGAGCTCGGCGGGCAGGGCTTCGGCCAGATGAAGCTCGCGTTGATGAACGAGATCATCGGTCGCTCGCTCATCCTGGCGCCGCCGATCTTTGGCAGCCAGGCACCCGATTCGGGCAACGCCGAGATCCTCGCCATCGCCGGCACCGACGAGCAGAAGGACCGCTGGCTCTGGCCGTTGCTCGACGGGAGTCTGCGTTCCTGTTACTCGATGACTGAACCGGGTGCCGGTTCCGACCCCACGTTGATCACCACTCGTGCGGTGCGTGACGGCGACGAGTGGGTCATCAATGGGCACAAGTGGTTCTCGTCGCGGGCAGCGAAGGCCGACATCATCATCGTGATGTGCGTGACGAACCCGGAGGAGCCGCCGCTGTCACGCATGTCGATGTTCGTGGTGCCGGCCAACGCGCCGGGCGTCAATGTCGTGCGTGAGGTTGGAGTGCTCGGACTCGGCGAAGCGCATCACGCCGAAGTGATCTACGACAACGTGCGGGTGCCCGCCGACCACCTCCTTGGCGACGAAGGCGGAGCGTTTGTGATCGCGCAGAAGCGCCTCGGACCGGGCCGCATCCACCATTGCATGCGCTGGCTCGGTCAGGGGCGACGGGCGTTCGACATGTTGTGCGAGCGGGCGCTGACCCGCGTCACCAAGGGCAGCCTGCTCTCCGAGAAGCAGACGATCCAGAACTGGATCGCCGACTCGTGGGCCGAGATGCAAGCCGCCCGACTCATGACGCTGCACGCGGCATGGACGATCGATCAGCACGGCACGTCGAAGGCGCGCACCGAGATTGCGGGCATCAAGTTCTTCGGCGCGAAGGTGCTCCACGACGTGATCGACCGCGCCATCCAGATCCACGGGTCACTCGGTGTGTCCAACGATCTGCCGCTCGAGACGATGTACCGCCACGCTCGCATCGCCCGCGTCGTCGACGGCCCCGACGAGGTGCACCGTGTCACCGTGGCTCAGCGTGTCCTCAAGGGCTACAAGCCTCACGAAGGCATGTGGCCCAGAGAGCACATCCCAACCCGACGCGCCGCGGCCCAACAGAAGTTCGCAGCCCTCCTCGAAGAATCGACCAACGATCTCTAGCGCAGATCCTGGTACGGACCTCGTCGATCCGGCTCGGCTCGCAGCGTGGCTGGACGAACGCGGTCTCGCAACCGGTGGCGAGTTGGAGATCGAGCGCATCACGAGCGGCGCGTCGAACGAGGTGTTCATCATTCGCCGGGGCGAGGAACGCTGGGTATTGCGACGACCGTCGCCGAACTCGCCCGCTCCGCCCACGACGATGGGGCGGGAGTTCCTGGTGCTCTCGGCCCTGGAGGGCACGCCAGTTCCGCACCCGACGCCGCACGCGCTGTGCGAGGACGACACGGTGCTGGGAGCGCCCTTCTACCTGATGGAGTGCGTCGACGGGTTCGCGCCGCGCATGCCGTTGCCGTCTCCGTTCGATACGGATGAGGCCGCTCGCCACGCCATGGGAACCACGCTGATCGATGCGCTCGCCGATCTGTCGCGGGTGGATTGGCGTGCCCGTGGCCTCGAGAGGTTCGGGAAACCGGACAATTACCTCGAGCGTCAGGTCGATCGCTGGCTCGGCCAGCTCGAGCGCGCCCGCAACCGTGACCTGCCCGACGTCGATGCCGTGTCCGAGTGGCTGCGAATGCACACGCCCGACATGGGCGAGGCCGGGATCATGCACGGCGACGTGCACCTCGGGAACGTGATGTTCCACCACGGGGCTCCCGCTCGCATTGCCGCGATCGTCGACTGGGAGCAGTCCACGATCGGCGATCCACTGGTCGACCTCGGATGGCTGCTCGCGCTCTGGGACGAGCCGGACGACGAGCCGATCCGCGGTATGTCGGAGATGCGCGTCGCACAGGAGCCGGGATTCCCGACGAGAGCCGAGCTGTCAGAGCGGTACGCGAGCGCGACCGGTCGAGCGCTCGACGACCTCGGTTGGTACGAAGTTCTGGCGCTCTTCAAGCTCGGGTGCGTGCTCGAAGGCGCGTACTCCCGGTACGCGAGCGGCGCGAGCACGAACCCGGCTCATGCCAGGCTGGAGCACATGGTCCCGAACCTGTTCCGCAGCGCGGCGGCCATCGTCGCGAAGGGCGGGAAGCCCAGATGACGGCGCCCAGATGACGGCGCCCAGATGACGGCGCCCAGATGACGGCGCTGGGATGACTCCGCAACTCGACCACCTGATGCTCGCGGTCAACGACCTCGGTCTGAGCCTTGCGTTTTACACCGGCATCCTCGGACTCGAGCGCGAAGGCGAAGACGGCCCGTTCACGATCGTGCGCGTCACCGCCGACTTTGTGCTGCTCATCGCGCCGTAGGGGACTGAGGGCGCCGAGCACCTTGCGTTCTCGATGTCGAAGTCAGAGTTCGCCGACGCGTTCCAACGAATCAAGGACGCCGGTCTGCCCTACGGCGACCATCCCCACGAGCCCGACAACATGAACGACCCAAGAGACGAGACCGGCGCACGTGGCATCGGCACCACGCTCTACGTCAACGACCCGAGCAACCACCTCATCGAGATCCGCCACTACGGCGGTTGACTAGAAGGTGACTTGCAGGTTTCTTGGGCCCCAGATCTGGCCGTGCGACCATTCGATCTGCGTGCCCGGAACGAGCTGGTAGTCGGGGAGTCGGCGCAAGATCTCTTGGAGCGCGACCTCCGACTCCAACCGCGCCAGGTGCATCCCAAGGCAGCGGTGGATACCCATGCCAAAGCCGAGGTGCTTGTTCGGCTTACGTTCGAAGATCACCTCATCAGCGTCTTCGAAGATCGTGTCGCGGTTCGCCGACGCGGTGAGCAGCAGCACCGGGTCACCTTCACGCATCTGCTGACCACGCAGCTCGGTGTCCTTCTTTATCACCCGGGCTGGTGATCCGGGCGGGAAGCACCGCAGCAGCTCGTCGACGGCCGACGGGATGAGCGTGCGATCGGCGACGAGCCGCGCCCGCTGGTCGGGATGCTCGGCCAGCCACCACAACATCGTTCCAATGAAGGAAGAGGTGGTGTCGAAGCCCGCCATCATGATGAGGATGCAGAACATCACCCGCTCCTCGTCGGTGAGGAGACGGTCGTCGACTTGTCTGGTCGACTCCGCTGCGCCCTCCCGGCCGTCCGGCCAGGGCTGCACTCCGTCTCCGACCGTGGCGCCTGCGAGCAGCGTGAGGAGGTCGTCGCGGGGCTCAGCCTCCCGCTGGCCGAGCAACGCCAAGAAGTAGTCGTTCATCTCCTCGTAGGCGAGCGCGGCGCTCTCCGGTTCAGTCGCGGTCGCTTGGGTGATGCGGTGCGCCCAGTCCTCGAACTTCACGCCGTCTTCGTACGGCGTGCCAATGATGTCGGCGATCACGCTGGCCGGCAGCTTGCGGGCGAAGTCCCAGAAGAGGTCGGCTTCGCCGCGCTCGATGAACGCATCGATGAGCACCGTCACCCGCTTGCGGACCTCGGGCTCGTACTCGGCCATCTTCTGCTGCGTGAAGTACGGCTGCACGATCTGGCGGTACAGCGAGTGCTCGGGCGGGTCCGACATCGTGAGCGGAAACTTCCGCTCGCCATGGCCGCTGTTGGGGATCGTTGGGACGAACGACGAGAAGTGATCGGTGTCGAAGTAGACCTCGTGGAGGTCGTCGTAGGTGGTGATGATCCAGAAGCCGCCGTGCTGATCGCTGTGTGCAACCGGGCACCGCTCCCGCATCTCCGCGTACCCACCGAGAGGATCTTGCATGAACGCGACATCGTGATGGTCGAAGTGTTCTGTGACCTTTTCGACGTCACTCATCGATTCCCCCTCGCGATCAACGCCAACGTGAAGGTAGATGGGGCCGAGCAGACTGTCCAGCGGAGTGAGCGCAGCTCAGCGCCTTAGCCTGGGGGTGTGAAGGTTCCGCAGGGATGGGTGCGCGCCGCGGTGTGGGCAGCAGTTGGCATCACGTACTCGGTGGCGCTCACGATCCTCGTGACGGGCATCATCGACCTCGTCGGTGAGGACGAGATCAGCCGGCATGGCATCGAAGTTCCCGCCGATGTCATTGACGTCAGCGTGAGCTCCGGGGGCGACAGCGGACCCACAAGCACCGTCACGGTGAGGTTCAAGCCGCGAGGCGACGACCTCACGAAGACGACGACCGAGGTCTCGTACGACGGCGACTTCGGGGCCGAGCATCCGAACGCCGAGAGGCAAGGCACGCGGGTCGAGTACGACCCCAACGATCCGGAGCACGCCCGGATCCTGGGGGAGACGGGAGACGCGCTCGACCGGGTGATCGCCGGCGTCGTGTTCACGGCCGTGATCGGTGGCTTCGCCGTCCTTCTCTGGAAGCGGTCCGACATCCTCGGCGTGTGACCCTTCACGAACCGAACGGTCAGATGACGCCTATCTCGCGCAACTCGGCGAGTTCTTTCTTTGAAAGGCCGAGCAGGTCGCAGTAGATCTCTTCGTTGTGCGCGCCGATGTCGGGGCCGGTCCAGCGCACGCTGCCGGGTGACGCCGAGAGGCGCGGCACGGCGTTCGGCATCTTTACTGGACCGAGGTGAGGGTCGTTCACGCTGACGATCGCGTCACGGTCCTTGTACGCGGGGGAGTCGACGATGTCGGCTGCGTTGTGGACCAGCGCGATCACGGCGCCTGCACGCTCGAACTCGTCGAGGACCTCATGCGCCGGGCGCGCGGCAATCCAGTCGCCCACCGCGGCGAGCAGTGCTTCGAGGTTCTCGGGCTCGTTGCGCGCTTCGGCGGTGGCGAAGCGCGGGTCGTCGGCCAGCACCTCACCGCCGATGAGCGTGAGCATGCGCCGGATGACGGTGTCGGCCGCCGCCGACATCGACAACCACTTGCCGTCTGAAGACTGGTACACGTTGCCGACCATCAAACCGAGCGGGAAACGGTTGCCAGCGCGCTCGGTGACGATACCGAGCTGGTCGTATACGGGAATGTGCCACTCGATCATGCGGAACAGCGTCTCAAACAACGCGAGGTCGACGACCTGCCCCTCGCCGCTGCGCTCACGGTCGTGCAGCGCGGCGAGCACGCCGTACGCACCCATCAACGCGGTCGACGTGTCGCCGAGCGAGAAGCCGATGTGGTTGGGCGGACCGTCGGGGAAGCCTGAGAGATGAAGCGCGCCGCTCAGCGCTTCGGAGGGACGGCCGAACATCGGCTTCGGGTTCGACCCGGCGCTCTGCTGCCCGTAGCCGCTGATCCGCAGCATGATCAGCTTCGGGTTCTCGGCGTGGAGAGGGTCCCACCCGATGTTCCAACGTTCCATCGTGCCGGGACGGAAGTTCTCGACCAGCACGTCGGCGTCGCGGGCGAGACGCATCAGCAGCTCCTGGCCCTGCGGAGTGCGCAGGTCGAGCGTGATGCAGCGCTTGTTGCGGCCGGCGACGGTCCACCACAACGGACGCCCGTCCTTGCGCGGTCCGAGCCGACGCAGCCCGTCGCCCTCGGGCGGCTCGACCTTGATGACGTCGGCGCCGAGGTCGCCGAGCAACGTTGCCGCGAACGGACCGGCCAGCACATGGCCGACGTCGATGACGCGCAGATCGTCGAGTGCAGCAGGCACTAGGACTCCTCCTGCATCGCCTCGCTCGCTGCGGTCGGGGATACCCCGCCCACGGGCGCTCGCTCGGTCGGCGCGGAGTGCGCGTGGCGAGCGAGTAGATCACGCGCCACTCGCACCATCGCCGCGTCGATCATCTGGCCCTCGTGGTCGACAGCGCCGAGTCCGTCGCGGGTCGCGCCATCCCACGCATCGAGCAGTCGCTTGGCCGCGGCCACATCGTCGGACGTCGCGCCGAACACCTCGTTCACGATCGCCACATGGGAAGGGTGGATCACCATCATCCCTTCGTAGCCGATGGTCCGCGACTGCCGGGCGAACGCCTCGACCTCGTCGAGATCGCGCAGATTGGTGACCACACCCGTCATCGGGTTCTGCACGCCAGCGGCCCGCATGTCCACGAGGATCCCCGAGCGCAACGCGAGGGTCTCGAGGAACAGCGGTGGCGTCCATCCGAAGCCGATCGCGTGGCCGAGGTCGCCGTTGAGTGCGGCGGCGCCACCCATGTACGCGACTCGCGGCGACGCGCTCGCGAGCTTGAACGCCCGACGTACGGCGACGGCGTTCTCCACGCTCGGCCAGATCCGAACCGAGCCTGACGGCAATCCGGCGCGCTTCTCACGCTTGTCGAGCGCTTTGGCGACGCGCTGCACTTCCCGTGGCGACGTCACTTTGGGAACCATCACAGCAACGAGGCCGGGGCGGACGACCGCATCGAGGTCGTCGGCCAAGCAGTCGTCGACTGGAGCGTTGATACGCACACACACCGCCGGTCCCACATCGCTCTGCGCGAGCCACTCGGTCACGCCGGCCCGAGCCGCGGCACGTTCGTCGACGGGCACGGAGTCCTCGAGGTCGAGGATCACTGCGTCGGCACCCGATTCGACCGCTCGCGCTTGGAAGTCACGTCGGTGCGCCGGTACGAACAACGCCGAACGGAGCCGGGCGACCGGAGCGTTCATGGTTGGGCGCTCACCGCGACTCGCCGAGGCCGTACACGTGGCGGGCGTTGCCGGCGAGGATCAGGTCGCGTTCGTCCTCGTCCACGCCCGAGAAGTCGGCGTTGATCGTGCGCCACGAATTGGGCCAGTCGGCGCCGACATGTGGGTAGTCGCTCGACCACATCATCCGGTCGACGCCGATGTCGGCGCGGTTGCGCACCGCGAAGTGGTCGGTGATGTACGTGTAGAAGAGATTGCGGTCCATGTACTCGCTCGGCGGCATCGTGAGCTTGAGCCCCGACCCGCGCCCGAGCCGGTGGTACCGGTCGTCGATCTGCTCCTTGAAGTACGGGATCCAGCCGCAGTCGACCTCGGCGAGCACGACCTTCAACTCCGGGAACCGGTCGAGCACACCAGAGAAGATGAGCTGGAGGATCCGCTGGGGCACGTCGTAGAAGCGCACGTCGCCGGGCAGCTTCGTCTTATGGCTCGACGGCATACCCGCAACGAGCGCCACATGGATCGACAGCGGCACGTTCGCGTCGACGGCGAACTCCCAAAGCGCGTCGTCCTCGGGTTCGATGTCGAGGTCGCCGTGTGGGTAGCGGCTCAGCAAGCCACCGACGATACCGGGGTTGGCGATCGCTCGTTCGAGTTCGGCAACAGCCTCGCCGACACCGCAGTTCGGGATCATCGCCAGACCGCAGAGTCGTGAGGGGGCGTGCCCGCAGTACTCCGCGAGCCAGTCGTTGTACGCGCGCACCATCGCGAGCTGGTACTCGGCGTCGTCGTTGGCCGCGATTGCCCACGACAGTCGAGGGGTGGGGTAGAGCACTTCGGCATCCACGAAGTCGCTGTCCTGCTCGGCAACGCGCCCGGCGGGGTTGTGGCCGCCTTCGCGCACGTCCTCCCACTTGATCCACGGCTTCATCGCCGACGGGTCCATGCCGGCCGATGCGTTGAGCCCGAAGTTGATCGGGTCCTCGACACCTTCGATGACCCACGCATCGCCTTCGGCGAAGCGCTCCATCTTCGGTGCGCGATCGCGCAGCTTGGCCGGCACGCGCGACGTGTACAGGTCGGGCGGCTCGAGCACATGGCTGTCGGCCGAGATCAGTCGGTAGTCGTGCGTCGTCATCGTGGTGGTCAGGTTCCTCTCGTGAGCAACATGCATCCGGCGACCGGGCCGCCGCCGTTGGCGACTACCGCGGTCTGAGGTCCGTCGAGCTGGCGCGCGCCTGCGTCGCCGCGCAGCTGCACGCACGCTTCATGCAGCAGGCCGAAGCCGTGCAGGCGTCCGGCCGAGAGCTGCCCGCCGCACGTGTTGAGCGGGAGGTCGCCGTCGCGGGCGATTCGCTTGCCGCCCTCCACGAACGCGCCACCCGCGCCCGGCTCGCAGAACCCGAGCGCTTCGAGCCATGAGAGCGCCAGGAAGCTGAAGCCGTCGTAGAGCTGGGCGAGGTCCACGTCGGCGCTGGTGAGATCAGCGCGCGACCACAGGTGCTCGGCTGCATCTCGGGCGGCCATCGTGGTGAGGTCGTCGAACTGGTCCCACGACGGGCGACCGCGACTTGCGGTTCCGACAGCGTGCACCTGCGCAGCCGGGTGCGGCATGTCCTTGGCCGCGTCGATGTGCGACACGACGACGGCAGTCGAGCCGTCGACGGGCACATC
>SHVJ01000059.1 GCA_009694295.1 Acidimicrobiia bacterium
GCCACGCCGAGCCCCGAGCGCTCCCCACACGTTCTCGAGCAGCGGAGGGTGCACAGCCACGTTGCCTTCATGGTCGGCGACCGGTGCGTGCAGCAACGCCACGTCGGCCGCCAGCGGTGAGAGCAACCCGACCTCCCCAAAGGGAGTGTCGACGAGCTCGTACCCGTCGTTCGATTCCATCGACGAACCCGCGATCGAACGCGTGACCATTGCGGGTAGGCCGCGTGCTGCTGCCTCGAGCCGCTGGGAGAAGGCCAGGAACGACCAGTGCTCCACTTCCACCTCGCCGCGCTGGTACGCGCCGGCGAAGATCGGGTTCGGTGTGAAGTTCGGGAATGTGTCGCCCGAATACCCGGTGATCACCTTGTTCACGAGCCCACCGCGGAAGAACAACGTCCCGAGGCTCGACAGGCTGAGCATCACCAACGTGAAGCCCGGATCGCGTCCCCACCACTGACGCACGACTTCCCGCGCCGCGGCGGTCCAACGCGTGTGGCCGACCATCAGGTGGAGCGTGTCGCCGGCGCGAACGTGCTCCGCGACGGCGTCGTGCAGCGAGCTCGGCGTGTCGGTCATCCCCCCATGAAGGATTCTCGGCGCTCCATGGTCACACGGGGTCGAGCACGAGATCGGCGAGGCGCTGACGCTGCCAACCCTGGTACCCGAGCATCATGTCGTTCTGCTTGGCACGCTTGAAGTAGAAGTGCGCGTCGCAGTCCCACGTGAAGCCGACGCCACCGTGCACCTGGATGTCCTCGCCGCTCACGTACACCGCGGCCTCTGCACCAGCACCCTTGGCCATCGCGACTGCGTGCTCACGCGACGGGTCATCGACATCCGACGCCCAGGCGGCGTAGTGCGCGCCGACGCGGGCGAGCTCGAGCCGGTGCAGCATGTCGACGGCCTTGTGTCGGATCGCCTGGAACGAGGCGATCGGGCGGTCGAACTGCACGCGCACCTTCGCGTACTCAACCGCCAGGTTGAGCGCAGCCTCCGATCCACCGACCAGCTCGGCGGCCAACATCACCGACGCGTCGTCGACCACGCGACGCCAGATGGCCGTGTGGTCGCCTTGCGGACCAATGGGCATCACCGGCGTGTCCTCGAGCACGAGGCGAGCGGCCTTGCGCGTGGGGTCGAGCGTCTCGATCGGCTCACACACCGGCGCCTGGAGCAGGAACGATCCAAGACCCTCTTCGATGCGCGCTACGACGATCGCCCAGTCGGCCGTGTGCCCGTCGAGCACCAATGGCTTCACGCCGTTCACGATCCAGGTTGCGCCCTTGCGGCGGGCGCGGGCACGGACACGATCAACCGGATCGCCGTGACCTTGTTCTTCGAGCGCAACGGTGCCGCGCAAGGTGCCATCAGCAAGCGGTGCCAACAGATCGTGCGCACCGAGCCGGGTCGCCGCGAGCGTGGCGAACACGGCCGACGAGAAGAACGGCCCAGGGAACGGCAGCCGACCCATCTCCTCCATCACAACGACCATGTCGACGAGCCCGAGACCGAGCCCGCCCTGCGCCTCCGGCACGAGCAACCCCGGCCATCCCATCTCAGAGATGCGCGCCCACAGCTCGTCGGTGAAGCCACGCGGGTCGTCGGCCATCGCCCGCACATAGGCGCTCGGAGCCTCGTTCGTCAGGAACGAACGCACCGTGTCGCGCAACGCATCCTGATCAGCGGAGAAGGTGAAATCCATCTCTACTGTCCTGCTCCCGCTCCGCTACTTCCGCTCAATTCGTTCGTTCGATTCGCTCTGTGCATTGCATCCGCTCCATCCGCTCTGCTCGCAGGACGATGCTGGCGCTCGCTTGGGGTTCGCTCCATCCACTTCGCTCGCTCCGCGGAGGTGCCGCACGTTAGTCCGTGACGGGTTCGCGCCGGTAACCTGTACGCACCTTGGAGCGATCTGCACCGTACGTGCCTCCCCGACGCGCTGCAGAGATTCCGCCGCGCCGCGAGCCTGGCGCGCCCATGCCCCGGACCCGTGCGGCGGGCGCGCCCATGCCGTATCCACCACGCGCGCGACCCGGCGGTCCGCCCCGTCGCGGTGGACCGCCACCGGGATGGAATCAAGGGCCGCGCCGGCCGCAACCGCGGCACCCACGGCGTGGCTCCGCACAGGGTCCACCCCCTGAAGTCCTGGCCATCGGCGCGGTCATCATCATCACTCTGGCCGTCGGGATCTGGTTCTTCCTCCTTCGCGGTGGCGGCACGAGCGAGTTCGTCACCGCTCACGAACGATTCGTCGCCGCCGAACAGGTCGCCGAAGGAGCGGTGGCCCAGGTCGAGCTCTTCAGCGACCTCGAGGCGTTCGACGCAACCATTGATGCACAACGAACGGTGATGTTGCGCCAGGTCACCATCTTCAATCGTCTCGCGACCGAAGAGGGTGGCGACGACGCACGCCTGGCCAGCGAGGCTTCGGCCGCGGCGGTCAAGGTGCTGGAATCGCTCGACTCCTACGCTAGTGCCGTCCTCGCCCGCAGCCTTGGCGACGCAGTGGTCTCCTCGGTCCACATGCGCGACGGGATGGCGGAACTCGACGCAGTGGTCGCCGAGTGGGAGAACTTGCAGTGACGAGCCAGATTGGGTGACGCTGACACCAGCGTCAGGTATCGGCACAGGGAGCGGGAGCGGAGTAAAGAGAATGGACTTTGCATATACGCCCGAGGATGTCGCATTTCGCGACGAGCTGACCTCATGGCTCGACGAGAACCTGCCGAAGTTCCTTGCTGACTGGACCGTCGACGACGATCCAGGCGGTGGTCGCCTCGCGGCAACTGATCGCCTCCAAGAGCGGCGCCGCGACTGGCAGCGCCGACTCAACGATGGCAACTGGGCCGCGATCAACTGGCCGAAAGACCGAAGTGGGCGCGACGCCACGCCGGCGCAGAACGTGATCTACGCCGAGGAGATGGCGCGTGTGCGCGCTCCCGGCATCTACAACGCAAACGGTCTCTGGCAGATCGGCCCGATGATCATCGCGTGGGGTACCGAAGAGCAGCAGGAACGCTGGCTGCCCGGGATCCTCTCGGCCGACGTGCACTGGTGCCAAGGGTTCAGTGAGCCACAGGCTGGTTCCGACCTCGCCAACTTGCGTACGACCGCGATCCGCGACGGCGACGAATACATCATCAACGGTCAGAAGATCTGGATCTCGACCGCGCACTTCGCGAAGTGGGGCTTGTTTCTCTTCCGCACCGACCCCGGCGCGATCGAGCGCGGCGCGAAGCACGAAGGCATCACCGCGTTCATCGTCGACATGGAGACCGAAGGCATCGAGTGCCGGCCGATTCGCGACATCACCGGTGAAGAGATGTTCAACGAGGTCTGGTTCACCGACGCCCGCATCCCTGCTGGCGACCGCCTCGGCGACGAGGGTGCGGGTTGGCAGGTCGCAATGGGCACGCTCGGCCGCGAGCGAGTCGGCACCGCCGGCCAGGCCATCACCATGGCCGCCGACCTGCGCTCCATGATCTCGACGGCGCGCGCGGTCAACCCCGACTCTCTCAACGATCCCGACATCCGCGATCGCATCTCGCGACTCTTCACCGAGATCGAGCTCACAAAGCTCCTGAACTACCGGGCGCTCACGAAGATCATCAAGGGCCAGAAGAACTGGCCCGAGGTGCCGCTCGCGAAGCTCCAGTGGAGCTACTTAGCGCAGGCATTGGCTGAGCTCGCGCTCGACCTGATCGGACCGAACGGGCTGATCGGCAAGGGATCGCCCGACGCGGTCGACGGCGGTTCCTGGACGCGCTCCTACAGCTTCCAGCGCTACACGACCATCGGCGCCGGCGCGACCGAGGTGCAGAAGAACATCATCGCCGACCGCGCGCTGTTCCCCCGCGCGTAGAGCCCAAACTCCCGCGCACGGAGCCGACCCCAACATGAAGCTCGGGATCGTCACGCCGGTCGTGACACGGCTCCCCGATGCGCACGCACAGTGGGAGGGCGACGGCGGGATCGCGGAGATAGAGCGCGTCGTCGTCGAGGCCGAGCGGCTCGGGTATGAGTTCGCCACATGCAGCGAGCACGTCGCGGTCCCCCGCGCGGTTGCAAGGGAGCGCGGCGGCACCTACTGGGATCCACTCGCGGTCTTCGGATACCTCGCGGCGCGCACTACCACGATCGGCTTCGCCACGTTCGTGCTCGTGCTCGGATACCACCACCCGCTCGCGATCGTGAAGCGCTACGGCACGCTCGACGTGGTCTCGGGTGGCCGGCTCATCCTCGGCGTCGGCGTGGGCTCACTCTCCGAAGAGTTCGACTTGTTGGGCGCCGAGATGGACGGGCGCGGCGAGCGCGGCGACGACGCCATCCGAGCCATCCGTGCCTCCTTCTCACACATCGAACCCAGCTACCACGGCACGCACTATTCGTTCGACGACTTCATGGTGGAACCCGCGGGCGTGCAGGCAGACGTGCCGATCTGGATCGGTGGACGTACCGCACGGTCACTGCGACGAGCCGTCGACCTCGCACATGCATGGGCCCCGTTCGCGATAGCCCGAAACGACCTTGCCGAGATGCTCGAGCGTGCGAGTCAGACCGAGGCGTGGAACGCGCGAACGACGCCGCTCGAGGTGATCATCCAGACCACACCACCACTGGATCCGCTTGGCGCGCCCGACGACACGAAATCCCGCGTCGATCGGCTCGAGGAGGCTGGCATCACCGGCCTCGCTTTGCGATTCGTGCATCACTCGGTCGACCATTACTGCGAGCAGCTCGCCGCGATGCGCGAGGTCCTCAACCAGTAGGCGTCAGGGCGTAAGCGTCCACTCCCAACGCGTGTGGACCACGAGTGGCACACCTGGCTCCACGACATCGGGCTCTTCCAGGTTGAATGCATCCGGCGGCCCGGATTGCGGCTCAACGCAGACCGCATGCTCCGGCTCGGTGAACACCACCACGCAAGGGCAGTCGCTCTCGATCGTGACCGTCGCCGCGCCCGGCCACGTCAGCACCGCGACGGGCGAGTGGAGATCCGTGAAGCAGTCGTCCCACGGTGGTGACTGGACCGTCACGAACTCACCGGTCGGAATCCCCTCGTCGTCACGCTTGTACATCGATGCTGCGTGCAGCTCAAGCTCGATCGGTTCGCCACGCGCAAGTGATCGCGACCACCACGGATGCCACCCACAGGTCGCCGGCATCGACTGATCGCCGGCATGGACTTCCATCTCGAGTTCAAGCGCGTTGGACGTCAGGCGCGCGCGCTGCACGACTCGACCACCGAATGGCCACGGATCGGCGAGCGCCACCGCCCAGACCGCTTCCGTTGGCGATTCCTGCTGAACGGTCCACCGTTGGTTGCGCACGGTGCCATGGATCGCGTGCGGCGCCTTGTTGATCGGGAGCTGATGCTCGACGCCGTCGAACATGAACACGCCGTTGCGGATGCGTCCGGCCCACGGTGCCATGGGAAACGCGCCGTAGTTGTGCTCGTGCTGCTCAGAGGGTACGAGGAGGTCCAAGCCGCCGACCTGCAAGCGCTCGATGAGACCGCCGTGGACTTCATCGATGTCGACTCGCGCCGACCCGGCGGTGAGCGAGATCAAGCCAGGCGTTCGATCACCGTGGCGTTGGCTTGGCCCCCACCCTCGCACATCGTCTGGAACCCGAACCGGCCGTTCGTGGCTTCGAGGTGGTTGAGCATCGTGGTCATGATGCGCACGCCACTCGCGCCGAGCGGGTGTCCGATCGCGATCGCACCCCCGCGCGGGTTGTACTTCTCCATGTCGGGCTTGAACTCCTTCGCCCACATCAGCGCAATCGCGGCGAAGGCCTCGTTGCACTCCATGGCGTCGAAGTCGTCGATCTTCATGCCTGTGCGCTCGAGCAGCTTGCGCGTCACCGGGTTCGGCGCCGAGAGCACCATCACCGGGTCGTCGGCCAGCACAGCGAAGTGTGCGAAGCGGGCGCGGATCGGCAGCCCGAGCTTCTCGGCCGTGGCGCGATCGGCGATGAGCATCGCGGAGGCGGCGTCGCTCATCTGCGACGAGTTTCCCGCTGTGATGAAGGGGGCCTCCTGACCTTCGTTCATCCACACCGGCTGGAGATTCGCCAGGATCTCGGGCGTGGTGCCCGGGCGGATGCCCTCGTCGGACTCGAGCATCGCACCGGTCTCGTTCCCGTTCTCGTCGCGGATCGGGATCGGGATCATCTCCTTGGCGAAGAAGCCGTTCTCCGTGTTCTCGTGCGCGCGGCGGTGACTCTCCACCGAGAACGCGTCCATCTCTTCGCGCGTCACGCCAAACCGCTCGGCGAGCACCTGCGACACCCAGAACTGCGTGCCGAGCACGCCGTCGCACGCCTCGAGGAAGGCCGGGCTGAACGGCCCGATCCCTCCCTTGGAGTTGCTCGACATCGGTGCCCGGGTCATCGACTCCACGCCGCACGCGATTCCGATGTCGTACGCCCCGGCCATCACTCCCTGGGCCACGAAGTGCATCGCCTGCTGTGACGAACCGCACTGACGGTCGACGCTCGTCGCCGGTACATGCCACGGCAACCCGGCCGCCACCCACGCGTTCCGCGTGACGTTGCAACCCTGCTCCCCCGCCTGGCTCACACACCCACCGACCACGTCGTCGATCGCTCCGGGATCGACATCGTTGCGCTCGAGCAGCCCCTTCAGAGCGAACCCGAGCAAGTCGCTCGGATGCCAACCGGCGAGCGCACCCTTGCGCTTCCCGATCGGCGTGCGGACCGTGTCGACGATGACTGCTTCACGCATCTCCATTTGCGCATGCTAGCGACGGGGGGGGAGGGGGGGAGCAGGACAGTCCATCCGGTTGAAGAGGACTTCCTGGTTGCAGCAGCTTCGTTACATCAGTTCCGGTTGTTGTTGCGTCGCACAGTGGATGCCGCCACCACCCGCAGCAAGTGCGTCGATATTCAGCATGACGATCTCTCGATCAGGCAACAACTCGCTGAGAAGCTCGCGTGCGGCCGCGTCTGCGATGGCGTCACCGAACTCGGGCGCGATGACCGCACCGTTGCAGACGTAGTAGTTCATGTACGTCGCAAGGAAGTCTCTACCACGGCCGCGGATGTCGACGGGCTGAACGATCTCGACGATCTCGTAGCTCTCGCCACCGCTGGTGCGCGCCTTGCTCACGAGCTCTCTCGTTGTGGTGGCGACGGCGGCCCATGGGTCGTCGGGGTCTTCGGACGTAGAGACGTCGACAAAAATCGTCGACGCGCTGGCGAACCGAGCGAGGGCGTCGATGTGGCCGTCGGTGATGTCGTAACCGACGAGACCGTCCACCCAGATCATTCGCTCGGCGGCGAGCATCTCCAACAGTGCAGTCTCGATCTCCTCGCGGCTCTTGCCGGGATTGCGATTGTCGTTGACCCAACAGCTCTCGGCGGCCATCACCGTGCCGGTACCGTCGATCTCGATCGCTCCGCCCTCGCCCACCAGCCCGGAATCGAACAGCTCGATCCCGAGTTGTTGGGCGAGGAGACCTGCGAGCCGGGCGTCGCCGTCGTGGATCTGCTTGCGGCCCCACCCGTTGAAGGTGGCATGGGCTGCCGCCAATTCGGGCGACCCATCGGGGCTCGTGCGCACGACGAAGTTCGGGAGCGTGTCGCGTGCCCAAAGATCGTCAACCGGGCCCGCCATCAACTCGACTTGGTCACCGAAGATCGCTCCCAGTACCTCGATCTCGCCTCCGCGGGCGAGCATGGCGACTGGTTCGAACCTGGCGATCGCCAGGGTGATCTCGACAATCGTGTCCTGGACGCCGGCAAGGTCGCTTCCCCACACTTCTGAGCTCGATGGCCAGCACATCCAGGTTCGGTCGTGAACCTCCTCCTCGGCTGGCATTCGCCAACCACCGGCCGCGCTAGGAACCGTGCCCTTTCGGCGGGCGGAAGGGATGGCGTCACCGATCGGCCCCTTCTCGGAATCGTCACCACAGCCACTGATCGTGCTTGCACCAATCACGGCAGCGATGCCTCTCAGGAAGGTACGGCGAGCAACGAGCACGCGGGAGATGTCCCTTCGGGTCGGTCGGGAAGCACATGGTGGCAGCGGTCGACTCAGTTCCCAGCCAATCATCGCCGCTTTCGCCAATCACTCCGGCCCACAGCGACCACTGCCGATGGGGTAGAACAACGCGCTACCGACACGACTCGCCAGGAGCTGAGATGTCCGACGTTCCCGAACACGATCACATCATCGACACCGGCAAGAGCCACCTCACGCTCGAGGAGCTCGGTCACGTGCAGCCCGGCATGGCGCGCGTGATGCCGGAAGTCGGCGCGCGGATCTGGAAGTGCTTCTACGCAGGCAAGGCGAAGAACAAGCCGCTGGCCGCGTTCCAGCTCAAGGAAGCGGTCAATCTCATGGAGATGGGCGTGCTCTTGCGGCCCAAGTACACCGACAACATGTACAAGTTCATCGAGGAGCAGGTCGAGGTGGTCAAGAAGGCCATCAACGACGAAGACTGGGACACCTTCGAGTCGTCGTTCCACGAGATGATCGACTGCGCCAACGCGTACCACGAGGTCTACGACAAGCCGTACCTGAAGTGGAAGATCCCCGACATGCCGCCGCCCGATCTCGACATGACGCCGCGCGGCTGACTCCTCCCATGAGCGGGTTCGGCGTGCGATGAACGCGGCCGTGCTCGTCAAGCAAGTCATTGGCCCAGGCGGCGAGCTGGTCATGGACGAGCTCAGCGGGATGGCCGTCGCTCAAGCCGTCGAGCTCTGCGCCGCCGTCGGCGACGGCATGTGCACCGCGATCGCACTCGGACCCGAGGCCGCAGAAGCAGTGCTGCGGGAAGCGATCGCATGGGGTCGCACGTGGAGCGTGATGACCGACGGCATCTTGCTCGTCGATCCCGCATTCGATGGCTCCGACACCCTCGCCGCGGCGCGAGCACTCGCCGCGGTGATCACTCGAGAAGGCCCGTTCGATCTCGTGCTGCTCGGCGCCGACTCGAGCGACACCAACATCGGCCAGCTCGGACCACAGCTCGCGGAGCTACTCGACCTCCCGTTCGTAGCCGCCGCGCGCTACCTCAGCATGCAAGGCAGCAGGGTGCATGTGCGCGGTCGTCACGAGGATGGGTGGTTGCAAGCAGTGATCGAGCTCCCGGCCGTCGTCTCGTGCGCCGCGGAACTCACTGATCCATGCGACCCTGAACCCGCGGCACAGGCACTCGTCCCGAGCGATCTGATTCGCTCCCTGACGGCGAGCGATCTCGGGCCGGGTCCGTGGGGAGCCGCCGCGAGCACGCAGCACGACACGACATCGCAGGGACGCTCGACCGCGGCCGTGCTCGAACCTGGCCGCCCCGACCTCGGCGCGGGCGACGCGGACACGGTGTTGGAGCTCACCGGCTCATTTGTTGCTGAGGACGTCGCACGCGCCGTCGCGGAATGGGCGCACGCTGCGACACCGGAGCGCGTGCTGCTCCCGAACACCGCATGGGGCCGCGAAGTCGCGGGGCGAGTGACGGTTCGACTCAGCTCGGATCGCGTTGCGATCGAGGTCGTGCGTCCAGAAGCGTTGTTGTCGACGCCGCGCCGCGAGTCCGCTCCCCCATCGGTGCAGAAGATCGCGGTGCAGCCGCGCTGGCGCGTGCGAATCGCGTCACGGAGTCGAGGAACGAGCCCGACCCTCTAGCTCTTTGCGTCCTTCGCCTTCGGTGGACGCCAGAACGCAGCGAGGAACGCGATCGTTCCGCCGATGCCGAGGGCAACAGCGACGATCGCGGCCTTCCGGTGATCGAACGCGAAGTGGATGTGGAGCTCGCGGTCGAGCGACCACTTGCTCGGCCCAAGCGCACCGAGCGCAACCGAGAGCACAGCGAGCGTGCCGACGTACTCCCACCCTTCGCCCGGGCTGTTGATGAAGAAGCCGTTCTTCCAGTGGTTGGTGGCGAGGGCCACGAGGAGGATCGCGGCCGTCCCGCCGTAGGCCGCCGGCGTGAAAAGACCAAGTACGAGCGCGGGGCCGACCGCGAGCTCGGTAAGGGTCACGTTCCAGGCATGGAGCTTCCCTGGCTTCAGTCCGAGGCTCTCGAACCAGTTCGCCATGCCCGGTCCGCTTCGCACCGACTGCAGGTGTCGCCAGCCATGGGCGAACATCACGATGCCCACCCACACTCGGGCAACGGTCAAGGCAAGGGCCATGGAGTTCGACATAGCCGGGGACGTTACTCAGTGGCGCCCGCAGGTGTCGCGGCCGGGAATTAGGCTGACGTCAACGTCAGGCAACAGGGGGAAGTGCCATGCAGGTCGAAGACCTCGTCCTCGTCAGCGTCGATGACCACGTCGTCGAGCCGCCCACTCTCTTCGACAACCACCTTCCCGACAAGTGGAAGGAGTTCGCGCCGAAGTTCGTCCACAAGGACAACGGCACGGACGTCTGGCAGTACGAAGGCCACGAGATCCCCAACATCGGCCTGAACGCGGTCGCTGGCAAGCCCCCCGAGGAGTACGGCATCGAGCCCACCGCGCTCGACGGGATCCGCAAGGGTTGCTGGGACATCACCGAGCGCATCAACGACATGAACCGCAACGGCGTGCTCGGCTCGATGTGCTTCCCGAGCTTCGTGCAGTTCTGCGGCCAGCTGTTCTCGCGCTCCAAGGACCTCGAGATGGGCCTCAACTTGTTGAAGGCCTACAACGACTGGCACATCGACGAGTGGTGCGGCACGTACCCCGGGCGGATGATCCCGTTGTCGATCCCGCCGATCTGGGATCCGCAGCTCATGGCCGACGAAGTGCACCGAGTCGCGAAGAAGGGGTGCCACGCCGTCACGTTCTCCGAGAACCCGGCCAAGCTCGGTTGGCCGCACATCTTCGGCGGCTACTGGGACCCGTTCTTCACCGCATGCCAAGACGAAGGCACGGTCATCTGCCTGCACATCGGATCGTCGTCGACCACGCTCGCGCTCGAGCCGGGCGCGCCGATGGACGTGATGATCCAGCTCACGCCGCTCAACACGATGCACGCGGCCACCGACTTGCTCTGGTCGCCAGTGCTGCGCCAGTTCCCCGACCTTCAGTTCGCGCTGTCGGAAGGCGGTACGGGTTGGGTGCCCTACTGGCTCGAGCGCGCCGACTACACGTACCAGCAGCATCACTTCTGGACGCACCAGGACTTCGGCGACCAGCTCCCGAGCCAGGTTGCGCTCGACCACTTCAGCTTCTGCTTCATCAGCGATCGCGCCGGCGTCGAAGACCGGCACCGCATCGGCATCGACAACATCACCTGGGAATGCGACTACCCACACTCCGACTCCACCTGGCCACACTCACCCGAAGCGATGGCCAAGCAGGTCGAAGGCGTGCCCGACGATGAGGTGGCCAAGATCACGCATGAGAACGCGATGCGGATCTACCAGTTTGATCCGTTCGCTCATCGCTCGAAGGACCAGTGCACGGTCGGTGCGTTGCGAGCCGAGGTGAAGGACTGACACAGCAACGCGACAGGTGGGAACGGTCCTGGTCGGGCCGGGCTGAGGACCACAGCTGGTTTCGAGCGCGTGTCGAGCCGATCATCGCGGAGACGGCCGCAGCTCGCGACTTCCCACCTGGGGTTGCCGTCGACGTGGGTTGCGGTGCCGGAAGCGTCACCCACTTCTTGGGTGAACGGTTCCCGCTTGCGGTTGGCCTCGATCTCGCATTCCACGCAGTCGCTCAGGGTCGTACAAGCGGCAACGGACATTCCGCCGCCTTTGGCGTCTCAGATGCTTGCAACCTCCCGCTCCGAGACGGCGCCGCCTCGCTCGTCGTCGACCGCGGCTGCCTCCATTGCCTCACCGTGGCGACCGCCGCGGAGTACCTCGCTGAAGTCGAGCGTGTGCTCACACCCGACGGGCGCTTCGTACTCATCGCTCGAACGGCTGGTGCCCGGCCGCCGCTACGTTGGACGCTTCGCCATCCCAGGGGCGCCGCGCAGATCATCGTGCAACGCAGGACGCGACCCTTGCCCGGATCACTGGCGCGGCTCCTCGCTTCCGTCGATGCCCTCACCGCGTTCTTGCCTGACACGTTCGAGGTGGAGCGCGTCGAGCATGACCGCCTCCGCTCCGACGCGGGGTGGCATCTCAACCACGTCCGCCTCGTGGCCCGCCGCCTCGCGGGGCAGCTACCGCGCCACGTGGCGCAGGTCGGGCAGGAGCCCGGCCCGTTGGAGGGCCCGCACGGCCCGCTCCTCAGCCACGTCGATCACCAGGGCGTCGCCCGGCTCCCGGCTGGTGATGAAGGTCACGACGCAGTCGTCGCAGGCCTCCGTCTGCTGCATCAAGCACTCTGCACAGTCGATGATCCTCATGCCGAGCACCATCGCAGACGGGTATGACAGGCCCAGGCCCAGCGTTTTGGCTGGTCAGGGCTTCAAAGCTCCGGCGTCACGAGCTGCCCCGTGCAACAGAATCAGTCGGGCGGGGAACCACAAGATCTGCGGCCACGTCGCGCGCTCGTGGGTAGAGGACGGCGATGACCGCGACTGCGATGACCGCACCTGCGGCCTGCCCGCCGAGGAAGCCCGGGACCGACCCGGGCTCGATCCCAGAGAACGAGTCGCTGAGCGTTCGCGCCAACGTGACCGCGGGGTTGGCGAAGCTGGTCGAGGACGTGAAGAAGTACGCCGCGGTGACGTACGCCCCGACCGCGAAGGGAGCCACCGTCCGACGCCCGGATCGGGCCACACCGAAGACCACCAACAAGAGGCCGACGACGGCAACCGCCTCCCCCACGACCTGGCCGCCGCTGTCTCGGATCTTCGTCGACCACTCGATCGGATCAAGATCGAACATCACGTTGGCGACCATCACACCGAGCGCGGCACCTATAACTTGAGCGGCGCAGTAGGTGGCGGCAACGCCCGTCGAGATACCCCCGAACCAACGATCGACCATGGTGACGATGGGGTTGAGATGCGCGCCGGAGACCGGGCCGATCGCGCAAAGGATCGCAACCAACGCGGCGCCGGTCACGAGCGCGTTCTCGAGGAGCTGCAGTCCGGTGTCGTCCGGGCTGAGACGCGACGCCGCGATCCCCGAGCCCACAACCGCCATGAGCAGGAACGCCGTGCCGACCGCTTCGGCCAGCGCCTGTCGCGCAAGTGCGCGGTTCAGCACGATGCGCTGGGCGCCAGGATCTGGCAGAGCACTGCGAGCTTCTCCGGCACCATCGAGTACCACGCCCACTTCCCGCGCCGCTCACGCGCGAGAAGTCCGGCATCAACGAGCACCGACAGGTGATGACTGATCGTCGGCTGACTGCGACCGAGCGGGACCACGAGGTCGCATGCACACACTTCACCGCTCGGGCTGTTGGCCACGAGGCTCATCAGTCGCAGCCGAGCCGGGTCGGCCAACACCTTGAACGCGCTCGCGAGCTCTTCGGCGTCGTCCTCGCCCAACGGCGCGGTCAACACCGGTTCGCAGCAGCGGGTGATCGTGCGGACATCCATCTTCACTCCAGGTCATGTTCACCGCAGATTCGTATTGACGAGCATCAATCTATCTGTTAGATAGACGGTAGTCAATACATACACGAACCCCGAAGGAGCTCCCATGGCTCGCGTGCAGCTCGCGCTCAATGTCGCCGACCTCGACCAGGCGGTCGACTTCTACTCCCGGCTCTTCGGCGTGGCGCCCAACAAGCGCAAGCCGGGCTACGCCAACTTCGCCGTCGCCGATCCCCCGCTGAAGCTCGTGCTCTTCGAAGCACCCGACGCATCGGAGCGCCTCAACCACCTCGGCGTGGAAGTGGAGACGACCGACGAGGTCGGACAGGCCGCGGCCCGAATGAGTGACGCCGGTCTCCCGACGGTCAACGAGGACGCCACGACGTGTTGCTACGCGGTGCAGGACAAGGTCTGGATCGAAGGTCCCGACGGCCCATGGGAGTGGTACACGGTGCTCGCCGATGCCGAGACAATGTCGTCGTGTGCGTCGACAGAGTGCTGCTGACCCGAATTAGCGCCGCAACACGTCAAGGAGGACGGCGGAAGGCACGACCATCGCGCCTTGCGCCTCGGCGTTCTGACGAACCCAGCGGTCCGACGACGCGACGATCACCGGAACTCGTTTGGGTCGAGACTCGACCTCGCGCACGACGACGGGATCGGCTTCCTCGCCGTCTTTGGAGAACATCACCCGCACCCCCGCTCGCCGCGGCGGCTGCACACCCACGACATCAGCGCCGTCGAACACGACGACCACATCGCACCGAACCCGTAGGTGCAATCGCTCGAGCGCCGCGACCAGCCGCTCGCGCTGCTCCGCCGGCACGGCGTCGGACCAACCGTCCATCGACGCGTTGTAGCCATCGACAACGAGCACCACACCTCGCGTCCGCAACATCGAGTCGAGCGCCTCGGGCGTATCCGCTTGCATCCCCGGAGGGCACAACGGGCGCGTACGACGTGGTCCCGATGCGGCGGCGGGGGCATCGCCGGGCTCGGCTGGTGATTCGGTGCATGTCTCGGTCGCCGCTACGGCATCGCGCGCGCGACGGGTGAGTCCTTCGAGCGCCGCCGCCAAGCGCTGCGCTTCCGCCGACGCCGCGGCGAGTGCTTCGACCTCGGGGCGCGTGAGGGGCGCCGGCGGTTCGATGGACGCTTGCGCGCGTTCACTCGACTCACGACGCAACATCCGCAGCTCATGCTCAGCGACGCGGGCCCGTTCGGCCTCGCGCCCGAGGCGGGCTTCGGCGTCGTCAGCCCGGGCGGTCGCCTGCTCGGCCACCACGTCGGCATCCCGCCGCCGACGATCGGCGTCTTCGACGTCGGTTGCGGCCTTGGCTTCACGGTCCCGCCGGGTTGCCCGTTCGTCGCGGAGCTCCGCGTCGATGCGGGCCACCTCGGTGAGGGCATCGTCACGCGCGATCTCGGCCCGCCGGCGCGCTTCGTTGACTGATCCGAGTCGGGTCTCCCAGGCCTTGGCATCGTCGTCGCGCTCTTGCTCAGTGCGGTCACGCTCCGCCGCGGCGCACACCATCCCGAGACCGAACGTCCAGCCCTTCGGGCGAGCCGCAGAGAGCACCGACGCGAGCAAGGGCAGGTCGGCTCGTGCCGCGGCGTCGGCAACGCGCTCCACCGCGGACTCGACCTTCCATCCCTCGAGCGCCGTCTGAACTTCGGACTGCTCGCAGAACTTCTCCACGACCTGCTCGCGGAACGCCTCATCGACTTCGAGCGCCCGGCGAAGTTGCTTGCGGGCCGGTCCGCTGGTGGTCAGCCGG
>SHVJ01000060.1 GCA_009694295.1 Acidimicrobiia bacterium
CGACGCCCGGCTCTGTTACCACGAGACGGATGCGTCGTCGATATGCACCCTCGGGGAAGGGTGTCATGCGCTGCGGACCCGGCCGCCGGGGTAGTTGCCCCCGCCGAACTGAGCGTCGAGCGCGTCGTAGTCGATCGCCCATCCGGTCTTCGGCAGCGCGTCGACGAACTCAACCGACTTCGGCTTCTTGTACGACGCGATCGCGGCTCGGCAGTGCTCGATGATGTCGGCCTCGGTGACCGACGTACCCTCCCGAGCCACGACGATCGCCTTCACGCTCTGCACCCACTTGGGATCGGGGATCCCGATGATGGCGCACTCGGCGACATCGGGATGCGAGGTGATGCACTGCTCCACTTCGACGGGATAGATGTTCTCGGCCGCCGACTTGATCATGCGCGTTTTCGGACCGACGAACGACAACGAGCCATCCGACTCGCGCTTACCGAGGTCCCTGGTGTGGTGCCAGCCGCCGCGCCCGCGCTCGGTGTTCTCTTCCGGCCGGTTCCAATACCCGTTCATGACTGTCAACCCGCGCACCACGATCTCGCCAGTCTCACCGGTGGGAACATCGCGGTCATCCTCATCAACCACACGGATCTGCACGACCGGCGACGGCCGCCCGTGCGTGCCGATCGCGCCTAAACCGAGGCAGTTGAAGGTCATCATCCCCATCGCTTCGGTCTGCCCGTATCCGCCAGGCGATGCCGCCCACGCGCTTTCGTCGGGACTCACCATCGCGTCGAGAGCGCGGCGTCCCCGCGGGAGCCGGAGGCTCGACAGGTCGTACCGCCCGTCGGCGTTCACCTCGACGAGCTGATCCATCATCGGGCCGACGAGGAACGCACCCGTGCATCGCTCCTGAGCGATGACGCGACACAGGTCTTCACCGTCGACGCGGCGCAGGAACACGTTCGTGCCGCCGGCTACATACACCGAGAACGTGTTCATCAGTGTCCCGAGATGGAACAACGGACCGCTGTTGAGAAACACCGATTCCCCGGTCGTGCCCGTGTACTGCCCGTAGACCATGCCTTGGGTGATGCACGCGGTGTGGTTGAGCATCGCCCCGTTGGGTCGCCCGCCGAATGCCGCGGTGTAGATGATGAGCGCGCAGCTCGCCGGGTCGACGGCGATCTCGGCATCGACATCCGAGCCAGCTGCGAGGAAGGCCTCGTAACTGTCGGCGCTGTCGTCGTCGTGCTGGATCCATCGAGCGGTCGACGTAGCCCGCTCCCGTCCGGCACGCACGGTGTCGCCGACCTCTTCCTCTTGCCAGACCACAACCTTCGCGGCCAGGTCGTCGATGACGAACGCGAGCTCATCGGGACTCTGGCGCCAGTTCGCGGGACAGAACATCGCACCAACCTTCGACGCTGCCAGTAACAGCTCGAGCACGCGAGACGAGTTCTGGCCGAGCCACAGCACACGATCACCCGCGGTCACGCCTTCGCTCGATAGCGCGTCGGCGAGTCGGTTCACCCGGCCGTCGAGCGCGGGGTAGGTCAGACGAACGTCGCCGTCGACCGCGCCGAGTACGTGGGGACGGGCGCGCCGATGCTCCCGGAGGAGATCGCCGAGCGTCGCGCCGTGCAGCAGATCCACGCCGGCTGAGGTCAGCGCTCAGCCTCGATGCGTTCGGCGTACGCCATCGGGAGCAGCTCGATCAGCTGACCATCGGGATCGCGCACGAAGCAACCGAACCCGATGTTGGTGTCTTCGAGCACCTCGCCACCGAAGTCGCTGACGCGTGCACAGATGTCGTCAACGTCGCAGCTCACGGAGATGTGCGTGAGGCCGGGCTCATTCATCACCCGTTCGCGAACGGGGAGTGCCTTCGAGCCCTCGCCGGCGAAGTGGAGGAGCTCCAAGACCAAGCCGTCGCGTTCGAGGTACAACGCGGTCATCCCCATCGGGTTCTGCAAGCGCAACAGCTTGTTCGACGGGTCGTCAGGCGGGTTGATCTCGCGTAGGAACGTGAACTCGAAGAGCTCCTCGTAGAAGCGACGCGAACGGGCGAGGTCAGTGACGCAATGCCCGAGATGGTTGAACACAACCGGCATGGCGAGCCATCAATCCTTGGGGGGCTTGACGTTGATCGCGAGCGTGAAGATCGTCTTGCAGACCGGGTCGCCGGTCTTGGCGTCCTTCCACTCCGTCTCGGTCACGTAGAACTCGAGCTTGCCGCCGCTCGACTTCTCCTTCTCGTAGACGTCGCTCACCGTGCCGGTGCCCTCGAGCACGTCGCCCACTTTCGGCCAGCGGTAGTACTCAAAGGCCTGCTCGCCGTGGAGGATTGCTCGGCCTGGGCCGCGCAGCTTCTCGATCGGTAGACCGGCCGCGCCGCCCGTACCCATCGAGCCCCAGTACGACATCACGAAGGGAAACGTTGGTGGCACCGGCGCGCCGTCCTGCGTGTAGGTGTCATCGGGGTCCATGAGCGCGTCGGCGAACACCCGCACGGGTCCCCGCTCGATCACGACCGTCTGCGTGCCGGTCGACATGCCCTTGAGCTCGGTGAGTGCCACGAATCTTCTCCCTAGATGACGTCGCTGTCAGCCGCGCAAAGTAGCCGATCAGGGATGGTGGACGGCTCGGTCACCTCCCAGGCAGTTTGTGCTTCATGACTTTACCGGTGGCGTTCCTGGGGAGCTCGTCGACGAACTGGACCTGGCGCGGGCACTTGTAGTCGGCGAGGCGCTCGGCACAGAAGGCGAGCAGATCGTCGACGCCCAGCGTGCTCCCCGGACGACGCACCACCCACGCGGCGACGTCCTCGCCCAGCACCTGGTGTGGGATCCCCGCGACGGCTGCCTCCTGCACGTCGGGGTGATCCAGCAGCACGGCCTCGACGTCGGTGGCATAGATGTTGTTGCCACCGCGGATGATCATGTCCTTCTTGCGGCCGCAGATGTAGAGGTAGCCGTCCTCGTCGACGTAGGCGAGGTCGCCGGTGCGGAGCCATCCGTCGTCGGTCCACATGCTCGCCGTGGCGCTCTCATCCTTGAAGTACTCGCGGCGATCACCGGGCTTGCGCATGAGCAACTCGCCAACTTCGCGCACCGCGACCTCGTGCTCGTCATCGTCGAGGATGCGGATCTCCATCGGTGGAATCGGTTTGCCGACCGATCCGACGCGCTGACGCATCTCGTCGTGCGGCATGAGGATGAACGCTGCGCCCGCTTCGGTCATCCCGTATGAGTTGGCGATGGTCGCCTGCGGCATGTGGTCCATCAGTGTGAGAAGCGTCTTCGGTGCGATCGGTGCGCTTCCGACCGAGACGTGGTGGAGGCTGGAGAGGTTGGCGGTCTCGAAGTCGGGATGCACGACGATGAGCTCGGCAAAGGCGGGCACGAGCATGCAACGCGCCGGTCGGAGCGTCTCGACGTAGCGCAGCCACGCACCGGCATCGAACTTCGGTTGGTAAAAGCCGGTGCAGCCGAGCTTCATCGGGTTGTAGATGAAGCTGATCCCGGCGAACGTGAACATCGGCGCCCCGTGGATCCAGCCGTCACCGGTCCACGTGGGCTCGAGGTTGCGCACTGTCGCGACCGTGCGGTGGCTGACCGCGATGGCTTTGGGTGCACCGGTCGTTCCCGACGTGTACATCACATCGGCGAGGTCGGTCTCCTCGACCCGCACTTGGAACTCGCTGCCGTCATCGGCAAGTGCGTCGCTCCACGCATGCACGTCGTCGCCAGTGCCACCCTCGCTGACGACAAGTCGCGCCGCGGGCAGCTGCTCTCGCGCCACGAGCGCCGTGGCGAGCAACGACTCACATGTCAACAGCGCGGTCGCCTCTGCGTGACTCAGGATCGTGACCAGCTCAGGGACCGTGAGTCGAATGTTCGTGGGAACGACCGTCGCGCCGGCCTTGTGCACTCCGGCGTACGCGATGACCCACCGGAACGCCTCGTCGCTCGGAAGGTAGATCGAGACGCGCTCACCGCCTTGCACACCGAGTTCGACGAGCCCCCGAGCCAAGCGGTTCGACTCGCGCTCCCATTCGGCGAACGTGAGCGCAGTCCCTGCGTCGAGGTTGCGGTACGCGACTTCGTCGGGGACGGTCCGGGCCATGTAGCGGAGCTGGTCCTCCTGCAACTCACCCCAGGTCGGCACCGCGGCACGGTAC
Source organism: Acidimicrobiia bacterium (assembly GCA_009694295.1). Lineage (GTDB taxonomy): Bacteria > Actinomycetota > Acidimicrobiia > IMCC26256 > PALSA-555 > SHVJ01. The sequence goes on from SHVJ01000060.1 coordinate 4,133, forward strand.
CGCACGACCTGACGGCGACGTCAGGTAGCCTCGCTGCGCACCTGCGCCAGGTTCACAGGTCTCGGGAAGGGAACGTCTTCATGGGCGACGCCGTCATCGTCTCCGCCACCCGTACGGCAATCGGCACGGCGCGTAGGGGCTCGCTCGCGAGCTTCTCCGCGTTCGACCTCGGCAAGCTCGCCATCGGTGAGGCGCTGAAGCGGTCGGGTATCCCCGTCGACGACGTCGACGACATCGTGCTCGCCGAAGTGCTGCAGGGCGGTGGTGTCATCGCTCGCTACGCCGCGCTCGAACTCGGGATGATCGACGTGCCCGGCATGGCGCACAACCGTCATTGCGCGTCGAGCCTGGCCTCCGTGCAGACGGCCGCCGCGAACATCATCGCCGGCATGGACCGCGTGGTCATCGCCGGTGGCACCGAGAGCCTCACGCAGTCGCCGCAGGTCTTCAAGAAGCTCGGCGGCCCGTACTCCGGCGTGCAGCAGTGGCTGTCGCCGAGCCACCCCGAGACGCCCGATGCGCCGACGATGGACATGTCGATCACGGTCGCGTGGAACACCGCGCAGAAGGCCAATGTCACGCGCGAAGACCAGGACCACTGGGCATACCACTCGCACATGCGCGCGATCGCAGCTACCGACGAAGGTCGATTCAAGGATGAGATCTTCGGCGTCGACGTGCCGGTCGGGAAGGGCGAGACGCGCGTCTTCGACGTCGACGAGCATCCTCGACGCGACACAACGATCGAGAAGCTCGCATCGCTGCCGGTGCTCCACCCCGAGATCCCGGGGTTCTCGGTGACGGCCGGGAACTCTTCGGGGCTGAACGACGGCGCGGCTGTCTTGGTCGTGTGCGACTCGGGCTACGCCGAGGACCACGGTCTGGAACCACTTGCAGTCATTCGCTCATGGGCGTCGTCGGCATTACCGCCGGCCGACACCGGCCTCGCACCAACCCTCGCCATCCCGAAGGCGCTCGACCGCGCGGGCCTCACCGTGAAGGACGTCGATCTCGTTGAGATCAACGAGGCGTTCGCGGCGATGGCCGTCGCGTCGAGTCGCATCCTCGGGTTCCCACACGAGATCGTCAACGTCAACGGCAGCGGCTGTTCGCTCGGACACGCGGTGGCGAGTACTGGTGCTCGCATGGTCACCACGCTGATCCACGAGCTGCGACGCCGCGGCGGCGGTACTGGCGTCGCGAGCATGTGCGCCGGTGGCGGCATGGGTTCAGCCACCGTGCTCGAGATCCCCGCACCCAAGTAGCCAGCGACCAATCCCTTGGGCCACGTGCACGCCGAAGATCTCGCGCTCGCGCTCGCGTTGGCTGACACGGCCGACAACATCACGATGCCGCGATTTCGCGCGCACGATCTCCATGTGGAGACCAAGCCCGACCTCACGCCGGTGAGCGAAGCCGACCGTGCGGTCGAGGACGCAATGCGCGCCCGTCTTGGCGTCGATCGCCCCGACGATGGCGTTCTCGGCGAGGAGATGGGTGAGACCGGCACAGGTGCGTCGCGGCGGTGGATCGTCGACCCGATCGACGGGACGAAGAGCTACGTGCGCGGCGTGCCGGCATGGGCGACGTTGTTGGCCCTCGAAGTTGATGGCGAGTTGGTCGTCGGCGTGGTCTCGGCGCCGGCGCTCGGTCGTCGATGGTGGGCGGCGAAGGGGAGTGGAGCGTTCGCGGACGGCGATCCGATCCACGTGTCGGACGTGAGCGCGATCGAAGACGCGCACATTTGCGCACCGAACGAGCGCGAGTTCGAGCCCGTGGGCCTCGATGCGGGCTGGCGCGCCATCGCGAAGAAGTGCTGGCGGCCCGTGGGCTTCGCCGATTTCTGGGGGCACATGCTGGTGGCCGAGGGCGCAGCCGACGCCATGATCGAACCGACCCTCTCGATCTGGGACATCGCCGCGCTGCGTCCGATCGTCGAAGAGGCCGGCGGCCGCGTGAGCGACCTCACCGGGAACGGGTGGGTGAACGAAGCGCCGTGTGTCACCACGAACGGACAACTGCACGACGCGGTGATCACCGAGCTCACGGGCGCGTCGTGAGCCGCGCCGAGGTCACGGTCGGCATCGACATCGGTACGTCGTCGGTCAAGGCCGTCGCGGCTGATGGCGACGGCAAGGTTGTGGCGAGCGTGCGTGTGCCCCACGAGTTCTCCGTGCCGACGCCGGGGCGCTTCCAGCACGACGCCGAGGTCGCTTGGCGCCGGGGCCCGCGCGAAGCACTTGCCGCGGTCTCCACCGATCTCGACGTACGCGGCGTGAGCGTGGCCGCAATGGTCCCGTCGCTCACTGCCGTCGGTGACGATGGCGTACCTCTTGTGCCCGGCTTGCTCTACGGCGATGAGCGCGGTCGCGAGGTCGGTGACGGTGAGAGTGGCGACAAGATCCCGACCGAACGCGGCGAGCTCCTCGGGTTCATGGCGTGGGCGCGCCGCGAGGCTCCGAACGCCAAAGGTTTCTGGCCGGCCCAAGGCGTCGCGAACCACGCGCTCTCGGGCGAGGCGGTCATCGACACAACGACGGCCGCGACCGCGCATCCCTTCTTCGACTACCAGCACGGTTGGGATGCCGCCATCGGCGCCGAGATTGGCGCGCGCATCGAAGAGATGCCGCGCGTGCTCCCGCCCGGCTGGAAGGCCGCGCAGGTCGATGGCGACGGACCAGCGCTCGCGTCCGGCGCGATCGACGCGATGGCCGAGCAGATCGTGGCTGGCGCCGACAACGACGGCGACGTGCTCGTGATCCTCGGCACCACGTTGATTATCTGGGCCGTCACCGACAACGCCGACACCGTGCCCGGCTACTGGACCATTCCGCACACCGCGCCCGGCAAGCTGCTCGTGGGCGGGCCGAGCAACGCCGGCGGACTCTTCTGCAACTGGGCCGCCGGCTTGCTCGCGGAGGGCGGCACGCCCGAGCCGGGTCGGGTGCCGGTGTGGGCGCCGTATCCGCGTGGGGAGCGCGCTCCATTACACGACACGACGCGTCGTGCGGTCCTGGCCGACCTCGACCTCACGCACGACGGCGCGGCCATCCGCCGCGCGTCGTTCGAAGCGTCGGGGTTTGTCGTGCGCCGTGCGCTCGACACCGCTCGTCAACGCATCGGCCTCGAACCGCGCCGAATCGTGGTGACCGGTGGGGGTGTGCGAGTGAGCGAATGGGTGCAAGCGGTGGCCGATGCCACGCAGATCCCCGTCGACTGTGTCGCAGTGCCGGAGGGTGGCGCGTTGGGTTCGGCGTGGCTCGCGCGCATCGCCGCCGGACTCGAAGAGGTCACCGCGATGGCGGACGGTCGCAAATGGGCGAGCGTCGGTCGGCGCGTCGAAGCCGACCCCGCGTGGGCAACGCCGATGGAGGATCGCTACCAGCGGTTCCTCGAGCTCTCCCAGTAATCTCGACTCTCGTGACTGCGCCAACGGTCGACGCGTCCGGTCCCTATCCCGACTGGGACCCGCTCGCGCAGTATCCGATCGATCCTCCGGGTTCGTGCAACCCGCACCCGCGTCTCGCCGAGTGTCGCCGCAACACACCGATCGCCCGCGGCCAAGGTTGGAGTGACATGGGGGAGGCGATCGAGGCGCTCGAGCTCTACCGCTACGACGATGTGAACGCGGTGCTCCGCGACAACGAGACGTTCTCGTCATCCAGCATTCGCGAGGGCATGAGCATCGTGATGGGTCCATACGTGCTCGTTGGAATGGACGAACCCGAGCACAAGCGCTTGCGCTCGCTCGTGGCGGTGCCGTTTCGACCCAAGTCGCTCGCCCATTGGGAAGACGAGCTCGTCGTGCAGGTCGTCGATCAGATGATCGACACCTTCGCACCGCGGGGGAGTGCCGAGCTCGTGCGCGAGTTCACGTTCCGGTACCCCGTGCAGGTGATCGCGGTTGTCCTCGGGCTTCCGGTTGAAGATCACGCACAGTTCCACGAGTGGGCCAACGCAATCATCAACGTGTCGGCCGATCCGATGCACGGGATCCAATGCTCCAAGGACCTGCGCGGGTACCTGGCCGAGATGCTCGCCGATCGCCGGCGCGCGCCGCAGGACGACTTCATGAGCGAGCTGGCTGCCGCGGAGCTCGACGGTGAGGTTCTCGGCGACGAGGAGATCTTCTCGTTCCTTCGGCTGCTCCTCCCCGCTGGCGCCGAGACCACGTATCGAGCGACGGGCAATTTCCTCTACGGGCTGTTGACCAACCCTGAACAGCTCGATCGGCTGCGGGTCGATCGCTTCCTCATGACCCAAGCGGTCGAGGAAGCGATCCGGTGGGAGCCGCCGTTGCTCATCACGTCGCGTGTCGCCACGCGCGACACCGAGATCCATGGCGAGAAGATCCCTGCTGGGATGCAGGTAGTGCCCCATGTGGGATCGGCGAACCGCGATGAGACGCGGTGGGAGCGCGCCGACGAGTACGACCTGTTCAGGGAGTCGAAGCCGATGATCTCGTTCGGAAGCGGCGTGCACATGTGCCTCGGGATGCACCTCGCCCGCTTGGAGATGCGGGTCGCGGTCAACCGTCTGCTCGATCGTTGTGCGAACCTTCGTCTTGATCCAGAGGCCGTGGAACGCGACAACCCGCACATCCACGGCGAGACCTTCCGTTCACCCACCACGTTGCCCGTCCTGTTCGACGTGGGATAGGAGATCGACATGGCGCTGCGCATCGAGGTCGATCCCGAGAAGTGCATGGGCGGTGGTAACTGCGAGTTCTGGGCACCGAAGACGTTCGAGCTCGGCGACGACAACATCTCGCACGTCGTCGATCCCGAGGGTGATCCCGAAGAGAAGATCGTGCTGGCCGCTCAGGGCTGTCCGACGCAGGCGATTGCCGTCTGGCGCGACGACGAACGCATCGCGTAACACGTTCATCTCATGACGACTCCACTGGTTCTTGTTCACGGCGGCGCGCACGGTGCCTGGTGCTGGGAGCCAACAATTCCGCTCCTCGCGGGGCCGACACTCGCAGTCGACCTCCCGCCCAAGTCGATCAGAGGCGTTCCTGTGCCCGATCCGCTTCCGCCCGAGCTGGCGACCGTGACGCTCGATGCCTGGGCCGCGTCGGCAATCGCCGACATCGATGCCGCGGGCTTTGCCGACTTGAACGATGGGCGCTTCACGCTTGTGGGTCATTCGATGGGTGGTCTCACGATCAGCGAGGTCGCGCGGCGCATTCCGGAGCGCGTGTCGCATCTCGTGTTCGTGTCGGCGATGGTCCCCGCCGAAGGCGCGCTCGTGATGGACGGCGTGCCGTCGTCTGCGAGCGATGCCGCGCAGGCTCTCGTGGGCGATTCGCCCGACGACAGCTCCAATGCCGCGGGCGGCTTGGATGCGGAGCGCACACGCAACATGTTCTGCAACGACATGGACGAGCAGCAGACCCAATTCGTGCTTGACCACACGGGTACGGAGGCGTTCCGCGTCTTTGGTGAGCAGGTGACGCGACGGGGTATTCCGCCCGAGCTCCCCAAGGTCTACGTGCGCCTCCTCCAAGACCAAGCGCTGCCGTTGTCAGATCAGGATCGCGCGATCGAGAACCTCTGCAACTCACCCGGCGGTGAAGTCGAGGTCATCGAGCTCGACACGGGACACGACGTGATGATCAGCGCGCCGGCGATCCTCGCCGAAGTGCTCAACGAGATCGCCAACCGAACGGAGCTCTAGACCGATGCCGATTGGGATCGCCGACGAGCACGTTGCCCTCCAGGACGCGGTGCGCGGTTGGATGGGGCGTCATTGTCCGCCCGCCGTTCCCCGCGCACTCTTGGATGCGCCCGAGGAGAGGCTCCCGCCGTTCTGGGGTGAGCTTGCCGCGCAGGGTTGGCTCGGCCTGCACATCGACGAAGCCCATGGCGGTTCTGGGCACGGCGTGCTCGAGCTCGCGGTGGTGCTGGAAGAGCTCGGTCGGGCGCTGGCTCCCGGTCCGATCCTGCCGACGATGCTCGCGGCATCGGTGATCGCGATGTCCACCAACGAGGCCGCGCACGCGGAGCTGCTGCCGCGACTTGCCAACGGCGACGCGCCCGGAGCGCTCGGCGGCGGCGAAGGGTGTGGTCTCGTCGGGGAGGAGACAGCCGACGGGATACGTGTCTCTGGTTCCGTCCGTGCCGTGCTCGGCGCGCACCTCGCCGCGATCATCGTGGTCCCCGTCAGCGTTGGTGACACTGCCATTTGGGTCGCGCTCGACGGTGACGCGGTCGAGCGCCGTGAGCTGGCGAGCGTCGACTCCACTCGTCGGGTCGCAGAGATCACCGTCGACGGCGTGGTCGTAGGGCCCGACCGTCGACTTGACGGCGTTTCTCCCCAGCAGGTCGTGGATCTCGTGGCCACGTTGACCGCAGCCGAGCTGGTTGGTGTGGCGCAGTGGGCGGTCGACACCGCGGCTGCGTATGCCAAAGAGCGCGTGCAGTTCGGTCGACCGATCGGCCAGTTCCAGGGCGTGAAGCACAAGTGCGCCGACATGGTCTGTCGAGTGGAGCTGGCCCGAGCCGCGGCGTGGGATGCCGCGAGCGCGGTGAGTGATCTTGAGACCGGCACGCTCGTGGCCGCCGCGGCGATCGCGCTCGCCATCGATGCGGCGTTCGAAAACACCAAGGATTGCGTCCAGGTGCTCGGCGGCATCGGGTTCACATGGGAGCACGAAGCCCACATGTACCTGAAGCGCGCGATGTCGGTGCGGGCCATCCTCGGCCCGACCAGTCGATGGCGGGTCGCGGTGTGCTCGCTCGCGCTCAGTGGCACCCGCCGTGGTCTGACTGTCGATCTCGGACCCGAGGGCGACGCCGCCCGCACCGAGGTGCGCGCGTTTATCGACACGGTCAAGGATCTCAAGGGCATCGAGCAGCGCATCGCGGTGGCCGACGCCGGGTACCTCGTGCCGGCATGGCCGAAGCCGTGGGGGCGTGGCGCGAACGCCGTCGAGCAGATCGTGGTCGAAGAGGAGTTCCGCTCGGCGAAGGTGCCGCGCCCCGGCATCATGATCGGGGGATGGGCGCTCCCGCCCGTCATCCTCTACGGCTCGGCCGAGCAGCAGGAACGTTGGATTCCGCCAACGCTGCGCGGCGAGATCTCTTGGTGCCAGCTCTTCAGCGAACCCGGTGCAGGTTCCGACCTCGCGGCGCTCACCACCCGGGCGACCCGAGTCGAAGGTGGCTGGCTCGTGAACGGTCAGAAGGTGTGGACGTCGATGGCGCAGTTCGCCGACTGGGGAATCCTCCTCGCCCGCACGAACCCCGAGGCGGCGAAGCACGACGGGATCTCGTGCTTCATGGTCGACATGAAGAACACCGCCGGGATCGACATCCGACCGCTGCGCGAGTTGACCGGTGAAGCGATGTTCAACGAGGTGTTCTTCGACGACGCCTTCGTACCCGACGACTGCCTTGTAGGTGTCGAGCACGACGGCTGGCGCGCCGCGAGGACCACGCTCGCGAACGAGCGGGTGTTCATGGGCGGCGGGTTGAGCTTTGGAGCGGGCCTCGAGGGCGTGCTCGGCATTGTGAAGGCTCGCGAGCTCGGTGACGATCCGCTGGTACTCGACAACGTCGGCGGACTCGTGGCCACCGCACACGCGCTGGCCTGCCTCGGGTTCCGCCTCACCCTTGCCACGCTGGCCGGCGCCGACCCGAGCGGTTCCGAAGCTTCGGTCCGCAAGCTGCTCGGGGTGGTGCACGACCAGCGCGTGCAAGAAGTTGGTCTCGGGCTCTCTGGGGTCGACGGCGCGATCGCGGTCGATGACGGGCTCACGTGGAGCCGTGGGTTCCTCTTCAACCGGAACCTCACGATCGCCGGCGGCACCAGCGAGATCCAACGCAACATCATCGGCGAGCGCGTCCTCGGCCTCCCAAGAGATCCGTAACCCGTTTCGATCCTGAAGTTCGGTCAGATGGCTGGGAGCTCGACGACCTCACCGGGGTCGATGAGGTTCACGTCGCCGGAGCGGATGCGATCGCGGTTGGCGTTGCACACCCGCACCCAGTACTCGACGATGTCGTTCGTGCTCAACGCGCCGCGTTCGCGACCGGTCTCCGCTGCGAGGTGGCGCGCCGAGATCTCCCAGAAGTTGTCTCCGGCCACGACCGTGTACGACGTTGCGGCAGCTGCGGGGACGACGACCGGGGTCTTCGTGGAAGCAGCCGGCGCCGCGGACGTGACCGGCGGGGCGGAGCGTTCGGGTCGCGCGATCGAGCCAGATGCCGAATCCGACATGGATTTGGGTGTGGCGTTGGACGTCGAGTCGGGCGTCGACTCCGAAGCGGTCGGTGTCGTCGCGTTCGTGGTGTCGGGGGTTTCCTGGAGGGGAACGTCGCTCGTCGTGGAGACCTCGACGATCGCTTCTGGGTCGCCGATCCGGCCGCTGCGCACCGGCAGCTCTGGTGCAGGGTCGGGTTCGGGGGCCGTCGCCGCGTCGGACGCTGGCTCAGAAGGCGTGTCGGAGTCGGGTTCTGCAGTCGAAGCGACCGCCGAGGCCTCGACCACCGAGTCCGACGCGAGCGGCGCGGCGGCCAGCGCGGGTGAGGCGCCCGCCAGAACGGCGCCAGTGAGGATCGATGCGGCGAGCGCACGATCGACTCGGCGCCGCAAGGAGGGCAGCGTGACCCGGCCTGCTGCACTGATCGCGGTGGGAACCCGAGTGATCCTCGCAAGGAGATAGAGGAGGGTGGAGCTGAGCATCCATGCGGCGCAGCCCAGCGCGATCGGGATCGCGAACCCGGGTTCCTTGATGAAGCGGTAGAGGAGCACCACCGCGCTGACTTCGACGGCGAGTGTGGTGAGGAGCGGGAGTGATCGGCGCATGGGCATGACCTCGGTGAGTGGGCGGATGGGTCCCGCCTTGACCCACCACACGCCGAAGTGTCACGGCATCCCAGCCCGAGGAACCCAACCGGTGCTACCTTCCGCGTGACTACAGCCATCAACAGGGGGTGCCGCGAGTGCTGGCCGATATCCAACTTTTCAGCGACTTCGGGCCGAACTTCCTCGCCCGGTGGGCGCACGTGCTCTCCGGTATCGCCTGGATCGGGTTGCTCTACTACTTCAACTTCGTGCAGGTGCCTGCCTTCGCTGAGCTCGACGCCGGTGTGCGCAACAGCGCCGTTGACAAGCTCGCTTCACGGGCGCTGTGGTGGTTCCGCTGGGCTGCAGCTGCCACGTTGTTCTTCGGCATACTGCTCGGGCTTATCGCCGAGACGGGTGACGGCGATGGGACGTTCTTCACGGAGAAGTACTTCCGGTCGCCTGCTGGCGTAGCCATCTCCACTGGGATGCTGCTCGGGATCACGATGTTCTTGAACGTATGGCTCGTGATCTGGCCAAACCAGAAGAAGGTCATCGCGAACGCGCGCAATGTCCTCAGCGGCGGGGAAGCCGATCCCGGCGCAGCCGCTGCGGGACGTAAGGCGCTGCTGGCATCGCGCCAGAACATGATCTTCTCGCTGCCGATGCTGCTGTTCATGATTGGCACGGTTCACTTCTTTCCGCAGTCCTTTACCACCGACAAGGACCGCGGCATCTACATGGCGGTCTCGGGCCTCATCTGGCTGGCGTTGGAGTTGAACTGCTTGTTCAACCGTGGCACGAACATCGGCACGTGGATCTACGAGAACCACAAGCGGGCCATTGGCGCTTCGGTTGTGCTCGCGGCCGTGTACTACTTGCTCTGGGAGATCATCTTCCAAGCCGCGTAGTTTCGAGGCGCAAGTCGATCGTGCACACCGCCCGGCTTCGGCCGGGCGGTGTCGCGTTCGGGCTAGACCCCGAGCAGATCGGCGATGCGGGCGCGGTGGTCGGCGCCGGTGCCGAGCAGGAGGCTGTTGGTCTTGGCTCGGCGCACGAAGAGGTGCATGTCGTGCTCCCAGGTGTACCCGATGCCGCCGTGGATCTGGATGCCCTCCTTGGAGAGCAGACGCTCGCAGTCGCCGGCAGCCACCTTGGCCGTGGATGCCGCGAGCGAACGTCGATCGTCGTCCTCGGCGATCGTGAGTGCGGCGTAATAGGCAGTGGCGCGGGCACGTTCGAGGGCCACGAGCATGTCGGCGAACTTGTGCTTGATGGCCTGGAACGAACCGATGGGCACACCGAACTGCTCGCGCTGCTTGGCGTATTCGAGCGTCACGTCGAGGATCGTCTGGCACACCCCGACCGTCTCGAGCGCGAGCGCCACCACCGCCTCTTCGACGGCACGACGCACAGCCTTCGCGGTTTCGGGGCCGGGCTCGCCGAGCACCCGGTCGGACGGCACAACAACTCCGTCCAGCGTGATCGTGGCAAGGCTCCGGCTCATGTCGAGCGCGGTGATCGGTGTGATCGCCAGGGCGTCGCGAGACACCACGAAGACGCCGATGCCGTCGTCGCCAGTTGTTCCGTCCACGCGGGCGACGACCGCGATCTCGTCGGAGTCGCCACCGCCGAGCACCGAGTTCTTCACACCCTGGAGCTGCCAGTCGTCGCCCTTGCGAGTTGCTGAGGCAGTTACCCGAGCGGGGTCATACGCCACGCCGGATTCGGCGAGCGCGAGGGCTCCGGTGAGCGTGCCTTCAGCGACCCCGCCGAGGAAGCGAGCCTGCTGCTCGACGGACCCCGCTTCGGTGATGATCGCGGCGAACTGCGACACCGTCGGGATGTAGGGACCGGGAGCAACGGCGCGCCCAAGCTCCTCGACGACGACTGCGAGCTCGATGGTGCCCATGCCGAGACCGCCGTACTCCTCGGCGATCGTGAGCGCAGGCCATCCCAGTTCGACCATCTGCTTCCAGAGACCGTCAGCGGCAACGCCGTCCTCGACGACCTCGCGCACGAGGCTCATCGGGCACTCGGCGGCGAGCATCGCCCGCACCCCGTCCCGCAACTCCTCTTGATCTTGCGTGAAATCCAATTCCACTTGCTTTGCT
>SHVJ01000002.1 GCA_009694295.1 Acidimicrobiia bacterium
CGCGGGTGTAGCCGTAACCGCCGAGGATCTGGATGGCTTCCTCGGTGACGTGCACCGCAACCTCGCCAGCCTTGAGCTTGCTCATCGAACCTTCGCCCGACTCGAACGGCTTCTTCACCGCAGCCATCCAGCAGGCCCGCCAGACGAGCAGCCGTGCTGCGTCGATCTCCATCTTCATGTCGGCGAGCTTGAACGCGATCCCCTGGTTCTCGATGATCGGCCGGCCGAACGCCATGCGCTCCTTGGCGTAGTCGAGCGAGAACTCGTAGGCGGCGCGCGCGATGCCGAGAGCCTGCGCGCCAACGAGCGGACGCGTCGCTTCGAACGTGCTCATGGCAGCCTGCGTCTTCGTCTTCTGGCCTTCCTTGGCTCGCGCGATGCGCAGGTCGAGCTTGTCCTTGCCGCCGAGCAAGTTCAGGCCGGGGATGCGACAGTCGTCGAGGATCACCTCGGCGGTGTGGCTCGCCCGGATGCCGTGCTTCTTGAACTTCTGACCCTGGCTGATGCCGGGCGTGTCCGGACCCACGACGAACGCAGCGTGACCACGACCCTTGAGCTCAGGCTCGACCGCAGCAACGATCACGTGCACGTCGGCGATGCCCCCGTTGGTGATCCAGGTCTTGGTTCCGTTGAGCACCCACTCGTCCGACTTCTCGTCGTAGACGGCGCGGGTGCGCAGGTTCGACACGTCACTTCCGGCGTCGGGTTCGCTCACGGCGAACGCGCCCAGCGCGATCTTCTCCGGCGTCCCGAAGCATTGCGGGAGCCACTCACCGATCTGTTGCGGCGTGCCACTGGCGACGATGCCGCTCACCGCGAGCGTGCTGCCGAGGATGGAGAGGGTGATCCCGGCGTCGCCCCACGCCAGCTCTTCACTGGCCAGAGCGAGCATGAGCCCGCCGGGGTCGGCGGCGCATTGTGAGACGAAGTCGAGGGAGTAGAGGCCGATCTTGGCCGCTTCCTCGATGATTGGCCACGGGGTTTCTTCGCGCTCGTCCCACTCCGCCGCGGCGGGTCGGACGACGTCTTCGGCGAAGTCGTGAACCCATTTCTGGACCTGAAGCTGGTCTTCGCTGAGATCGAGACTGAACTCCGCCATCGGTGCCTCCTCGGCGCCGGACGGGCCGGTCGCCTGTATGTTACTGACGGGTAACCACCCTATACCCCCGGCCGACACCAGGCACGCACCGCGCTCAGGCCCCAGCCTCAGGCTTCGGTGCTCTCCTCCGACAGCTCATCCAGGGGCCGGTCGCCCCGATCTCGTGCGCGACACGCGCCGAACCCGCACCCGCACCCGTCGCCGCGCCGCGTCGCCGGGAGTCGTAGGAGCGCTTGCGCTTCCCTTAGGTAGTTGGGGTGGTCGTGGTCGGTGGCGCCACGCCGGTGACCACGAGCTGCTTCTGCAGCTTCTGACCGTTCTGACCGTTCGCGGTGAGCACGTACGTGTGCTGCCCGGCCGGGCACGCGAACGGGAACTGCAGGTTGTCGGTGGGTCCGTAGCTCCCAAAAGGAGTCGGACCGTCGATGCTGATCGTGACGCCGGTGGTGTTGGTCGTTGCCCACACGAGGTTGATGTTCACGATGCCGCCAAGTTCGGGGCAGTTCACCGGCGATGGGTTGACCGTGAACTGCAAGACCGTCGGGCCTGCGCCTGTCGTCGTCGTGGTGCTCGATGATGTGGATGTCGACGTGGAAGTCGACGTTGACGACGTAGATGTGGACGTCGACTCCTTCGTGTCGTCACCACCCCCGGCGGCCAGCGCGATCACGACACCGATGATCAACCCGAGCACGAGCACGCCGCCGCCGATGAACCACAGGCGACGAGGGTCGCTCTCTTCGCCGCCGTTGCCGTAGCCGCCACCTGGGCCACCCCCGCCCGGCGGAACCGGGCGGGGCGCGGAAGCGGTCGCGTCGGCGCCGTAGCCCTGCGTCGGGAGTGTTGCGTCGGGGTCCTGAATCGACATGGGCCAGGACCGTAGCGGAACCACTTCTTGACCGGAGGCAGCATCCGCGGCCCGCGTATCCCGGGACGCAGCGGAGCGACCCATGGAGTCGACGTCATGCATACTGCCCGCACATGAGCGATCACGACGACGCCGCCCGCTACGCCGCCGAAGCCGGCGCGGTTCTCTTGAAACTCCGCGCACGAACGGAAGCCGAGGGAGGCCAACTTGGAGGCAGGCTCGGTGATGCCGGCGACATCGACGCCAACCGACGCCTGCTCGAGCTGCTCCATGCGGAACATCCCGACGACGGCGTGCTCTCGGAGGAGTCCGCCGACGATCCCCGGCGCCTCGATGCCGACCGCGTCTGGATCGTCGATCCCCTCGACGGCACGCGCGAGTTCACCGAAGCTGGGCGCACCGACTGGGCAGTGCACGTGGCGCTCTGGGAGCGAGTTGGGCGTTTGGGGGGACCTGGATTGACCGCGGGCGCGGTCGCGCTTCCCGCACAAGGGTTGGTCCTCTCGACGGCCGAGCCGCCGGTTGTCCCCGAGAGTGGCGGGCGTCAGCTGCGCATCGTCGTGAGCCGGACGCGCCCACCTGCGGCGGCGCGCCGCGTCGCCGACGCACTCGACGCCGAGCTCGTCGCCATGGGCTCCGCCGGCGCGAAGACCATGGCAGTCGTCACCGGCGACGTCGACGCGTACGTACATTCAGGCGGCCAGTACGAATGGGACTCCGCAGCACCGACAGCCGTCGCAGCCGCGGCCGGTCTCCACGTGTCGCGGCTCGACGGATCACCGCTCGAGTACAACCGAGCCGACCCGTGGCTCCCCGATCTCGTGGTGTGCCGCGCCGAATTGGCAGACGCCATCCTGGCTGCCTGCGTGTAGCGGTCGCTCACTGCCCGAGCTCCTGCGCTCACGACCGTATTTCGAACGCACCGTTCGCTCCCTGGCGAGCGTCTCCGGCACCGCGTGCTTCCTCCTCCTCCCACCACCAAGCGAGGCCGGCGAGATCGGGGCCGGTGTGGACGACCATCACCGGTCCGAACTCACCGACGAATGCTGTCGTGGGGTGTTCGAGTGTCGAGACGCGCTGGAGGAGCTCGGCCGCAGCGTCGGGTGCCAGCGCGTGCAACGCCGCGACGTGGAGCCGTGCTCCCTCGGTCTGTGAGCGGTGTACGAGGGCGACGATCCGGTCGAGGGCAGCATCCGTGCTCAACGCAGGCCGAAGGCGTCGCACCTCGCCGGCACGGAACTCAAACAGTGGTTTGATCCCGAGACGGCGGCCGGCCCATCCGGCAACACCGGGGACACGACCGCTACGCACGAGATGATCGAGCGTTCCGACCGAGGCGACCAGGCGGACCCGAGAAATCACGGCATGCACTCGGGCTTCCACTTCGTCGAGCGACGCGCCGCGCCGCGCCGCCTCGGCTGCGGCCAGCACGACGAGCGCTTCGGCCCCGCCCGCGGCGCGAGTGTCGACGACCCGAACCGGTCCACCGACTGCTTCTGCCGCGACGACGGCTGCCTGATAGGTCGCGCTCATCGACGACGCGATCGTGAGCACCACCACTCCCTGAGGAGATGAACGCTCCTTGATCGCACGCTCGAACTCCCCCGGCGTGGGCGCCGACGTCGTCACCTCGGGCTGCAACACAAGCTCGTCGAGCGGTCGCGCGCCCTCTGGCTCGGGCACGCCTTGGACCGTGAGCCACATCGGAACCACGGTGATGTTGCAGCGCGTGGCCAGATCTGTGGGAAGGGCCGCGGCACTGTCGGTGACGATCGCGACACTCACGATCGAACGTCGGATTCGACAGGGACTCGAACGAGCCTGGACACGAGCAGCACGAGTAGCCCCGACGTGAGCAGCACGACACGTGCCGGTTCGAGCACACCGACCACAGGCCAGTGCACGTCGCGCAGCCACCCTCCGTCGTGCAAGAGATCGCCGATGAGCCCCGCGACGATCGCCGCCACGCCGAGCCCCAGCCGGATCACTACGTGAAAGGCCGCGAACGCAAGCACGCGCTCGTTGCCGTCGAGGCGCGACTGGAGGGCACCCATGCCACACGCCAGTGTGAACGCCGCAGCTGCGCCGAACGCGAGCGCACCGATGTCGGCCAGGCCGACCGATGCGGCAAGGCTGAACGCCGTCACGATGACGCCGATCGCGGCCACGCCGATGCGGGTCTCGCGTAACGGGTCGAGTCCGCGCCGAAGGTGGAGCAGGCCAAGGCCACCAACCGCGCCGACTCCGAACAGCGCGATCAGCACGCCAAACTCCACCTCGGACGCGTCCAGAACATCCTGGACGAACACGATGCCGAGCGAGAAGAGCGCGCCGAGCCCGAGTGCGACCGCCGCGGCCGCCGGCATGACTGCTCGCACCAACGGAAGCCGAAACGCGGCGCGGAAGCTCACGTCTTTATCCGGCACATGGCTGCCGCCCCCTGACGAGTTGGACCTGGACAGCATCGTGAGGCGCGCGATGAAAGCGAAAGAGATGAGGAAGGTCGCGGCGTCGATCCAGAACACGAGCGCGAGCGGACGGTCGAACACGTCAACGAACGGCAACGCCGCAACCGCGGCAAATGCGGCAGCGCCGAGTGGGATCGTGCCGTACGACGATCCGAGCACCAACCCGTTGGCGACCGGAAGGTCCTCGCGCTCGACCAGATCGGGGATGGACGCGTCGCGTGCCGGAAGGAAGACGAGGCTGGCCACTTCGAGCAGGATCGCACCCGCGTACACCCACCAGATCTCATGCACGAGGGGCACACCGGCCACGATTACGGCTCGCGCTGCGTCCATCGCCAGCATCGTCCGGCGTCGGTCCCATGTGCGCACTGCACGCGCCGCAAGTGGGCCGCCGAGCGCAGCGGGAAGCAGGCGCAAGGTGAGGATCCCGCCCACTGCGGTTGGCGAACCGGTCAGCTCGAGCGCGAGCGCCATGAACGCGATCGTGCCCATCCAGTCGCCGAGGCCCGAGACCGCCTGACCCGCGAGCAGATCGCGGAAGGCCCCGCGGCGAACGAGCGAGCCTGCACTCACGGAGTTGAGCTCACGGGGTTGGAGTGCTGGGATCGCGATCGAACAGGAGTCGACGCACGTATGGCGCAGCACCGGGTTCCGCTGGACGAGAGTTGGCGAACATGCGCTTCACCAACATCGGGACCGCCACCACGGCGCCGGCGACTGCGCCATGCGTACCGTTCGTGATCGCGAGCACGGGAACTAGTGCCACCTCACCGAAAAAGCCGCCAAGCCCGGTCTCGCGTATCGCTTTTCCGAGCACGAGGCTGCCGAGGAGCAACGGCACACCCGGCCAGGCCGTGACCGCGAGGGCGCCGAGCGCGGGAGCGACACCGCGTCCGCCCAAGCCGCGGAGGAAGGGTGACCAGTTGTGCCCTACGACGGCGAGCCCGCCGGCGATGACCGCAAGCAGCCACCGATCGCCCGCGAGCAGCGGACCGAGCGCGCCCTTCGCCATGTCGAGGATCCCCGAGATCGCGAGCGGCCAGAACCCGGCGACGCGATAGATCGAGGTCCCCGACACCGTCCCGTACGGCGTGTCCCGAAGATCGATCCCCTTGACGCGCTGCGCGATGAGATTCGAAAACGGAATCGCGCCAGCGAAGAACGCGACCAGCAGCACCCCGCCCTCCGCCACGGGCTCATTATGCCCGGGTCAGGCAGGCTTCTCTCCGTCTAACCGCCGAGGGGCGTGATGATGAGATTGAAGGCTTCGCCGAGGGTGGTCTGGCTGGCGATGACCGATTCGCTCACGACGGTGCGCGGCGCGGCAGGGCACGGCACGTTGACGGTGGATCCGGCCACCGCGGTCGAAGAGGAGCCGAGGACGGTGGTGTTGGCGTCGACGACCTCGAAGCTCGTGCACACACCGCGGATGACGCGCCGACCGGTGGCGTCGGACACGTAACAGACGAGCCGCAGATACCCCGTTCCCGGTGTTGCGGTCTCGGGAACACCGATGGTTTCGCCACCGGTCCCGAGGCGTACGCCATCGGCGCCGAGGAACTCCGTGGCAAACGCACTCGACCCGCGACATTCCGTGTCGGCGATCGGGCTGCCGACCACCACGTAGCTGATCTCGCTTCCGGGCGGACCCGACGACGGGCTGATGCTGCCGAAGCCGACGGTGTCGTCGGTCGTCCCCGCACTCGCGGGCACTGCAACCAACGCTGCAAGTGCGCCAGTCATCAGTACCAGCATCCGGATGCGACGCGTCACAGGGCACTCCTCGACATGGGAACGGATCCTCAGTCTGCCCAATCCGGAGCCTCGAATGGGGATCGGGATGAGGCGCCCGGGATGAGGCGCCCGGGATCAGGCAGCCGGGATCAGGCAGCCGGCAATTGGGGCAGCAGCCATCCGAAGATGAGCTCCGCTGCGTCGGGTTTGAAGTGGACGCCGTCGTAGCGGAGCTCCACACCGTCGAGGGTGTTCGAGTACACCCCTCCGGGCGAGATGTGCGCGTTGAAGTCCACCAACGTGACTCCCGCGTCGGCGCGCTTCTTTACGTAGCGACGCAGCAGGGCGTTCCAATGATCGATCCGGGCCGGATCGTCCTCGTCCCAGATCGACGGCTGACCCACGGCTACCGGACGTTGGTTGTACGGCGCAGTGAGCAGCACGACCTTCCCGTCCTGCTCGCGGCCGTCCTGCTCGCGACTGCCCTTCTCGCGGAGGATGTCGATGCCACGATCGAGCTGGTCGAGCAGGTACCGATCCGACTCCTTGGTGCCGAACGCGAGGCTCACGCCGTCGACTTCGATGTCTTGCACCACGAACACGTCGAAGACCACCACCGACACCACGGGGGCCGTCTCCGCGATGTAGCCCTGCCACTGCGTGGGCCAGTCGTCGCAAGTGGGTTCGGTCGGCGCGGTACGCCCGCCGTGTTCCATGGTGGCGCGCTGAGCAAGTCCACACGCGAGCTGTCCGCGGTTGAACAGCTCGACTCCCGCGGCATGCGATCCGCGATCGAAGCCATCGCCGAGCGTCTTGGCCACCGAGTCGCCCACTACGAGCACACGCGCCGGCACCGGAACCGGCGTGCCGGGAAGCGTCGTCGACGTGGGGATCGCGACCGCGACCTCCTCCGGTTTGCTCCGGAGCACCGGGACGAGCAGGAAGACCATGGCGAGGATCACGGCGGTCGCGGGCACGACGACCAGTGCACGCCGCGTGATCACCGGCCACGCGCCTCGTCGTACCGGGAGCTCGATGAGAAAGTAGGACGCGACCGCGAAGCCGCCACTGACCACGAGGCGCAACAACAGGAGACCGGTACCGCTCAAGCCGATGCGGTCTTCCGTCAGCGTGAGGTACACCGGCCAGTGCCAGAGGTACAGCCCGTACGAGACGAGCCCGACGGCGCGTAATGGCAGCGGCGAGAGCACGGCGCGCACAAGGTTGCGATTTGGTTGCACGGCCGCGGCGATCACCAGCGCGCACGCGATCGCTGTGAGGAGATAGCCGCCGCGGTACATCCACTCTGCACTGTCCTTCGTGGTCACGAGCATCACCACCAGGACCGCGAGACCCACGAGTCCGACGCGCACCGCGACCGCCGGTCGGGGCGGCCCGCCGCGACGCGTGCGCAGTCTCAGCAACAACGCGGCGAGCGCGGCCCCGGTGAGCAACGCTTGGGCTCGGGTGTCGGTCCCGTAGTACACACGCGACGGATCGGCGCTCGGCGTGAACAGCACTGCCATGAGCGCGGCGGAGGCAAGCGCGCCGCCCACGAAGATGCGCGTGAGGAAGCGCAGCTTCGGACGCCATCGCAGGAGCCCGAGCATGATGAACGGCCACAGCAGGTAGAACTGCTCTTCGATCGCGAGCGACCACATGTGTCGCAACGGCGACGGTGCGCCGAACTGCTCGAAATAGCTCTGGTGCGAGAAGATGAAGCGCCAGTTCGTGACATAGAAGATCGACGCAAGTCCGTCGTTGCGAATGCTGTTCGTCTGGGTCGCCGCCGCGAACGCGAGCGCGTATACGACGATCCCCACCAGTACGAGCGCGAGCGCAGGGAGCAGGCGCCGGGCCCGACGCGACCAGAAGCCACGCAAGCTGATGGCGCCTTTCCGACCCCACTCCACGAGCAACAACGTGGTGATGAGGTACCCGCTGAGCACGAAGAAGAGGTCGACGCCGAGGAACCCCCCGCGCATCCACGTTGCCCCACCGTGGTACAGGAGCACGGCGATGACGCCCACGCCCCGCAATCCGTCAAGCGCTGGCTGGTGCGGGATCGACGACGCGCCAGCAGCGGCGTCGCGGGCTTCAGTGGGTCGGTTACGGGAGTCCATCGGGCGCATCAGTCTCGGGATGCAGTCTGACGCCCGCTTCCTGTCGGTGCGGGTCACGCGGGTACGTTGGCCCGATGCGTCCCCCTTGCCGAGCTCTTGCTGTGGTGCTTGCCGTCGGCGTGGCGCTCGCCACCATGACCATCGGCGCCAGCGCGAGCGCACCCACCAAGGCCAAGCCCGCCGCGTGGGCCGCAACCGTGTGCGGGAGCTTGGGCACCTGGCTCGACAAGCTCGACGCCGCCGCCGCGCAGGCCACCGCGACCCCGCCGACTACGCCGGCCGAGGGCAAGAAGGCGCTCACGAAGCTCGTCGCCAGCTCGCTCGGCGCCACGAAGAAGCTCGTCGCCTCGCTCAAGAAGGCCGGACCGCCGGCCGTCAAGGGTGGCGGTGACGTCTCGTCGATCGTGATCGATCAGTTCAACCAAGTGGCTCGCACGTTCGCCGCGGCAAAGAAGAATCTGAAGTCGGTGTCGAGCAGCGATGGGCCCGCGTTCGTCGCGGCGTCACGCATCGCCGAAGACGAGCTCGAATCAGGTCTTGAGCACGTGCAGGCTGCGTTCAACGCCGCGAGCGTGCTCGACGTCGCACCGCTCGTCTCCGCGTTCAACGCGGAAGCGGCCTGCGCAACCCTTACTGCTTAACCCCTTACTTCTGCGTCACCTCGGACGCGTGACGGCCGCGCCACCACCGGCGTAGCGGTCCGGCCAGCTCGAGCCAACGAGCCCGTTCGGCCACCTGCACCACGTTCGTCATCACCTCGGCAAATCGTTGAGGATCGGCCAGCAACCAGCTGTGACCACCCGGCACCGAGATCGTCGGTGCATCGCCCAGAGCGTCGCGCAGCGCTTCGATCGATGCGTCGGTGACGACGCGGTCGCGCGGCGACCACACCACCACGACGGGAAGACCGCGACGGCGGAGCGCCTCGAGCTCGTCGGTGAGATCGGCTTCACGGGCGAGTCGCGCCGAGCGCCAGAACGAGCGGGGGTCGAGCACGATGTTCGGGATCGCCTCCGTGAGCACGGCGGGGAGTACCCGGCCGAGCTGCACGGCGCCGCGCAGGTCGCGCGAGAGATGCAGGCCCCAGTCCCAGATCGGCCGATCAGTCATCGGCTTCGCGAGCTCACCATCGTCGGCCCACACCGCGCCACCGATCGAGTTCACGAGGACGAGCGCACCGACCCGGCCGGGATGCTCGTACGCGGTCACGATCGAGACACCGCCCCCGAACGAGTGACCGACGAGAAGCACCGGCTCGGTCACACCCAGCTCGTCGAGCAGCGCGATGAGCCACGCGGCGTATCCCTGCAACGTGCATTCGTCGCTGGGTAACCCGGCGCTGCCGCTGAAGCCAGGCATCGCGGGGGCGATCACGCGCAGACCCATCGCGGCGAGGTGCTTGACCGAACCGCGGTACGCGCGGTGGCTCAACCCCCAACCGTGGAGGAACACCGCGGTACGCCCTGCGCCGGCTTCCAGGTACGACACGGAACGACCGGCGACTCGACGCCGGTGGAAGCGCAGTCCGGGCGGCCGCGCCCCCGTCTCAGGAATAGCGAGCCTCGACTCCCTTGGACTCGCTGTGGTTGGCGACCGCGTCGGCGAAGTCGGCAAGCAACTCGTCGGCCACCATCGCATGCGCAGGCGACAGCATCATGTGCAGGCCGCGCGGCTCGACGTTGCGGTTGAGGTTCCACCCGCGCTGGTCCATCACATCACCGACGGCATACAGATCGATGGTGCTCGAGTGCAGCGCGAGCACCGGTCCGATCGGTTCGCCAACGATCTCGACCCCCGTCATCGACTCGAGGCCGCGACGGATCTTCACCACGGTGGCCATCAGGTCACGCATGATCTCGGTGTACCCGTCGAGACCGAGATAACGCATCGCAGCCCACGCCGTCGCGATCGGGGCGGCTGGCCGCGCACCCATGATCGCGGGAGAGCCGTACAAACCAGCAGGCCAACGGTCGTAGAGAAAGACCTGGTGACTCGACCAGTCGGGATCGCGGTGCAGGATCACCGATGCGCCCTTCGGTACGTACCCGAACTTGTGCACGTCGGCCGAGATCTCGGTGACGCCCTCGACGCGAAAGTCCCATGCTGGGACGTCGCGACCGAGTCGCTCGAGGAACGGAAGCACGAATCCCCCGACGCACGCGTCGACATGGCACCCGATACCGCTCTCAGCGGCGAGCGCAGCAACGTCGGCGACAGGATCCATGACGCCATGCGGATAGGAGAACGCGGATGCCACCAGCACCGCGGTCGACGGCCCAACGAGCTTCGCCATCTCGCGCACGTCGACCCGCCAGTGGTCGTCGAGGGGCGCCGACACGAGATCCATGCCGAAGTAGTGCGCGGCTTTCGCGTACGCCGGATGGGCGGAGTACGGCGCCACGATCTGTGGCCGTTCGATCCCTCGGGCGTTGGCCCGCTCTCGGTTCACGAGCATCGACATCAAGATCGACTCGGTGCCGCCCGACGTCATCGTTCCCCCGCCCGCGTCCGGCACGTTCAGCAGCGCGCCGGTCATCTGCACGACTTCGGTTTCGAGCGCGGCGATCTCTGGGAACTTGAACGGGTTGAGCGCGTTGTGGAAGAGGTAGCGGCGGTGGACCTCGAAGAACAGCGCTTCGAGGTCGTCGCGACCCGACGGGTACACGAGCCCAAAGAGCCGCGCCGCGTGCACGTCGGGTTCGGTAGCGCGGCGCTGGTCGAGCTCGGCGAGCACCTCGCTCGCCGGCACTCCTGCAATATTCATCGGGCTCTGGACACGGCGTAGATCTCGTCGTACCCGGGCATCGACGTGTCGACCTTGGCCGCCGGATGAGGGACCGGATCAGGGACTGGATCAGTCACGGCAGACAGTGCTCCGGCAACGGGTGTCGGTAGAGCGCGGCGGCGTTCTCGTGCGTCATCTTGCGGAGCTCTTCGACAGGGAGGTCACCCCAATAACGCTCGATCACGGCTTGCGTGTTCGGCCACGTGCCGTCGCCGTGTGGGTAATCGGTCTCCACCATCACATGGTCAACTCCGATCGCATGGCGCGTCACGATCGTCGACGGATCGTCGAGCGTGCAGAACCAGAAGTTGCGCTTGAGCACATCCGCCGGCCGCAGGCCGTCGAAGCCGTCGAGGCCATAGCCCGAGCGGTCGACGATGTTGTCGAGCCGGTCGATGAGCATGCCAACCCAGCCGATCCCGCCTTCGGACATCGCGATCTTGATGTCGGGGTACTTCACGGCCCAGCCGGCCCACACCCACTCCGCGCACGCGGTGAGCGACAGCTGCCCGAACAACGTGGCGCCGAGCTGGATCGGCGGGCAGCCCTCCGGGAAGTCGGCCATGCCCGACGAACCGACGTGGAGGCTGATCACGGTCTCGGTCTCGGCACACGCCGCGATGATCGGCTCCCAGTAGCTGTCGAAGATCGAGGGGAAGCCGATGCGGTGCGGACGCTCCGGCAACGTCACGGAACGAAAGCCGCGCGCCGCGTTGCGGCGAATCTCCTCGGCACCGACCTCCGCGTCGGCAAGCCATGTGATGCCCATCGGGATGATGCGCTCGGGATAGGGCTGCCACCATGCGTCGTGCATCCAGTCGTTCCACGCGCGCGTGACGGCGAGCCCGAGTTCGGGATCCTTCGCTTGCGAATACACGCGCCCGCAGAAGCCGGTGATCATCGACGGGAAGTTGAGCGACGCCCACACCCCGTTGATGTCCATGTCGTGGATGCGGGCGTCGATGTCAAAGCAGCCGCGGCGCATCTGGTCGAATCGGAACGGCTCGGAGTTCACCGGCCCGTAACGACGCCCGACCACGGCGTTCTGACCGGCCTGGAAATGGTTCTGCCCGTCGAACTCCCAGACTTGGTGGTGGTTCTTGGTCTCGATGATCCGAGGGGCCCGGTCAGCAAACTTGGCTGACAGCCGACCCTCGAACATATCGGGCGGCTCGACGAGGTGATCGTCCACCGAGATGATCGTGTACTTGACCTCGCGCGGCTCGGGCTCAGGAAGGAACAGGTCCGGGTGGTGTTCGGCGGTCGTCGTCATGACTCAGAATCTACGACGCCAGCCGGTCTCAGTGTTCGGCGACGTCGAGGCGGCCTCGCTGGGCCAGCATGTACAAGAGGATGAGCGCGGGCAGGCAAAGCGCGACGGCTACAGCCGCCACCACCAAGATCGCGGTGAGAGTGCTGTCGGGTGAAGCGGCCACGCCGATCTTCAAGTGCGTCCCCAGCAGGTTCGGATATTGCGCAGCACCCCACCCGCCAACGACGGCAGCCACCGCGCCGGCCGCGAGCACTCGAGCGGGCGTTGCGGCACTCCGCACGAGCGCGACCAACGCGCCGACACCGCAGACTGCCGAGATGATGACGAGCGGCAGACCATCACTCGTGAGTCCGTCGAACAGATGCCCGGCATCGTCTTTGAGCACCGCGATGCCAACGAGCGCCACAAGGCCGGCCGCCGCGCCCGCGCCGATCGCGCGCGCTCGGAAGTACTGCACGAGGTCGACCGCCTCGCGATGCTGCGCTTCGGCAACGAGGAACACCGCCGCCAGGTAGGCGCACGTAGCGACGGCGAGCACGCCACCGAGCATCGACGTGGGGTTCACCCAGGCGTCAACGGAACCACGCGCGTTTCCCAGCGGTACGCGCCCCGATGCGATCCCGCCCGCGACGGTGCCGAGGAAGAACGGCGTTGCGAGCGACGACACCGCGAAGATCGCACCGAACGTCCGGCGTTCACCGAGCCTCGTCGAGACTCGGAGGAACGCGAAGCCCGCACCTCGCAGCACGATGCCGAACATCGCGATGGTGAGTGGGATGAAGAGCGTGGACGTCAGCGACGAGAACGCCGACGGGAAGCCCGTCCACAGCACGACCATGATGAAGATCAACCAGACGTGGTTGGCCTCCCACACGGGTGCGAGCGCCGAATCGATGAGTGCGCGCGGTCGACGCCCGCGCGCCTCGCCGCCGGCGACGAGGTCCCAGAAGCCGGCGCCGAAGTCGGCGCCACCCAACACTGCGTAGAAGATGACGCCGATCCAGAGCACGACGGCGACGGCATCGCTCACGACCGTGCACCTCTCGGTGCCGGCGCGAGGTCGTCACCGGGCCCGTACGGCACTGGCGGCTCGTCGGCGTCGGCGGCGCGCCATCGACGCGACATCGATCGCAGCACCAAGACCGCGGCTGTCGCGACCGCGGTATAGAGCACGACGACAACCACCAGGCTCAGCCACACCCCGTCGGCGCGCGTCACCGCATCCTCGGTGCGCAACAGTCCCTGGACCACCCAAGGCTGACGCCCCACCTCGGTGACCACCCAGCCGGACTCCATGGCAACCACCGCCGCGACACCGGCGACCGTCGCGGCCCGCAGGAACCACGGCGTGCGCGGGAGATCGCGTCGACGCCACCACACGATGGCGAACCACAGCGCAAGCGCGAGCAACGCGGAAGCGATCCCGACCATCAGGTCGAAGGAGAGATGCACGATGTTGGCGGGCGGGCGGTCGCGCGGCGGGACCGAGCTGAGCCCGGTGATCTTGGTGTTGGTGCTGAAGTCGGCCAGCCACGACGCCAACCCGGGGATCTTGATCCCGTAGCGCACTTCCCCGTCGATGAGCACTCCCCCGATCACCTCGGGGGCATGACGCGCGGTGTCGAACACGAGCTCTTGCGCGGCGAACTTGATCGGCTGTTGTTCGAAGACCTTTCGGGCCGCGACGTCGCCGACGAAGATCTGGAACGGCATCACGACAGCCGCGACGGTGAATGGGATGAGAAACCCGAGTCGGTGGTGTCGATCGCGTCGGCCGCGCAACATGGCGAACGCATACACACCCGCAACGATGAAGCCGGCGACGAGGTACGCGGCAAGGAGCATGTGCAAGCCCTCGTGCCAGAACGCGTCGTTGAAGATCACCCGCAGCGGATCCACGTCGACGACGTGCCCGTTGTGCATGCGGAAGCCGCCGGGCGAGTTCATCCACGAGTTCGCGGCGACGACCGAGAGCGTCCCGCCGATCCCCGACAGCACAACTGGGATGCCGGTCAGGAAGTGCGGCCACGCTGGTAACCGCTTCCATCCGTAGATGTACACGGCGAGGAAGATCGCCTCGAGGAAGAAGAACAGTCCTTCGATGGCGAACGGGATGCCATATGCGTCACCGAACCGGTTCATCAGACGCGGCCAGAGCAAACCCATCTCGAACGTGAGCACCGTGCCACTCACTGCGCCAACCGCGAACAGTACGGCCGCGACCTTTGACCACCGCTGCGCGAGCCGCAGCGCGTCGGCGTCGCCGCGTCGCAAGCCGCGCCAGTGCGCCACGAGGATGATGAACGTGAACGCCACACCCATCGGCACGAGCACGATGTGGAAGCCGAGCGTGAAGGCCATCTGCGTGCGCGCCGGCAAGAGCTGCGACGGCTCGGACGCGAGTGCAGCCAGCACGGAGGCCATGTGCGCGGAGCCTACGTTTCAAGAATTTTGGTTCGCGGAATTTGGGTTCGGGAATTCTTTGGTTCGGGAGATTTTGGGTGTGCCGGATTTTTGGTGTGCCGGATTTTTGTTCGGGAATTCTTCGGCTTCGGAGTCACCACGGAACGGAGTTGCACGACCGCTCAACGAGGGATTGACTACCGCCCAGCACGAGTCCGGTGACGAGGAGTAGGCACCGGACCACGCTCGGCGCCAGCCGCAGGATCCCGGAGCGGTCCTCGACGGGGTGGAGCAGGTGGAGCAGTCGATCCATCCCTCAGCCCGTCGGGCACCTCATACGCGGGCCCGCCACGATCACTCGCGGTCGGGCTCAGCCCACTGAGGGAGGAAATGATTCATATGACGAAGCGCATGGTTGCCCGTTTGGGCGCTCTGCTGGCTGGCATCGCGGGTGTGGTGCTGGCTGGTGGGGCTGGTTGGAGCATCAAGTAGTCACGGCATCACGCCGGCTCGGGATCCTGCAGGCTGGACGCTGGAACAGCTCTCTTTCCTCACAGGGGATACCTGGCAGTTCGGGACCGAACCTGCCAACATTCACCGGTACATGGGCAAGATCACCGGCGGGCGGCGCCCGTTCGGCACGTGGTGTGCCCTCGTGGGCGGGGTAGCCGTCGCCTGCGCGGCCACGCTGGGTGTCAACGGCGACCACATTCCGCTCACGTCGCTGACCGTCCTGGTCGCACTCTGCGTGTTCGCCGAGCACATCGTGGGCCGCCATCCCAACGGCGCCGCCTTGTCAGGGTCGGTGGTCGTGGCGCTCGCCGCGGTGTTCGTGTTCCGCCGCGATGCCCCCTTGCTCGGCCCGCTGCTCGTCGGCCTCGCCGGCCTCGCCGGCCTCGCCGGCCTCGCCGGCCGGCTCTACTTCCCCCACCTGCGGCGCGGTCAGTGGCTGCTCATCTCGTTCAACGCAGGGAACTTCGGCTTGTCGTCACTCGCCGCGGCCGGCATGTACCAGCTCGTGCCGGCACAACTTCGGAGATCCTGCCCAGCCTCGTCGGTGGCATCGCCGCCGGGCTCGCGTACTGCGCGGTGAACGTGTCGGTGGTCGCGATCGGCTTGCACTACCGCCACGCAACACCGTTCGCCGGGCTCGTGCCGATGCTGTGGGGGTTCGCGGATCTGCAGATCATCGTGTTCGCCACGTTCGGTGTTTTCCTCGGACGCATGTACGACGAGCACGGAATGTGGATCCCCGCGCTGTTCGTGCTGCCGATCCTCGTGGCGCGCCAGGCGTACGCCGCGTACCTCGCAGTGCAGGATTCACGAGAAGCCACACTCGAGGTGCTCATCGAATGCCTCGAAGCCAAAGACCCGTACACCGCCGGCCATGTGAAACGCGTCGCGACGTTCGCCGGGTACATCGCGTCGGAGCTCGGCTTCTCCTCGACTCGCCAGCTTCGGTTGCGTGAAGCCGCGTTGATGCACGACATCGGCAAGCTCATCGTGCCGAACCAACTCTTGAACAAGCCGGTCGCCTCACTGCCGCCGAGTACGCCCGCGTCCGGCACCACGAAGCGATCTCGATCGAGTTGCTGCCGAAGATCGAGACGCTCTCGCGACGCACTCGCGCACTCACCGACTACGGGCTCGATGGACCGCTCGAAGGTCGGATCGTGCATGTCGCGGATGCGTTCGACGCGATGACGTCGACGCGGGCATACCGACGCGCGATGCCGCACGACGACGCGATCGCCGAGCTGCTGGCCAACACCGACGCGCAGTTCGACCTTCAGTGCGTGAACAGTCTCGTGAGTGCGCTGGATGCCCGCGGTGAGCGTTGGGGTGCCGGTGTGGAGTCGAATGCAGCAGCCGAGCGCTACGGCCTGGTGCCCCCGATGACCGGCCCCGGCTCCGCCGGCCTCGGCGACCTGGCGCCAGAATCTGTCTAGCTCACTCAGTCGAGTGTGCCGCCAAATTCCTGACCGCCGACTGCGGTAACACCGCCGTCGACGACGATCGCTGAGCCGTTCACGTAGCTCGCTTCGTCGGAGAGCAAGAAGCGCACGACTCGGGCCACCTCGTCGGGGTGCGCCAAGCGACCGAGCGGCACCGTGCGCTCCAACTTCTCGCGTGAGCCCGGCGTCGCGATTGCGGGACTCAGCATCGGCGTCTCGATGTAACCAGGGCACACGGCGTTCGCCCGGATGCCCTCAGGACCAAGGCGGTGCGCGAGCGATCGGCTGAGACCGATCAGCCCGTGCTTGGACGCGACATATGAAGGAATTCCGCCGTGGCCGATCAAGCCTTCGATCGACGCGATGCCCACGACCGCCGAACCGGGATTCGCGGCACGCAGCGCTGGGAGGAGCGCGGAGACGATCAGGCCGTGCGCGCGCAGGTTCACATCAAGCACGAAGTCCCAGGTGTCGGCGTCGATCACGTCGTCGAGAGCGGGCCGCACCATGCCCGCCGCGTGCACGAGACCACCGATCGAACCGAGCGCAGCCAACGAAGGTTCGACCGCAGCGATGATCTGGGCGCGCTCCCGCACGTCGACGTGTTCGCCATGCGCGGCGACGCCGAGAGCCGCGCACTCCTTCACCGTCGCGGCGGCGCCGGCGTCCTCCACATCCCAGACGGCAACCGGTCGCCCAGCCGTCGCGAGTGCGAGCGCACACGCCCGTCCGATGCCGGAAGCGCCACCAGTCACGACCACACCGGTTGCGGGGGTTCCGAGCAGCTCAGGCACACGGACCTCCGACATCAGGGCTGTTGCGCGGCGAGCGCCCGCTCTTTGGCCCAGCGATAGTCGGCCTTGCCGTTGGGACCGCGCTGGATCTTCTCGACCAACACCAGCTCGCGCGGCACCTTGTAGCCGGCGAGCTCCGTGCGGCACTGAGCCTGGAGATCCTCGAGCGTGAATGACTCGCCGCCGCGTGGCGCAACCACCGCGACCACGCGCTCTCCCCAGCGTTCGTCGGGCACGCCGACCACGAGCGTGTCCTGCACGCCGGGATGCGACAGGAGTGTGGCTTCGACTTCCTCGGGAAAGACCTTCTCCCCGCCAGTATTGATCGCGAGCGAGCCCCGGCCATGCAGCACGATCGATCCGTCGGCCTCGACATGCGCAAAGTCGCCCGACATCGCCCAACGTTGGCCGTCGACTTCCACGAATGTGGCTGCCGACTTCTCGGGGTCGTTGTAGTACCCGATCGGGAGCCGGCCACGCCGAGCGAGCCGGCCCACCGCGCCCGAACCTGGCTCCACCGGCTTGAAGTCGTCGTCGAGCACGGCCGTGCGGTCGTCGACGGCGAAGTGTGCGGAGGATGGTGCATCGCCACCTGGCTCACGGCGCTCGTTCCCGACCACGCCCGTCTCGGTGGAGCCGTACCCGTCGACGATCATCACGTTGGGAAGCGCCTCGCGGGCGAGCTCCTTCGTGGTGGATGAGCACAACGCTCCGCCCGATGCGAGGACGAACAATGACGAGAGATCCCAGCGATCGGGGTGCTCCCGCACGAGGTCGATCACCGGGCGCACCATCGCATCCCCGACGAGCGTGACGAAGTTCGCTCGCTCCTTCTCGATGAGGTCGAGCGTTCCCGCCGGCTCCCACGCGCCTGGCGCGCAGTACACGACCTGCCCTCCGGCATACAGCGTGGAGAACGTGGACCAGTGGCCGCTCACGTGCATGAGCGGTGGCGTCACGAGCTGCACTGCGCCGGTCTCGGGAATGCGCTCCGAAAGCTGCTCGGGCTCGGTGATCGGCGACGTGCGTGCAGGATCGCCCCCGCCGAGTGCGCCGAAGAAGATGTCTTCGTGCGTCCACATGACGCCCTTCGGCATGCCGGTGGTGCCACCCGTGTAACAGAGGTACAGATCGTCGCTGGCGCGCCCGTCGAACGAGCGAGTGGCGGGCTGCGCGGCGAGTTGCGCCTCGTACTCCACGGCGGCATCGGACACGGACTCGCCGCTGTCGTCTTCGACCACAACGAGATGGCGCAGCTTGGGGATCTTGGAAACAACCGCGGCGACCGCCGGGCCGAAACGTCGGTGAAAGATGAGCCCCACGAGGTCGGCGTCGGTGAAGAGGTGCTCGAGCTCGCGCTCGACGTAGCGGTAGTTCACGTTCACCGGGACGGCGCGCAGCTTGTAACAAGCCAGCATCCCCTCCACGTACTCGGTGCCGTTCAGGAGCTGGAGGCCCACGTGGTCGCCCCGACCGATCCCGGCGCTCGCGAGATGGTGTGCCAGGCGGTTGGATCGCTCCTCGAGCTCGGCGTAGGTCACCCGCCGGTCGTGCGCCACCAGCGCAGTGCGCTCCGGCACCGCATCGACCACACGCTCGAACAGCTCAGAAAGGTTGTAGGACGACATGCCGAGCAAAGGCTACTGACTGGACCGGGGAAGGCGGCTAGAACGTGGGAGTGCTGAGCATTACGCCGGTGTCGGGGGCGCTGGGGGCCGAGGTGCTCGGGCTCGACCTCGAGACGATCGACGACGAGGGCTTCGCCGCACTCGAGCAGGCGCTGATCGACCACCTCGTGGTGTTCATCCCCGACCAGCAGCTGTCGCCCGACGGCCATCGCGACCTCGCGAAGCGGTTTGGCGAGATCGAGATCCACCCGTTCCTCCAGAAGCTGAGCCCGGACCACCAGGAGATCGTGGTGCTCGACGGCGACGCCGGTGCCCGCGCCGACGTATGGCACACCGATGTGACCTTCAGCGATTCGCCACCCCTGTGCTCGATCTTGCACATGGTCACGTGTCCCAGTCGCGGTGGCGACACGATGTTCTCGAACCAATACCTCGTGTACGACGCTCTTTCAGAGCCGATGCGCGAGATGCTCGGCGGCCTCACGGCCGTGCACACCGCGGCCGTCTTCGGACATCCCGAGCACCAAGCGGAGCACCCCGCTGTGCGCGTGCACCCGGTGACTGGACGCTCGTCGCTCTACGTGAACCGGCAGTTCACGTCGCACTTCCCCCAGCTGCGACGCGGTGAGAGCGACGTGTTGCTCAACCACCTCTTCTCGTTCTCGGAGCAGCCACAGTTCCAATGTCGCTACCGATGGGCTCCGGGCGGCGTCGGTATCTGGGACAACCGGTGCACCCAGCACTACGCAGTGAACGACTACGACGAATCGCGCCTGATCCAGCGGATCACGGTGCTCGGCGACCACCCCGAAGGTGGCACGCCGCGCTGGTCACACTGGCAACCCACCACAATGTCGGCCTCCGCCGCCGGCGAGATGGGCGTCAGCGGCTCCTAGAGGCGAACGGCCGCGGGCCGGGTATCCCGGCACGCAGTGAGCCGTGGCCCGAGCGGCCCGGCGCGCAGCGCCGAGAGCGGAAATTAGGAGCGACGGTCGGCGAGGAAGGGGAACTTCGTGCGCACCTCGGTAACGCGCGCGGGATCGACGTCGGCGATCAACACGGCTTCTTCGCCGCCCAGTACAGCAGGTGATTCGGCCAGTACCTCGCCGAGCGGATCGACGATGCGGCTGTCGCCGACATAGTCGAGTCCGCCCCCCTGCCCGACCCGGTTCACGCCGACCACGTAGGCCTGGTTCTCGATCGCCCGGGCCACGAGCAACGCACGCCAGTGTTCGCGTCGACTTTCGGGCCAGTTCGCCACGACGAGGTAGCAGTCGGTGTCGTGAGCCAGCGCCCAGAACTCGTCAGCGAAGCGCAGGTCGTAACAGACGAACAAGCTGACGCGCACACCTTCCACATCGACGGTCACGTGCACATCCCCCGCCGCGAAGCGTTCGTGCTCACGCGCGTAGCTGAATGGGTGGATCTTGGCGTAGCGGTGCGTCGTGCCATCCGGGCCGGCGACCACCAGCCGGTTGAACGGGAGCGCCTGGCCCTCCGGTCGCTCCGGGAGCGAAGCGGCCATCCACACGCCGTGCCGTTGGGCTTGGTCCACGAGGAAGCGCGTGCTCGGCCCGTCGACGGGCTCGGCGATCGACTCGGTGTCCATCGAGAACCCAGTCGAGAACATCTCGGTGAGCACGACCAGGCGCGCGCCCTCGGCCACGGCCTGCTCGATCATCGGCTCGACGTGCACGAATGTCGCCGCGGGGTCCTCCCACACGATGTCGTGCTGGATCGCCGCAACCTTCATGTTCGCAAAGCCTTCATGCGGGTGACCGCCTCGGCGAGCACTTCCATGCGCTTGCAGAACGCGAAGCGAACGAGTGGGCGGCCCTCGTCGATGTCGTCGTAGAACACGACATTCGGAATGGCTACGACGCCGCAGCGCTCGGGGAGATCGAGACAGAACGCGGTGCCGTCGGCGGTACCGAGCGGACGGATGTCGACGGTCACGAAGTACGTCCCCGACGGTTCGAAGACCTCGAAGCCGACATCGGCGAGTCCTGTACACAGCAGGTCGCGCTTGAGGCGCAAGTCGTCGGTGAACGCGGAGTAGTACGAGTCGTCGAGCAGGAGTGCGCCAGCGATCGCGTGCTGGAACGGCGCCCCCGTCGCGTAGGTGAGGTACTGCTTCACCACCCGCACTGCGGCGACGAGCCCGGGCGCGGCGCACACCCAGCCGATCTTCCATCCGGTGAACGAGAACGTCTTGCCGGCCGACGAGATCGTGACCGTGCGCTCACGCATGCCTGGGAGGGATGCCAACGGGATGTGCTCGCCATCGAACACGAGGTGCTCGTACACCTCGTCGGTGATCGCCAAGAGATCGTGCTCAACGCAGATCTCCGCGATCAGCTCGAGCTCCGCGCGATCGAACACCTTGCCCGTCGGGTTGTGCGGAGAGTTGAGGAGCACCAGGCGGGTCTTCGGCGTGATCGCGGCACGCAGGGCATCGGGATCGAAGCCGTAGTCGGGCGCGCGCAACGTGACGACGCGCCGATGTGCCCCGGCCATCGCTATGCACGCTGCATACGAGTCGTAGTACGGCTCGAACGTCACGACCTCGTCGCCGTCGTCACACAGCGCAAGCAGACTCGCGGCGATGGCCTCGGTTGCTCCCGTCGTGACGAGGATCTCGGTATCGGGGTCGTAGGTGAGGCCGTAGAACCGCTGTTGGTGCTCGGCGATCGAGCGCCGCAGCTCGGCGATGCCGAGCCCGGGCGGGTACTGGTTGTGCCCGGCGCGAATGGCGGCGATGGCGGCTTCGGCCACTTCCATCGGGCCGTCGGTGTCGGGAAACCCTTGTCCCAGGTTGATCGACGCCGTGCGGTCAGCGAGCGCGGACATCTCCGCGAAGATGGTTGCACCGAGCCCGTGCAACCGCGATGTGAGGTAACGATCGGCGTCAGCCACCGATCCGAGCCTAGAACCCGAACGAGGAAGCTCTTGAGCGAGTCGCACCAGCCCCCATCGCAACCATTCGACAGCCGAGAAGCGACACTGCGCTCGTACGCGGACCACATCTCGCGGGGCAAGGTCGAGATCTTCGGCGAGCTCGGTGTGGATCTCGTCCTTGGGCGGCGTGAGGGACCGTTCTTCTGGGATGCCTTCGACGGGCGCCGGTTCTACAACTGTCACTGCAACGGCGGCGTCTTCAACCTCGGGCACCGCAACCCCACGATCGTGGCCGCGCTGCGCGACGCCCTCGACCACGTCGACGTCGGCAACCACCACCTCGTCTCCGGATGGAAGGCCGAGCTCGGTCGACGACTCTCGGCCACGACCGGCGACCGACTCCCTGGTGTCGTGCTCTCACCATCCGGCTCCGAAGCGGTCGACGTTGCCATCAAGACCGCAGTTGCCGTGAGCGGGCGGCGCACGATCGTGTCGGCGGAAGGTGCGTATCACGGCCACACCGGGTTGGCCGCGAGCGCGGCTGACGCCCGATACCACGAGCCGTACGGGCTCCAGCTCCCCGGGTTCGCGCACGTGCCCTGGAACGACCTCGCCGCGATGGATGCGGTGATCGCCGACGACACCGCGCTCGTGCTGCTCGAAACAGTTCCGGCGACGCTCGGCATGCCGCTTCCCGATGACAGATATCTGGCCGGTGTGCAACAGCTGTGTCGCGACCGCGGCGCAGTCTTCGCGCTCGACGAAGTGCAGACGGGGCTCGGGCGGTCGGGGCGCATGTGGTGCTTCGAGCACGACGGCGTCGAGCCCGACATCGTCGTCACCGGGAAGGGGCTCGGTGGTGGTCTGTACCCGATGGCGGCAACGCTCATGACTCCGACCGTGCACCGCTTCTACGACGACGAGCCGTTCGTGCACGTGTCGTCGTACGGCGGCTCCGACCTCGGGTGTGTCGTCTCTTTGGCTGTGCTCGACATCATCGAGGCACCGGGATTCTTGGAGCGCGTCGAAGCGGTCGGCCTCCGACTCGAGAAGGAACTTGCGCCGCTCCCGTGCGAGGTGCGGCGGCGCGGCTTGTTCATGGGCCTCAAGTGGCCCGATGAGAATGCGGGGGTGCTGGCCGCCAAGGCGTGCATCGACGCGGGCGTGTTCGCGATCTTCGCAAACAACGACACCTCCGCGCTCCAACTTCTCCCTCCCCTCACACTCGACGACGACCAGGTCGACGAGCTCGCCGAGCTGCTGGTGAGTGCATTGGGATGATGACTCCGGAATGACGACGCTCGCCGACTTCGCGCCTCTGGAACACCTGGTTGAGCACGCGCTCGCGTCTGGCGAC
This sequence comes from Acidimicrobiia bacterium, assembly GCA_009694295.1. Taxonomy (GTDB): domain Bacteria; phylum Actinomycetota; class Acidimicrobiia; order IMCC26256; family PALSA-555; genus SHVJ01. Next base: position 23,386 of record SHVJ01000002.1, read on the forward strand.
GAGACCGCCCTCCACGTGCTCGGGTACGGCGAGATCACGTCGGTGCTTGCGTGGCCGAACGCCGACGGCCCGTGGGCGTGCAAGCGACTCCCGGTCTTCGACAGAGCGGACCGTCTCGCCGATTTTCGGGCGCAGTTCGGCCATTACGTCGCGACGCTTCAGAGCGAAGGCGTGCAGATCCACGAAAGCCGCATCGAGATCGTCCCAACGGACGACGGGACCGTGGCCTACATCGTGCAGCCGACACTGGAGCCGAGCGCCCTCGGCCCGGCAGTGCTTCGCGGCTCGTCCGAGACTGATGGCCGCGCTCTGCTCAGCGCCATCATCGACCACATCGCCACAGTGGTATCCCCGGTTGTGGGTCTGGATGCGCAGCTCGCGAACTGGGGACTGGTCGACGACGAACTCGTGTACTTCGACATCTCAACACCGATGTTGCGCGACGAACACGGCCACGATCTTCTCGATACCGAGCTCTTCATGTCGTCTCTCCCGCCATTCCTGCGACCCGTCGTGCGGAAGTTCCTGCTCGGATCCATCCTCGACCAGTTCTTCGAGCCACGCGCCGCTGCGCTCGATCTTGCAGCCAACCTCTACAAGGAACGACTCGGCGAGTGGGTGCCGACCGTGTTCGAACTCGCGAATGAACGCCTGCGGCTCGACCGCGCGCTCACGGTCGATGAAGCCAAGCGTTACTACCGGCGGGATATGCGCGTATGGGGGATGTTGCAGACGATGCGCCGGGTCGATCGCAGCTGGCAGCAAAAGATCCGCCGCCGCCCCTACCGGTTCCTGCTCCCCGGTCGCATCAACCGCCGCCTCTAACCCCTCTTTGGTACGGCACTAGCTCCTAGCGCTGGCGCGGACCGCGGCGCCGGTCATCTTTTTGAATGTTGCGACATCACGGTCGTCGGCGAGTCGCCCCACATGGGTGACGGTGTCGACGTCGGTGGCCTCGGCGCGCAGCGCAGCAGTCGTGCACTGCTCCCGCGGTCGGATCGAGAATGGGTCGAAGTGGTAGTTCCGCATCGCGTTCTCGTGCGTGATCTTGTTCACCGTCGCATCGTCGAGCCCGGCAAGCAGTTCGGACACGCGTTCCGGAGCTTCGGGCCACACGCTGTCGGAGTGCGGGTAGTCGGATTCCCACGACACATTGTCGATATTGAAGTGGTCGAGCAGTTCCACTCCTACGGCGTCATTGATGAAGCAGCACAGGATGCGCTCTCGGAACAGCTCGGTCGGGCTCAGGCCTTGTGCCGACTTGTGCCCCATCCACGGGTTGTGGCGGTCGAGCGTGTGCTCGGCGCGCTGGAGGAAGTACGGGATCCACCCGATGTCGCCTTCCGTGAGCGCGAACCGCAACTTTGGAAAGCGGTGCCAGAAGTCGGCCCACAACAGGTCGCCGAGCGTGTAGATCGTCATCGTCGACGAGAGGCTCATCGGAACCGGCGGTGGCGCGTCAACCGTCGTCGACGCGCTCTTCGACGACGAACCCACGTGGCAGCACAGCACCGTGCCCTCATCGCTGCATGCCGCAAAGAGCGGATCCCACGCATCGGTGTGGATGCTCGGCATGCCGAGCCCAGTGGGGTTTTCCGAGAAGGTGATCGCGTGACAGCCCTTCTCCGCGAGTCGGCGAACTTCTCTCGCGCCTTCTTCGGCATCGAACAGCGGCACGATCCCGCACGGGATGAAGCGCTCGGGATATGCGCTGCACCACTCGTCGACGTGCCAGTCGTTGTACGCCTTGATCATCACGAGGTTGACGTCGCGGTCAGGGCCGAGGTTCAGCACCTGCCCGGAGAAGCCGGTCCAGTTCGGGAAGTTGAGGCCGGCGAGCTGCCCGCCTGCCGACATGTCGCGCACCCGCTCGTGCACGTCGTAGCAACCCGGGCGCATGTCCTCGTAGCGGTTCGGGTTGACGTTGAACATCTCGCGCGGCTTGCCAGCGACCGCGTTCAACCCGAGGTTCCGACCCCGGACCTCGCCGTAGTACCACTGCTGCGAACCGTCGGCTTCGTCGACCACGCGGGGCGTGTGCTCGCGGTACTTGGCGGGAACGTGACCCTCGAACATATCGGCGGGCTCACAGATGTGGTCGTCGACCGAGATGAGGACGAGGTCTTCGGCGCGCACCGAGGTGGACGGTACCGGCTCCTGAACCCCCATACAACGGCGGTCGTACAAGGGCGTGGCGTTCAATGTGCGCCGATCGAAGTGCGGTAGTTTCGGTTCAGTGAGTGACGCGTCGTACGACCCGGTATCAGGGATCGACGCCGCGCTCGTCGACGGCGTGCTGCGGGTCACCCTCGACCGACCCAAGCGCCGCAACGCGATCGACGACGACATGGCCGCGGCACTCATCGCCTACCTCGAGACGGCGCAGAACGACGAGGCGGTGCGCTGCATCCGGATCTCGGGCGCGGGGGACGACTTCTGCTCGGGCTTCGACCTGGCCACCCGAAGTGGTGGCAGTGGTTCCGGCGAGGAACGACCGCGAGTCGGTTCGATCCAACGCCGACTTCCGGGCCAAGCACACCGGCTGTTGCCGCTCATGCTCGACACGCAGGTCCCGATCGTGTGTGCAGTCCGCGGCTGGGCGGCCGGTCTCGGGCTCCATGTGGCGCTCGGCGCCGACTTCTGCGTGGTCGCGAACAACGCGCGCATCTGGGAGCCGTTCGCCAAGCGCGGCTTCACGCCAGACAGCGGCGGCACCTGGCTGATCCCCCGCCTCATCGGCGTGGCGCGAGCCAAGGAGCTGCTCATGCTCGGCCGCGAGCTCTCGGGCGCGGAAGCCGCCGACTGGGGTCTCGTGTACCGCGCGGTCGAGCCGAATGAGGTCGATGCCGCGGCCGACGAGGTCGTCGCGCAGCTCGCGAGCGGACCAACCGTCGCGCTCGGGCTCACAAAGTGGCTCGTGCACCGCGGCACCGCCAAGGTGTTCGACGAGCATCTCGCCGACGAAGCGTTCGCGATGGAGCTGTCGTCGCGGACCGACGACTTCAAGGAAGGGATCGCCGCGATGATGGAGAAGCGTGATCCCCGCTTCTCCGGGCGATGAGCGAGACGCTCAAGATCGACGCAGCTGCCAGCGCCGATGACGCCGTCGGCACGGTGCGGGAATGGGTACATGAGCACGTGCCGGCCGCGTGGCGCGAAGCCGGCGAACGAGGTGGAGCTACCGCGATCCGGGCCGTGCGGACGCGTGAGGAGTACGCCGAGTGGTACCCGGTGTTCGGTTCGTCTGGACTCGTCGTACCAACATGGCCCGCCGCGTACGGCGGGCTCGACGTCTCGCTCGACGTCGCGCGCGCGATCGACGGCGAGCTCGCGCCCTACAACCTCGGACGGTTGAATCCGCTCGGACTCAACTTGTGTGCACCGGCACTGTTCGCGCACGGCACCGACGACCAGCGCTTGCGGTTCCTGCCACCCATCGTGCGCAACGAGGAGCGGTGGTGCCAGCTGTTCAGCGAACCGGGCGCGGGGTCCGACCTCGCATCGCTCGCCACCCGCGCCGAGCGCGACGGCGACGAGTGGTCGATCACCGGGCAGAAGGTGTGGACCACATGGGCGCACCAGTCGGAGTACGCGGTGCTCCTGGCCCGCACCGACACCAGCGTGTCGAAGCGCAAGGGCATCACGTACTTCTTGATGAAGCTCGATCAGCCCGGCGTCGACATCCGCCCGCTGCGCCACATCACGGGCGAAGCCGACTTCAACGAGGTTTTCCTCGACGGCGCACGCGTGCCCGACATCCAGCGTGTCGGTGAGGTCGGTGACGGTTGGCGCGTCGCCAACGCCACGCTCTCGTCGGAGCGGCAGATGGTCGCCGGCGCGGGCTCGGGCGGCGTCGATCGCATCGGTGGTCTCGGGGTGGATCACGCGCTCGATCTCGCCGTCAAGCGCGGGCGATCGGTGGAGCCGGTCCTCCGTCAGCGACTCGTTGCGCTCTACTCCGAGGAGCGCATCCGGGGTTGGACCAACGAGCGCGCCCGGGCGGACCGCGCGACGGGTCGTCCACCGGGGCCGGAGAGCAGCGTCGGCAAGATCCACAGCGGCGAGGTCAACCAACGCCTCCAAGTGCTCGCGACCGATCTGCTCGGCGCCGACGCCTTGGCGTGGGAGAGCGGCGCCGACAACTACGACGCGTCGCTCCCCCACGAAGTGCACGGCATGTTGCGCAGCCGCGCCAACACCATCGAGGGTGGCACCAGCGAGGTTAACCGCAACATCGTTGGTGAGCGCGTGCTCGGCCTCCCCCGCGAGCCCGACCCTTGGAAGGACGCGCCCTGGGGCGACGTCCCCCGCTCATGAGCTACGAGCGCCTGAAGTATGAACGCCTGAAGGTCGAGCGACGCGGCGCGGTCGGCTGGATCATCTTCGATCGGCCCGACGCCGGCAACGCGATGGACGCGGTGATGTTCGACGAGCTGGAGCGCGCATGGCATGAGCTCGACGACGACCCCGACGTCCGGGTGATCGTGAACACCGGAGAAGGTCGCGCCTTTCAGACCGGGGTCGACGTTGCTCAGGTGGCCAAGGATCGCGACGCGCTGCGTGAGCATTCCCGTCGCACCCGCGACGCCACGTTGCAGTTCACCGCTTGGCACTGCCAGGTGTGGAAACCGGTGATCGCGGCGGTCAACGGCGTGTGCGCCGGGGGCGGGCTCCACTTCGTGGCCGACGCCGACATCGTGATCGCCTCGTCGAACGCCACGTTCCTCGACCCGCACGTGTCGGTTGGTCAGGTCGTGGCGTACGAGGGCATAGCGCTCATACGCAAGTCGCCGATGGAGCCGATCGTGCGGATGGCGTTGGTCGGCCGTCACGAACGGATGGACGCGACTCGCGCGCACCAGCTCGGGATCATCAGCGAAGTCGTCGATCCACCAGAAGCGCTGCGCGAGCACGCACAGGCACTCGCCGAGAAGATCGCCCGCAACTCGCCCGCAGCGATGGCCGCCACGAAGCGCGCCTTGTGGGGTGCACTCGAGCACGGTCTCACCGACGCGTGTCACGCCGGATCGCAGCAGCTCGTGTCGATGTGGGGTCACCCCGACCAAGAGGAAGGCCCGCTCGCGTTCGCCGAGAAGCGTGAAGCAGCATGGGCGCGAACTGGGAGCAGTGAGGCGTGAGCTACGAGCATCTGATCGTCGAGCGGCACGGGCCGGTGGGCTGGCTCATCAACAACCGGCCCGACCAGCTGAACGCCATGAACGCCAAGATGCGCGACGAGTTCGCTGATGCGTGGATCGAGCTCGACAGTGATCCCGATGTGCGGGTGATCGTGCACACGGGCGAGGGCCGGGCGTTCCAGACCGGCGTCGACGTGGCCGAGATCGCGTCCGACGGCGTGGGCATGCAGCGCTACCGCGACTCGGCCGAGAACTGGGACTTTCACTTCACCTCGTGGCATCAGCACGTGTGGAAGCCAGTGATCACCGCGGTGAACGGCATCTGTTGTGGCGGCGGCTTCCATTGGGTTGCCGACGCCGACATCGTGATCGCCGCGTCCGACGCACAGTTTTTCGACCCGCATGTGTCGATCGGTCAGGTGGTCTCGATCGAGGCAATCGGGCTGATCCGCAAGATGCCGGCCGAGGCCGTGATGCGCATGGCCTTCGTCGGTCGGCACGAGCGCATGGGTGCCGCGCGCGCGCACGAGCTCGGCATGATCAGCGAGATCGTCGATCCGCCCGAACAGTTGCGCGAACGCGCCCAGGAGCTGGCGGAGACCATCGCCAAGAACTCCCCGGCCGCGATGGCCGCGACCAAGAAGGCGCTGTGGGGCGCACTCGAGCACGGACTCACCGACGCCTGCCGTGAGGGTGCGAAGCACCTCGTCTCGATGTGGGGCCACCCCGATCAAGAGGAAGGCCCACAGGCGTTCGCCGAGAAACGCGAAGCCAACTGGCAGCCCCTCGCGCCCCGCGACTCCAGAATCTGATCCACATCCAAGAGCTGTGAGCCTCGCCGACCTGCTGTTCGCGCCGCCGTACGAGATCGCACCGGACGAGGTCGTCGTCCACGTCGGCGAACAGGCCGTCACGCACGGCGAGCTCATCGAGCGCGCCGAGCGCGTGCGAGATTCGCTGGTCGAAGCGGGCGTCGAGCCGGGCATGCCCGTCGCCGTGATGCTCGGCAACGACGCCGACACGATCGCCGCACTGTTCGGAGTGTGGGCGGCCGGCGCCGTCTACGTCCCGCTCAATCCCCGCGCCAGCGACGACGAAGTCGCACGCCTGTTGACCCTCGTCCCCCCAGCCGTCGTTCTGGAGAACGTGGGGGTCCGAAACGGGCCCGTACAGCCTCCAGAACGCGAGGTCGGGATTGAGGTCGGGATTGAGGTCGGGATTGAGGTCGGGATTGAGGTCGGGATTGAGGTCGGGATTGAGGTCGGGATTGAGGTCGGGATTGGGGTCGGGATTGGGGTCGGGATTGGGGTCGGGATTGGGGTCGGGGTTGGGCAGGTGACGCGGTACGACGCGGATGTGGCGTTGGTGCAGATGACGTCGGGGACGACGGGGCCGCCGAAGCCGGTACTGCTCACGCACTCGGGAGTGTTGTCGCTGCTTGACGGCGTGGTGCGGAATGTGCGCGGCGAAGGCCAAACCAAGCGGTCGTCGACGCCGAACCTCGTGCCGGTCTCACTTTCGCTGTGGGCCGGGATCTACAACGTGTGCTTCGCTCTGCGCGTCGGGGCGCCGATCGTATTGATGGAGCGCTTCGAACCAACAACGTTCGCGGCGCTCGTGGCAAAGCACGCAATCAAATCGGTCGTGCTTCCACCTGCGGCACTCGCCATGTTGTGCGAAGACGAAAACGACATCACATCGCTCGAACCCTTGGCCTGGGTGCGCTCGATCACCGCGCCACTCTCTCCATTTCTCGCGCGCCGCTTCCACGAGCGTTTCGGGATCGGGGTGTTGAACTGCTACGGCCAGACCGAGCTCGGCGGCGAGATCGTCGGGTGGAACGCGGCCGACTGGCGCGAGTGGTCGGCAACCAAGCTCGGTGCGGTCGGACGCCCGCACGAAGGCGTCGAGATTCGCGCCACCGACGACGGCGAGCTCGTCGTGCGCACACCCGCGTTCATCGCAGGCTTTGCGAACGAAGCTGATTTCGCCGACCGACTCACGCCCGACGGCTGGTTCCGCACCGGAGACATCGGTTCGGTGGATGACGACGGGTTCGTCTGGATCGAAGGGCGAGTCTCCGATCAGATCAACCGCGGCGGCATGAAGGTCACGCCCGCCGAGGTGGAAGAGGTACTCGCGACGGTGCCGGGCGTCCGCGAGGTCGCCGTGGTCGGCGTCCCCGATGAGCGGCTCGGCGAAGTACCGGTGGCGTTCGTGGTGCCGATCGACCTGAGCGCGCCACCCGACCCCGCCGCCTTGGAGGCTCACTGCCGCGCGCACCTCGGCCCCTGGAAGGTGCCGGTGCGCTTCGAGACCCTCGCTACGCTCCCCCGCAACGAAGTGGGCAAGGTGCTCAAACGCGAGTTGGGGGCCTGAAGTGCGCAAGCAGCCGAACGTCGTGCTGATCATGAGCGACCAGGAGCGGTCGCGCGGCTGGATCCCTGAGGAGCTTCAATCGCAGCTGCCTGCCCGCGGCCGTCTCCAGCGCGAGGGCATGGAGATGCGCAACCACTACACGCACTCGTCACCGTGCTCCCCGTCACGCGCCACGCTGCTCACCGGCCAGTACGTACCCGAGCACGGCGTGACCGACAACGTGTTCGTCGACCCCGAGCAGCCCGACTTGCACACCGCCACTCCCACGGTCGGGCACCTGCTTCGCGACGCCGGCTACTACACGGGATACGTCGGCAAGTGGCATCTGTCGTACGGCAACCCCGACATGGAGCGCTACGGCTTCTCCGACTGGAGCGGCGAGGACTGGGCGTGGACCGGGCTGGCCGGCACCGGCACGTACTACGACGAGATCATCACCACGAACGCCGAGCACTGGCTCGGCGAGCACGGCACGAGCACCGAGCCGTGGCTGCTCGTGGTCGGGTTGGTCAACCCACACGACATCTGCTGGTACCCGGCCGATCAGCCCGACTACCAAGCCGCGAACCGCGAGCTCACCGATCTGTACGCATCGATGATCGGTGAGGCGGTGCCGGGCCGAGGCTCGATCGCCCTGTTTGAAGGCCAATACGAGGAGTACTTCGACCTTCCCGCCAACTTCGACGACGACCTCAACGCCAAGCCCGCCGTGCACAAGCAATGGCGCTGGGAGGACAACCACACGTTCTTCGGCAAGCTTGAGCTCGACGACGAGCGCACCTGGCGGCGCGCGCTCGACTACTACTTCCACCTCCACACGCTGTCCGACGGGCACATCGGTCGCATCCTCGATGCCCTCGACGCCACAGGCAACGCCGACGACACCGTCGTGATCTTCACGAGCGACCACGGCGAGCAAGCCGGATCACACGGCCTGCGGGGCAAGGGACCGTTCGCGTACGACGAGATCATGCACGTGCCGCTCTACGTGCGCGCACCTGGACTCGCCGCGCCTGGCTCATCGACCGAATCGCTCACGTCGAGTGCCGACATCCCCACGCTCGTGTGCTCCCTCGCGGGTGTCGACGACGTGGCGGCCGCGACCATGTCGGGTGTCGATCTCACGCCGCTCCTGGCTGGTGAGGCCGACTCCGTGCGCGACCACGTGCTGTTCGCGCAGGAACAGGCCTGGCACATGTCGTGCGTCGGGCTGCGGTTCGCGTTACGCGGCTACTTCGACGGTCGCCACAAGTACGTGCGCTACTACGGCGTGGGTGGCGGGGTCGACAGCACCGGGCGCACGATCCCGTGGCAGAAGGGCATGCGCTTCGGGCCCGACGCATCGTTTGGCGACCTCGAGCACGAGCTGTACGACCATCAGGAAGACCCCGGCGAGCTGGTGAACCTCGCCGTCGACCGCGGCTACAAATCGGAGCTCCGCGACCGGTTCGACGCACTGCTCACGTTGGAAGCCGACACGTACACGCACACACGCCCCGCCGGTATCGGCGACGGCAGCACCCACTCCGCCGGGATGATGGAGCACTCCGCCTACTTCGAGAAATAGTCGCCCGACCTAGATCACCCGCCTTAAATGAAGGCGTTCTCCAGGGTGAGGCCGTAGTCGGGAAGCGCGCCGATCGCGATCGACTGCAAGGGCCCGACGCCGCGCCCGCCACCGGCCGGATCGTCGACGGCCACCACGCAGTCGCGGTGCTGATGGATGCGCCGAGCCACCTCGGGATCGGTGCAGTCGGCGAAGTAGTCGCCGTCGATGCTCAGGTCGCCGCGCCACATCCCATGGCGCACCCCGTCGAGACCGAAGTACAGGCCGGTACCAAGGTGGAAGCCCGTGTCTGACACCGGCGTGACCGCGAGCGGACGGGCCGTGCCGTCGGCATGCACAAAGGTGAAGGTGCCGCCCAAGAAGCGCCGGTTGGTGTCGTCGAAGCGCGCCTCGAGCCGCGCGTCCACGAACGGCTCCTCGCTCCCGTCGGGATGCTCGATGCCACCGCGTAGGCGCTTTGGCGGCATTCCGGGCAGGTTCGCCTCCATGAAGTAATGGAAGATCACGTACTGCGATCCATCGGGTCGCGTCATGAGCACCGGCGACCAACTCGTGAGGCTGTGCGGGTCGGGAGGGTACGTACCGGGTTGGAGATCGCGTGGCGGTTCTCCCACGCTGGTGCGCACACCCCACGAGTGATCCCGCGCACTCATCCAGTCGGCTGCGTTCACGTCCTGGCGCACCCCGTCGATCTCGATCCAACCCTCGGCAGTGCCGGCCTGGTGGTAGCGCACGACATCGTTCGTGAGACGGGTGCCGCTCGGCGAGCGCAACAGCTCACGGTCCTCCATCCGCGCTGGCACAACACCGCGCAACACCACATCGAAGGCGATGGGCTGCACGTCGTTGGGTTCCAGCACGATGCGGACCGCTTCGAGTGGTTCCACGATCTCGTAGCGCAGCGGTCCGACTGCCGCGGAGTCGGGATCACTGCTGAGGGCACGACTCCCCCGCACCGTCCATTGCTCCCGCCCGCGCGAGATCCCACCGAACGCGTCGAGCACGTTGCGGTTCGTGTACTTCCCGAGCCCGAACACCGCCTGCACCGACCCGTCGTTCGCGCACGCCTGCGACCAGATCTTCTCGGTCCACCCGAGATCGGTCGACCCCACCATCGCGAACGTGTCGACAACCTGGTGCAGCAACGTCTCGTCGGCCGGAACCAGGGGCCCGATACTCGTATCCATGGTGCGGAGACTACGCGTAGCCTGCGGCTCGTGACGCCGGGGGAGCTCGACAAGGTGGAGGAACTGCACGACCGATTTGCTGCATGGCTGACCGAGCAGGTGGGTGCACCCGTCGCGCTCGATGCGTTCTCGGTTCCTGGCCACGGTGGGTTCTCGAACGAGACCTACGTCACGGCCGCAGAGTGGGACGGCGCGCGCCGCGGGCTCGTGTTGCGACTCGCACCCGCCGGCCCGGGCCTGTTCCCCGACTACGACCTCGACAAGCAGGCCCGAGTGCTCGAAGCACTGCGCGCACACACCGATGTCCCCGTGCCCGAGGTGCTCTGGCGCGAGCCCGGCGACGCGGCGCTCGGTCGCGCGTTCTACGTCATGAAGTTCGTCGACGGCCGGATTCCGCCCGATCGGCCCGGCTACCAGTTCGAAGGTTGGGTGAAGGACGCGCCCCCCGACGAGCAGGCGCGCGTCCTCGACGCCGGCCTCGATGCAATCGTCCGCATTCACCGCGTCGACGTGGATCACGCAGAGCTCGGGTTCCTCGACCGTCCCGAGCACGGCGACGGCCCGATCACCCAGGAGCTCGGATACTGGCGCGCATACCTCGACTGGGCGAGCGACGGCGCGCGCTACGAGACCCTAGAAACGATCTACGAATGGTGCGTGGCCCATCGCCCACCGGAGCCGTCGACTCGCGGCCTCGTGTGGGGCGACACGCGCATCGGCAACCTCATCTACGCCGACGACTGCTCCGTGCGCTCGGTGATGGATTGGGAGATGGCGCTGCTCGGACCCCCCGAGCTCGATCTCGGGTGGTACCTCTTCCTCGACCGCATCGGACTCCAGTTCTTCCCGCCACTTCCTGGCTTCATGGATCACGACGCCCGGGTCGTCGCGTACGAGCACAAGCTCGGCCGGGCGCTGGAGCACCTCGACTGGTACGAGACCTGGGGCGGCTTCCGCGCCGCGTGCATCCAGATCCCGCTCGTCACGCTCGCCCAAGCCGACGCCCAGGCGACCGATCTCGCCGGACGAGAGCGCAACCCCCTCACTGCCGAACTCCTTCGACGGATCACCTGAGTCACTCAGAAAGAGAGGTGATTCTCAGGCTCTCTTCAGGATCCGATCGCGACACTCCTCAGGATTCATTTGCCAACCACGAAATCCTGAGAGAGGTGTTGCATGGCTGACGACGAGACCACACATCAGAGCGCAGACGCGACCGAAGAGACCAAGGCCCCGAAGGAACCGCGTGCCAGCGTCGCACTGCCGGTGTGGGCCCTGGTCGTTGTCGGCGTCCTCGCCGCCGGGGGCATCGGCTACGCGATCGGCAACAGCAACGACGATTCGAGGAACCTGATCAACCCGATCGCCGATGTCCGGTCGACGCCGGGCGACGACCAGAGCAACCGCGACGGCCAGGACAACGGTCAGGGCAACGACCAGGCGTGCCCCCGTCCGCTCGGCGGACGCGAGGGTGGGCAGCTCCAGGGTCCCGGCGGCCCCGGCGGGCCTGGGAACGGACCCGGTGGACTGCCAGGCGGTCCGCTTGGCCCCGGCTTCGACAACCAGGACCAGCGCGGCAACCAGGACGACAGCGAGGACCAGAACCAGGACCAGAACCAGGACCAGAACCAGGACCAGAACCAGAACCAGGACCAGGACCAGGAGAGCCAAGACTCCCGCGTCTGATCTTCCAAGTTCGACGCCGTGCCCGAGCTCGGCGTCGATGAGGTGCTCACGACCACTCGCGCGGTCCGGCGCCGGCTCGATCTCACCCGCCCGATCGAGCCGGCGCTGGTACGCGAGTGCCTCGCCATCGCGTTGCAAGCACCGACGGGCGGAAACAACCAGGACTGGCACTTCGTCGTGGTCACCGACGCGGCCAAGCGTGCGGCGGTCGCCGAAGAGTTCAAGGCCGGCGCGCTCGAGTACGCGCAGATGGAGAAGCCAGCCAAGCCTCGGCGCGAATTCACCGACGACGAGAAGGCCGCGCGCAAGCGCGTCATGGCGTCCTCGGGCTACCTGTTCGAACACCTCGCCGAGGTTCCGTGTCTTGTGATCGCGTGCGTGGAAGGCCGCTTCGACGGCGCGCCCCTCGTGGTGCAAGCCACCGCCTTCGCTCGATCCTCCCCGCCGTATGGAGCTTCATGCTCGCGGCGCGTGCCCGCGGCGCGCCCGTCTGGTAGCTCAGACCGTCCAGCGCACGGGCATCCGCTTCAGACCGTGCCCACGGAGATGCTTGGTAGGCCCGCGTTCAACGCGGGCGACGCAGCCGGGAGCGGGTGCGGCCCCATTTCCGACGCAGGCGTCGCAGCATGCGCTTCGCACGTGATGCGTTCGGATCCCGAAACGTGAAGATGCGGATCCCGGGTTCGAGCGCCACCGGCGTGCCGGCGAACTGTGCGACTCCGACGTGCAGCGAGGGCTGCTCGAGAACCTCAGTCTCAACCTCGACGAACTGCGCGCGCCGGAGAAGCTCACTGATGTGCGCGGCACTGTTCGAACCGGTCGTCCCGCGGGCCCAGACGACTGTGGCTTCGACGGCGCAAAATTGCGGGAGCATTGCGATCATCCGGTCGATGTCGGCGCCGCCGAGAAAGGTGAAGAAGCCCGCGAGGATGATGAGCGATGCCGGCACGGCGCCCACATAGGCGACGGGGATGGTAGGCGAGGACGCCGAGCAGATCATGGCCTTGACCTGCGCAGACGCTGACTACCGTGATGCGTCCCGCGGGTGCGCGGTCGAGCGCGGCGCGAATGTGGCGCTGGAGCGTCGCGAGCCGGCGAGAGAAGCGAGAGTTCGGATCGTCATACTCGCGATGCCACCCATGCCAGTCCGTGCCTCCCATGCATCGATCGTACGTTCTGCCCTTGTCCATGCCTAGCGAGGGGCGAGATCGGTCCAGGCCTCGAGGAGTCCAGCAGCGAAGGCCGCGTGGCTCGGGGCCCGCTCCCCTGGCGATCGATCGACGCGGAGCCGGGCTTCGTGGGCGGCACGCAGGAAGGGGAATCGACGGATCGCCGGACGCGCGAGCGCTCGGACCTGCTTGACCGCCACTCCCCATCGGCCCCGAGGGTCTCGCTCGAATCCAGCCTCACCATGTCACGTCTTCCAGCGCACGGGCATGCGCTTGAGGCCATGGTTGAAGTTGGAGTGCAGGCGGTCGACAGGGCCGGCGAGCTCGGGCAGTGGCATGCGATCGAGCAGGTGGTCGAACATCACGCGGAGCTCGAGCCGGGCGAGGTTCGCGCCAAGGCAGAAGTGCGGCCCGCCGCCGCCGAACGTGACGTGCTCGTTCGGTGTGCGCCCCACGTCGAACGCGAGCGGATCGGGGAACACGTCCTCGTCAAAGTTAGCCGACGCGTACCAGATGACGACCTTCTCGCCGTCCTTCACAGGTTGCCCGCCGATCTCCTGGTCGCCCATCACGGTGCGCCGGAAGTTCATGATCGGTGAGGAGTAACGCAGAATCTCGTCGACTGCGGTCGGGAGCAGCGACCGATCGTCTCGCAAGCGCTCCCACTGCTCGGGATGAGCGATGAACGCGAGCATTCCCTGGGCGATGGCGGTGCGCGTCGTCTCGTTGCCCGCGACGTTGAGCAACAAGAAGAACATGTCGTACTCGAGCTCGGTCAGCTGCTCGCCGTCGACCTCCGCCTGAAGCAGCACGTCCGCGATGTCGGTCGGCGACGCACCCGCGTCGAGCGCGGCCCGCTTCGCCTTGCCCAAACGGTTGGCGATCTCGTACATCTCGAAGCCGGCTTGGACTGCCGAGTTCTCGCCAGTGCCGAGCTCGGGATCGTCGAAGCCGATCAATCGGTTGCTGAGGTCGAGCACCTTCGGGCGATCCTCCTCGCCGACCCCCATCATCTGCGAGATGACCTGGATCGGGAGCTCGGCCGCGATGTCCTCCACGAAGTCGGCCTCGCCGCGGTCGAGCACACGATCGATCGTGTGCTGCGTGATCTCGACCATGAAGTCTTCGAGGCGCCCGATCATGCGCGGGGTGAATCCACGGTTCACCAGGAGTCGGAAGCGAGTGTGTTGGGGCGGATCCATGTGTACGAGCATCCGGTTGCCGACGGAGCCCTCAGGACCGAGCGCGTCGAAGATCATGTTCCCGGCCCGTGCGCTCGACATCGCGTGCGCGTCTCGGTTCACGTCCACCACGTCGGCGTGGCGCGTCACGCTCCAGAACCCCGCGCCCTTGCCCGGTCCGTCGGGCCGTTCGGGGTGCCACACCACCGGTGCTGCTCGCCGCAGCCGGGCAAACACGTCGTGGGGGATCCCGTCGGCGAACGTGTGCGGGTCGGTGAGGTCCACGTCGAGCGGCAGGCTCGTCTTCGTCATGGCGAGAGTATGTTCGATCCCGTGCGCATGGGCCTCTTTCTGCCGAGTGTGAGCCCGATCGCGACCCCGGAGTTCCTGGCTGTCTATGGCGCCGCGGCGGAGGATGCCGGCTTCGACTCGCTGTGGATCGGTGAGCACGTGGTCTTCTTCGACGAGTACTCGTCGAAGTACCCGTACTCCGACGACGGGCGGCTCGGGATCCCCGCCGACTCCGGCATGCTCGAGCTGTTCAGCACGCTCGCGTTCCTCGCGTCGGCCACCGAGCGCATCCGTCTCGGCACTGCGGTATGCCTCGTTCCGCAACGGAACCCCGTGTACACCGCGAAGTCGGTGTCGACGATCGACTGGCTCTCCGGTGGCCGCCTCGATTTCGGCGTCGGCATCGGTTGGTTGCGCGAGGAGTTCGCCGCGCTCAACGAACCGTTCGAGAAGCGCGCGCAGCGCACCCGTGAGTACCTCGGCGTCATGCGCACGCTCTGGCGCGACGAGGTGTCGACCTACGACGGCGAGCTCTACACGCTCCCGTCGTGTCGGATGTTCCCGAAGCCACTGCAAGCCGGCGGCCCGCCCATCTACTTCGGGGGCGAGACCGACCCTGCACTCCGGCGCGTCGCCGAGCTCGGCGACGGGTGGCACGGCTTCAACCATCTCCCCGACACCGCCGCCACTTCCGTGCAGCGTCTCAGCGGGTTCCTCTCGGAGCACGGGCGCTCGCTGAGCGACATCGACGTGACCGTCTGCCCGTACCTCAAGCCGGTAGACCCATCGCACCTGAGCGCATACCGCGACGCGGGTGTCGATCAACTCGTGCTGACGGCGTTCGCGTTCGACCCAGACGGTGCCCGCACGACGCTGGCCGAGCTCGGCGACGCGTACGTGGGCGCGGCTTCTTCTCTCTAGGCGCCGCGCTCTAGACCGCGTCTCCCAGGGCGTCCACTCCCTGGGGCGTGCCCTCGGCCGCCACCAGACCGTTGTAGAGCCCGATCACGTCGACGCGCGCCAGCTTCGACCGCCTGGGTACCGAAGCCAGCACGATCGCGGTTCGGTCGAAGATCACCCCGCCGTACACACCGGGCACGACCAGACCGGTCAGCGTCTCGCGCGAGTCGTCTTGCTCGTACACACCGCTCACCGGGTCGAGGGTGGCCCGGTAGTTGATGACGAAGAAGCAGAGCGCAGCCTGGTCGGCCGATGCGAAGCACAGTGGCTGCGTCTCCGTGGAACGGAACTGGAAGTCGACGTTCGACTCGTTGATCGGGAGCTGCTCGAGCTCGCCGAGGAAGACGGCCGCAGCATCGGTGGTCAGCAGACCGGGTTCGAACGGCTTGGCGATCGGCACGCCGTCGGCGGAGTTCTGCCAGAGCTTCGCGAGCTTGGGCGACAGCTTGGTGGGATTGACTTGCAGCCTGGAGGCGCCCTTGCCCTTCACGATCGTGGCCAGGCCATCTTGATCGGTGGCGACGTCGGGCACGCTGACGTCGGGCAGCAACGACGCCGCGTGCGTCACCTTCCACGGCGCATCGGAGCTGGCCTTCGCGAACACGAGAAACTGCTCGTTCACGTTGCCGGTGTCGGACGACGTGAAGCGCTCGAATGCGAGGAACGTGAGCGGATAGCTCGACTGGTCAGGAACGAACACGCTGATGTTGTCGATGTCGGCCGACGAACCAAGGCTCGTGTCACCCCGACCGAACGCCTCGTGGAATGCAACATCGTCGATGGTCTTGATCGGCGCACCCTCGATCGCCGCCTGCCCTTCGATGTCGAGGTGAGCGTTGTTGACATCGTTCGCCGAGTTGTACTCGTCGACGACCCGCTCGGCCGCGGATTGCGTGGGCGGTAGCACCAGCTCACCCGCAGGCGCCGGTGTAGCCGTCACGAGGAAGCTGGCGCTCATCACACCGGCGACCGCCAGGAAAGCAGCACGGCGGCGGATGCGCATGGCCCCATCGTATGGGAGCACGTGCGCGCGGCCCGCGCGGCCCGCTTGGCACCTCGTACGATGTCGTCACTTGTCGATCGGAGGGGACGCACCATGACTGAGCGCACGTTCGGCGATGTGGCCACGAAGATGCTCTTCGAGAACGATCGCGTGAAGGTGTGGGAGCTCGCGCTCGAAGCAGGCGAGGAATCAGATCTGCACGAGCACCACCACGACTACCTCCTCATCCAGCTCGAGGGCGACAAGATCGCCGGCATCTTCGAAGCGGACACCCACGGCGAGTACCCGCCCGGCACTGTCGAGGGCGACGTGACGTACGGCAACGTCTTCTATACGAAGAAGGGCGGCGTGGAGACGGCGAAGAACACCGGCAAGAAGCCGTACCGCGAGATCCTCGTCGAGATCAAGGACTGACGCTGGCCCAGCCCGCGCGTGGCCCACTCGCCGGGCTGCGCGTTCTCGAAGTCGCCACCTTCTACGCCGCCCCGCAGATCGGGGCGATGCTCGCCGATCTCGGCGCCGACGTCGTGAAGGTGGAGCCGCCGACCGGCGACCCGATGCGCCAGATGGGGATGCAGCGCGACGGCGTGTCGCGCAACTGGACGTGGGTCGGTCGGCGCAAGCGCTCGATCGTGCTCGATCTCGCGACCGACACCGACCAGGCCACGTTCCACCAGCTCGTCGGTTCGGCCGACGTGCTGATCGAGAACCTCGACGCCAAGACCCGCGACCGGTGGCATCTCGGGTACGACGAGCTCGCCGCGGTGAACCCGCGCATCGTCGTGGTCAGCGTGAGCTGTTACGGACTCACCGGCCCGTACGCCGACCGCGCGGGTGCTGGCACGCTCGCGGAGGCGTTCGGCGGGCTCGCACACATGACTGGCCAGCCCGACGGCCCGCCCGTACTGGCGTCGGTGGCGCTCGGCGACACGCTCACCGCGTTCGGCGGTGTGGTGGGCACGCTCGCAGCATGCTGGGGTCGCGACGCGTCGCCCGAAAGCGACGGCCGTGGCCGTCTCGTCGACGTCACGATGTACGACCCGATCCTCCATGTGATGGGCGCGACGTTCGCCACCTACGAACCCGGGACCGAGCCACCGCGCCGGTCAGGCAGTCGGGTACACGGCGGCGCGCCTCGCAACGTGTACCGGACGCGCGACGACCGCTGGGTCGCGGTCTCGGGCACGACCGACGGGCAGTCCTCACGAGTGTTCGCGCTCATCGGCCACGACTCCCCCGCCGAACTCGAGCGCTACCGCACGTCGACCGCGCGCCTGACCGTGGCCGATGAGATCGACGCGCTCGTCGCCGAATGGATCGGCGCTCACGACCGCGACGACGTGCTCGCCGCGTTCATCGACGCACGCATCCCGGTTGCGCCCGTCAACGACGTGAGCGACCTCTTGGCCGATCCGCACCTCGCCGCGCGCGGCGATCTCGAACGTCTCCACAGCGGCACGGCCCCCGCCCTCGACGAACACCGCGCCGAGGTTCTGCACGACTGGCTCGGACCCGGCTCGGAACACGCCAAGACCCGAGCAGGTGACGCTCCGTTGTAAATACGACAACGCAGCGGCACTTGCTCGGATGGGCGGGTCAGTCGTAGAGGATTTGGAAGCCGGGGGCGACACGCGTCTCGCGGCCGGCGGCGTCGATGGTCACGATCTCGTCGACGGCTGAGGTCCCGGCGGGCAGGGCCACTACCCAGACCGAGCCGTCGAAGCCGGGCTCGACGGTGGGCTGGGTGTCGTACGACACTCCATCGGCCACGACCCGCACGATCGCGGGATCGCCCTTCACCGTCCCGAACAGGATCGGCGCCGACGTTGCATCCGAACGGTACGGGTAGAGGTCGCTCTCTCGTGCGCCGGGCGCCTGCGTCCAACGACCAGTTGCGGTTCGGCCCCACTGATAATCGAGCGTGGGCGCGAGCTCGCCGAGGACCGGACACCAGCCGATGTCGCTCGTCTCCTTGTCGCCTTGCACCGATGCCTCCAGGCACGTGCGCCCCGTATTGCTCTCCACCGCGCCGACGGTCCAGGGACTGTCGCCTTCGCGATCGAACACGACGGGGGCGAACGAGGCGATGGGTTCCAACTGATCGACGTGGCGTGACCGCGTCGTACTGGGGTCGATGTCGACGTTTACCGCGCCGAATCCGAGCAGCACCACGCTCAACAACGCGAGTGCACCAGGAGCGATCCTTCGGTCCACGCGCCTGAGCGCCTCGAGGTGAGGGATGAGCAAGGCGAGCAGGATGGCTACGAGTGGCATGAAGTAGGCCGAGATCCCGAGACGTGCCGCAGCCGAGAAGCGCAACATGCCCATGTACACGAGCAGGGCGGGCACGGCGCACAACGCGACGAGGACGGTCGACCCGAGTCGGTCGAGCGAGCCGCGAGCAACGAGGAGCCAGATCAGCATTCCCACGAGGCTGCCGAAAGCCGGGACCACCAGGAGGTAACTGATGGGTTGGGCGAAGGCCGTGGTCACCAGCGCCAGCACGGCGATCATCCCCACTCCGCTTACCGCGAGCTCGACGGTCGTCAACCACCGGCGAGCGAAGCCGAACACCACCACCGAGACCGCGCCCGCCGCGGCAGCGAAGGCCCACCAATACGCGGTGGCGTCGGGGAGATCCTCATACTGCGGCCCGACGCTCTGGAAGTATTCACCGGCGCCGGGGTGCAGCAGACGGACGAGGTTGAGCAGCACTGTCACGAGCACTGCGCCGGCGACCGCGGCACCCACCACTGTCAACACGCCATACCCCAACGCACTCCAACGCGCGCCTCGACGCCGCGCAACCTGCACCACCGCGATGAGCAACGCGAGCACGGCGCCACCGAGAAGCCACGCGAACCACGACGGGTATACCAGCAACAGGTTCGAAGTCAGTGATACCCACACCCCGTCGGCTGGCGCCGGGAACTCGTCGGCGCGCGTGTTCCCGAACAAGCGCGCGAGCGCGAGCGCTGCGTCGCCATTGTGCTGGAGCGTCGCACCACTCACGGCTGCCGGCGTGTCACCGGGGGCGTGGTAGTAGATCGAATCGCCGATGTGGACGCCGTTCGCGCCGGGGATGCCGAGCGTCAACCACACCCTCATGTCGGTGGAGTGGGTGTGGACCTGACCCTGGGCCTCGTTGATCAACGAGTTCGTGAAGAAGCGCGGCACCACGTCCGCGACCCGACGAAGCAGCTCCGGGCTCACCTCGCCCCACTCCCCCAGGATCAACGGACCGGTCTCGCCGCGGGCATCGAGGTTCACTACTGAGATCACGTCATCCACCCACTTATGACGCGCCGCGAACGCCTCGGCACCGGTAAGGCCGCTTTCCTCAGCCCCGTTGAGCAGCACGATCACGTCGTTGCACAGCTGCTTGCTCTCCGTGAGTGCGCGGGCCGTCTCGAGCAATGCAGCAGTGGCGATGCCAGCATCGCCAGCGCCCGGACCGGTCGGCACGCTGTCGTAGTGCGTGTTCAACAACACGGCGTCGTCGGTGTCGCAGCTTCCCTCGATCCGACCAAGGACGTTCGAGAGCGTCGCGACGTCGTCCATCGTGGTCACCTGGAGCTGCACCTCGAAGCCGAGGTCGGTCAGGGTGTCGACGAGGTACTCCCGCACGTCGGCGTACTCGAACGAGCCCGGCGGGTGGGTGGCCCGTGCGATCTTCTCGAGGTGCACGCGCGCCCGGGCTTCGGAGAACTCGTTGAGCGGCGCGTTCCTCCCCAACGGAGTCGGCCCGCGAAAGTCGAGCACCACGAACGCCGACACTGCGACGATGACCAGCCACGTCACCAGCGCCCACACCCACACGGGGCGCGTACCCGTCGACCGATCGGTTACGTCCGGAGAACCAGCCACGCCCAAGGATGCCAGTTGCGCGCCGCCTAGTGCTGGGCGTCCCGAGCCTGTGTCGCGAGGAGCACGGCCTCGAGGTCGGGCTCCGCCCTCACGTGCAGGCGCGGGATCCACTCGAGCCAGCGCGGGAACCACCAGTTGGCCTTCCCGAGCAGCTCCATCGTCGCCGGAACGAGCACGATGCGCACGACGGTCGCGTCGATGAAGATCGCGGTGGCCAGTCCGATTCCGAACAACTTGATCACGCGTACGTCGCCGAGCACGAAGCTCGCGAACACCATCACCATGATGGCTGCGGCCGCGGTGATCACCCGGGCCGTCGCGGCGAGCCCGTCGGCAACGGCGAGCGCGTTGTCGCCCGTACGGTCGTACTCCTCCCGGATGCGCGACAGGAGGAACACCTCATAGTCCATCGAAAGCCCGAACACGATGGCGAAGAGCATCATCGGCACGAACGGCTCGATCGGTCCCGTGCCGTGCGTGCCGAGCGCACCTGCGAACCACCCCCAGTTGAAGATGGCAACCACCACGCCGTACGCCGCGCCAATCGAGAGCAGGTTCATCACGACGGCCTTGATCGGCACGAGCAACGAGCGAAACACCGCGAGGAGCAACAGGAAGCTGAAGCCGAGCACGCCACCAATGAAGATGGGAAGGCGGGCCGACAGTGTCTTGGTCACGTCGACGCCACCCGCCGTGATGCCGCCGATGTCGACGCGCGCGCTCGTGCCCACCAGCGCGGCAGGAACCACGTCGGCGCGCAGACGGTCGATGAGCTCCTGGGTCTTCTCGCTCTGCGGAGAGGTCTTGGGGATCACCTGGATGACCGCGACCTTCTGATCCTCACTCGGGATGGCCGGACCCACCCGTTCCACGCCGGGCACGTCGCCCAGCCGCTCCACCAGCGCAGCGAGCGACTCCGGACCGTCGGGCGTGCGCGCCGCGAGGATCAGTGGTCCGTTGAAGCCCGGCCCGAACCCGTCGGACAGCGTGTCGTAGGCGCGGCGGGTGGTGTCGGTCACCGGATTGTTGCCGGTGTCGGAGAAGCCCATGCGCAAGGAGAAGAACGGGATCGCCAGGATCACGAGCACGGCGAGTCCGGCGAGCGCGGCGGTCCAGGGCCGCCGTTGCACGAAGCGACTCCACCGGAACCAGCCGCTTTGGCGCGTGACGTTCTCGCGGCGATGCAGCCCGGGGATGCGCAGCTTGTCGATGTTGTGACCGACGAAGCCAAGCAGCGCCGGCACGAACGTGATCGACGCCGCCATCGTGACCAGCACGGTCGATGCGGCACCAGCACCGAGCCCACTGATGAAGTCGACGCCCATGAGGAACATGCCGCTGAGCGAGATGACCACGGTCATACCGGCGAAGATCACCGCGCGGCCCGCAGTGTCGATGGCGAGCACGACGGCACGCTCCGGGCCGAGCCCTTCGTGCAGGCCTTGCCGGTAACGCGTGACGATGAACAGCGCGTAGTCGATTCCCACGCCGAGTCCGATCATCGCGGCGAGCTGGGTGGTGAACTCCGGCATTGTCATGAGGTTCGACAGGAGCGCGACGACCGCGAACCCACACCCGATCCCGAAGATCGCCGTGAGCATCGGGAGCCCCATGGCGAGCAACGAACCGAATGCGATGAGCAGGATGACCATTGCCGCGAAAAGCCCGATGGTCTCGGACGCGCCACCGAACTGGTCGATCACGAACATGCGGCCGCCAACCTCGAAGATGGCGCCATCCACCTTCTTGCCCGCATCCGCGACGGCGATGATTCGCTCGGCCACATTCGCGCGGATCTCGGTGGCGCGATCGGAGAACTGGATCTCGGCGTACGCGACTGTTCGTTTCAGCCCTACTTGGAACATCCCCGCGGGTTCATAGGGGCTTGTGCTCCCCGTGACCTGATCGACCCGCTCGATGCGCGCGAGCACACGTTCCACGCGCGCCTGAACCTCGGGCTGGTCGATGCCGCCGGGGGCTCGGATCACAAGCTGGCCGGTATCGCCGGCTCGGTCGGGAAACGCGACGGTGAGCAAGTCCTGTGCCCGCGCCGACTCGGTCCCCTGGAGCGCGAAGCCCTCCCGGTAGTCGTCGCCGACCTTGCCCGAGATCACCGTGAGCCCGACCAGCAACGCCACCCAAGCTACGACCGTCGCCCGCCGATGACGGAAGCAGAAGGAGGCGACCCGCCGAAGCATGCCGCGTGTCTATCGTGCGCAGCCGACCGGGCACGAAGGGACGGTGCCGAGCGCCACGGCGATCGACGGCCGGGTGGTTCGCAACCAGGCCGCGTGACTGAACGACCCTCAGGCGGGCTGCAGACGCGCGATGAGGCCGTCGTAGCGCTGGTGCCGGTACGGCCACACCCAGTCGGCCGGGACGGTCCCAACGATCTCGCCGGTCTGGGTCTGGTTGCTCTCGGTGTAGGTGATGCTCACCACGCTCCGCACCGGGAGGTCGACGACCGGGTCGAACGGTGACTCCCGCAGGATGATCTCACCCTCGACGCGCTCCTGCAGACGGTTCTCCTGCGTGCGGCGTACGTGCACGAGCGACGGATCGCCGTCGAAACGACCACCGGCAGGGTCGAGCAGGAACTTGTAATAGAACGCGAACCGCTCGCTCATCGGCTCTGGCTCGAGCGTCTCCGCCACCTGCCCGCGGATCTCCACGATGTCGACGCCCTTGCGGCTCATGATGCCGACGACCTCGCCGTTCTCGTGGCGAAGGGACGCCTCACCGATCTTCTTCGGCTCGCCGAACGTCTCACGTCCACCGAGCACCGCGGCCTCGGTCGACATGATCATGAGCAGGTCGTAGCAACCGTGCACGTCGCCATGCCGGCACTTCACCGAGAATGTGCCCGCACTAAGCGGACCGCTCTCCATGTCGACCTGAGCGATGTTGATGCGAACGTGCGGTTCGGTCGGCTCGAGTGGCTTCGGGAGCACCGCGGCAATGATCTCGGGGTCGGTCTCGTAGAACGCGACGACGTTGCGCGACCACATCTTTGGGCCGTCGGGACCCGCGTCGGCCACGGGCTCATCGGGGATGGCGGCGTAACGAACCATTCGAACTCCTATCCAGCAACTTCGATGTTGGTGAGCCACGGGCGCCCCGCGGCTCGGTACCGGTCCCACTTGGTCAGCACGCTCTCATCGGTCTGATTGAGATCGTGCGGCGTCGGACCGATGCGGTCCGCCACCTCTTGGAGCTTGTCGACGTCGAAGCCGTAGAAGTCGGCTTGGTTCAGGCCGAGGATCTGCGCGGTCTCGTCGACGGGGATGTCCCAGAAGCGGTCCTTGAGAAAATCGCGCGTATACGGCCACGTGCCTTCGGGGTGCGGGAAGTCGTTGCCCCACATGATGTTGCCCACACCGATCTCGTACCGGCGCTCGAGCTCCCGCCGGCGCGTGTTCGACGCGCCGATCTTGCAGTTGCGGTCGAAGTACTCGCTCGGGAGCATCTTCAACGGCGCGGTGGCACCGACGAGCTTGCGCATTCCGTGCTCGCGCGTCGCCATCATGTCGACGCGCCACAGCAGATCGGCCGCCCAGTAGCAGCCCGCCTCGGTGATGGCCATCTTCAACCCAGGGAAGCGCTCGAACACGCCCGTCATCAACATGAACCACAGCGGACGAGCAGTGAAGAAGATGGTTTCGTAGCCGTAGACGCTCGTCCATCCCGGGACTTCCCCGTACTCCTCCTGGGGTGCCGGGCCGGAGTGGCAGTGCACAGGGAGGTCGAGCTCTTCGCACACCGCCCACACCGAGTCGTAGCGCATGCTCGTGTACGACGGATTGTTCCCCCAACGCGGCGGGATGATGATCCCGCCGGTGAGTCCTTCACCGTGCGCGCGGCGGATCTCGGTGATCGCGCCGTCGAGGTTGTCGGCGATCGGGGCGACGATGAGCCCGACGCGGCGCTCGGGGCTGTCCTGGCAGAGCTCCGCCGACCACCGGTTGAATGAGCGCGCACCCGCGAGCAGGTGCTCGGGACTGCGCGTGGCCACCGGGTTGAAACCGGCACCGAACGGCGCGCCCATGGTGCCTGTGACCGCGTCGGGACCGGGGAAGACCACCTCGGCACTCACGCCGTCGTTGTCGAGCTCCTTGTCGCGCGTGGCGGCATCCCAGCCGCCGCGCAAGCCGACCTCGTGGAGGCTGTTGCCTTCGTCGTCCTCACCGAACCACTCCTCCTTGAACTCGTCGTCGCCGACGAAAGGGTTCGGTGCGGTACCGGCACGCTTCTCCTCGATCAGGCGCTGGCGTTCGGCCAGCTCATCGTCGAAGTCGGCGCGGAACTCTGAGTCGAGGTAGTCGCGGTATGCCGGAGCGTTCGGACCGGCGTGGCAGTCGGCCGAGATGATCACGTAGTGCTTCATGAGATCACCGTCACTTCTTCGGCACGTTCCACCCGGACGCCGCGAGCAGATAGTCCGGTGGGGTGCGGTCGCGCATCGACGCGGCGCGCGCATCGATCATCTCGGCGGATCGTTCACTTGGCAGCGTGAGCCAGAAGCGGTCTTCGAGGATGCCCTCGAGCGCGACGTCCGCGACCTCGCTGAGGTCGGCGAACTTGATCTCCTCGCCCGCCGCCTTCAGTGAATCGATCGTCGGCGTAAGCGCATCGCGACCCTCCGGCGGCGGCTGACCGGGTCGGGAGTACTTCTCAGGCCGGTTGCGACCCGGCCGGAAGATGCCGGTGTTCAGGATCCCTCCGGTCCTCGTCGACGGGAGGAGCACCGACGCCGTCACTGGCGCACCGAGCGAGCGCAGCTGCCCCCACAGGCACTCGGTGATCGTGGTGACGGCGGCCTTGGTCGTCGTGTACACCGCGCTGTTGTAGAGCGGGTAGAACGCGCCGTTCGATGACGAGGTGTTCACAACGTGACCCGGTCCTCCCTGTTCGAGGAGCGTTGGCACGAAGGCGTTGATGCCGTGGATAACGCCGAACACGTTGACGTCGACCGCCCAGCGCCAATCGTTGAGGTGGTGCTCCCACAGATTTCCGTCCGATCCTGACGGAATACCCGCGTTGTTGCACACGAGATGCACCGCGCCGTACTGCTCGAGCGTCGCGTCGCGGAGATGCTCGACAGATTCGTAGCGCGACGTGTCGGTGGGCACGCCGATCACGTCGAGCCCGCGATCCTGGAGCTCCTTGACCGTCACTTCGAGCACGGGCTCGTCGATGTCGGCGAGCACGACCTTCATGCCCTCGGTGGCGAAGCGCTCACCCAGCGCACGGCCGATCCCCGCCGCTCCACCTGTCACCACGGCGACCTTGCCCGGCAGATCCTGCACGATTGCTCCCGACCTTCCACTTCTGGAGTAAGGATTGGGTGTCCTGACACCTGATTCTTACTCTAGAACGAGGGATCGAACCTGTGGACCGATACACCGTGATCTCGGCCGACTGCCACGCCGGCGCCGATCTGCGCGACTACAAGCCATATCTGGAGGCGCGGTACCACGAGCAGTTCGACGACTGGGCCGACCACTATGTGAACCCGTTCGGCGACCTCGAGAAGCCCCTCGCCGACCGCAACTGGGACAGCGCGAAGCGCACCGCCGACCTCGAGGCCGACGGGGTGGTCGCCGAGGTGATCTACCCGAACACGGTGCCCCCCTTCTTCCCGAAAGGTGGCCTCACTGCACTCGCCCCCAACGCCGACGAGTTCGAGCTGCGGCTGGCGGGCTTGCGCGCACACAACCGCTGGCTCGCCGAGTTCTGCGCGGACCTTCCGGGCCGTCGCGCCGGCGTCGGTCAGATCCTGCTCAACGACACCGACGAAGCCGTGCGCGACGTCCACTGGATCGCCGACCACGGCTTGTCGGGCGCTCTGCTGCCGGGCATGCCCCCCGGCGTACCTGTGCCGCCGTTGCACGCCCCCGTCCACGATCCCGTGTGGCGCGCCTGCGAAGAGCGCGGCCTGTTGATCAGCGCCCACGGCGGCAGCGCGTCCCCCGACTACGGCGAGTACCCCGCGTCGCTGTCGATGTGGCTCATGGAGGTCACCTGGTTCTCGCACCGGCCGCTCTGGTCGTTCATCCTGTCCGGGGTGTTCGATCGCTTCCCTCGGCTGCGGATGGTGCTTGCCGAGCAAGGCAGCGGGTGGATCCGCGGCACGCTCGACCAGATGGACAACTTCTACGCGGGGATCGCTCGCGGCGGAATCGGAGAGCTGCAGTTCGTCGAACCGTGCCTGCTCGAGCGGATGCCGAGTGAGTACTGGGGCATCAACTGCTTCGTCGCCGCGAGCTTCATGCACCGCGACGACTGCGAACGGCGTGATCGCATCGGATCCGAGAAGGTCATGTGGGGCAGCGACTACCCGCACCGCGAGGGTACGTTCCCGTTCTCGGAGGAGGGGATCCGCAAGACCTTCGCCGGACTCGACCCGGCCGAGGTGCAACTGATGCTGGGCGGCACCGCGGCCGAGGTCTACGACTTTGATCTCTCGCTCCTCGAGCCTCTCGCCGCGCAGTACGGCCCACGCGTGGATGCCGTGGCCGCCGGGCTCGACAAGGTCCCCAAAGGGGCAACGAGTATCGCGTTCAGAGAACGCCACATCCAGAACGTGTGAGCCCCATCCGGAGCGAGCCCGCGACACTCAGCACGTGAAGGGTGTCGTTCTGGCGGCGGGCGAAGGGAGCCGGCTGCGACCGCTCACGGAGCTATTGCCGAAAGCGCTCTGCCCCGTCGGGAACCGCCCGTTGCTCGAATTCGCGCTCGAACGGGTGCGCACCGTCAGCGCTGATGTTGCGGTGAACGTGCATGCGCATCGCGAACAGATGGAAGCGCACTTGGCCGCGCACGAACTGCGAGTACATGTCTCGGTCGAGCGCGAGGAACGGTTGGGCACCGCCGGTGCTCTCGGCCGACTGCGCGACTGGATCGCCGGTAGCGCCGTCCTCGTCACGAACGTGGACGCGCTCACTGCTCCTGATCTCACGCCGTTGGTCGATGGCTGGGACGGCGAGCGCATCCGCCTCCTCGTGACGTTCAACGAGCACGAGCCAGACTTCCACGGCATCTGGCAGTACGCTGGTGCGTGCGTGATGCCATGGGCCGCCGTGCGCGACCTCTCCGATCGACCAGCCGACCTCTACACCAAGCGCTGGCGTCCGGCGCTCGATGCTGGCGATATCGAGCTCATGCCGACGCGAGCGAACTTCGTCGACTGCGGGACACCGCTTCGCTACCTCGCGGCGAACCTGACCGTCTCGGGCGGCGAGTCGGTCGTCGGCGTTGGCGCGGTCGTGGAGGGCACCGCCGAGGCTTCGGTCGTGTGGGCAGGAGCGCACGTCGCCGCGGGCGAGCACCTCCGCCACGCGATCCGCCTCACCGACGGCCGCACCGTGCAGCCGCTCGCCGACTGACTACCAGCCCACCTGACCGTCGACGAGCTCTCGGATCAGATCGGCGTGCCCGTTGTGACGTGCGTACTCCTCGATCATGTGCACATAGATCCAACGAAGTGAGCACGGCTCGCCATCCCTCATTCCTCCGTCGTCGAGTCCTTCACACTTCAGCACGAGCGTGGTGCGGTGGAACTCGAGCCAGACGTCGAGCATGTCGCGCTCGGAGAGCCCATAGGGAGGCTCCGTCCGCCGCGGGTCGGTCAGATCCCCGATCATGGCCCCATCCTGCCAGCGTGGTGCGCGGCATGCGGTCGGACCAGGGCTAGCGCGTTGGTGAAGGAGTCCCAACGTTGGCGTTGTTGATCGGCGAGGTGAGCAGAGCGGCGACGGCGAGCAACGCACCCAGCACCGGCTCGTCGGCCGCGATGAGCGCAGCGACTGCGCCGCCGAAGAGCACCACTTCGATTCCGAGTCGCACGGCCGTCGCCACTGGCCACTTCGCCTTCGGCGTCACGAACGCCCACCAGATCGCCGCGACCACGAGCGGGGTGCCGATGCCGAGGAGCCAAGCCGAGGCGCCGTCGCGCGTGTGGAAGGCCCAATACGCGTAGCCGGCAAGCATCCCCAACTCGCAGATGAAGCGAACCTTGGATGTGAACCCTCTGACTCCGGTCATTCGATCGCTACTCCTCGCTCGAGTTGAACTCGCTGTAGAGGTCGTTGAGGCTGATCCCGGTCGCGTTCAACTCCGCGACCTTCGCGTTGTACTGGTTGACCAGGTCGTTGTGCTGGGCAACCAACGAGTTCGCGCGGTTGACAGCCGCGTTCTGTGGTCCCACCAGCGCGTTTGACTCGTCAATGCGGCCCCGCGCACGGAGCTCGTCGATCTGGTTCGCCAGCCGGTCGGCCTCGTCGCCCGCTGCGTTTGACTGACCCTCGATCGAAATTAGCTGCTCATTGAGGGCGGCGAGCTCGTAGGTGAGGGTGGCAAATCGCACTTCGAGCGCCTTGAAGACGGCCTCGTAGCCCTCGAACAACGTGACCACGACAGCCCGATCGTCGAAGAACCTCCCGTAGTACTTCTCCAACCCAGATGACAGAACCCCGACCTCGGTACCGATGAGGGAGTGCCCTTCGTTCGCGCGATCACTGGCGCTGTACACCGCGAGCTCGGTCTCGATCGCTGGCTGTGGTGTCACAGCGAGGAAGTCCTCGATCATCGTGTCGATCTTCGTGCGGGCCCTCCGGTCAAGCTGCTCGTACGCTGCGTGCAGCATCTCGTGCGCGGCGGTCACCGGCATCACGCCCGAGAGGTCAGGGCGTTCGACGCGCAGGACCGCGATGTCCTGGCTGAAGCTGTCGTAGCAGCCGAGCACAAACGTGTCATCCGACTCCGGCAGGGGGCAGTCCTCAGCGAAGTGCACTTTGTCGCGGATCTGTGGGTTGTTGGTTGCGAACAGCGTGCGAGCATGGCGCGACAGCGAAGCCTCGCGTGCGAGCTCGATGACTTCTTCTCGCTCCGCCTGCTCGAGCAGGTCACGGAGCTCCTCAGCTTCGTCCTTCGTGAAGCTGCCGAGCGCCACCGAAAATCGGCTGGGCGACGCGCTGCCGTTCTCGCCAATCGGCGCGAGATCAACCACCTGACCGTCGAGCGTGACGGCAAGATCCGCGTCGCCCACCTGCACGGCATGGAACGCCCACACCGTTTCACCATGATCGGAGAGCTGTGCCACCACCGACTGTCGGCCCTTACGTGCACCCCTCAGCGCGATGAGCTCGAGCTCGCTGCCCGTCAAACGGGCGGGGCCCAGCAGCAACCGCTCCGCCTTCTTGTCGTTCGGCGTGTCGACCACCACGCATGCACCGGGATCGTCGCCATCTCGCGACGTGGTGGGCACCTTCCGGCCCAACGCCGCAACCTGGGTCGGGTCGCACGACGAGATGGCCGCTTCACCGAACGCTCGATCGGCGCCCGTGATCTTCTTCGCTTCCTTGGGAACATCGCTGAGCACGGAGCGCAGACGCACCTCGTGCTCGCGGCCGTCGATGAACCCGTCCGCGATCTCGTCGCTCGTGGTCCCCGCCGAGACTGGAGCCCCGAAAGCCACCGCCATCGTCAGGGCGAGCGCGATCCCCACTCGCCTCATGGATGAACGGTAATGGTCAGTAACCCAAGATCGACGGTGTTCCACGACGTACCCTGCGGCACTCGACCCGAAGGTGGTGCCGACTGTCCGAGCAACGCTACGTACTCACCGGGCTCTCGCGTCTGCTCGTGCGAGTGGCGCGCCTGCTGGTGGAACGCGGTGCGTCCTCGCGTCGTCGGCTGACGACGAGCTCACGTCGGCCTTGCCCGACGATGCGCAGATCGTTTTCGGTACCGGCGACTACGAGGACCTGCTCGGCCGCGCGGATCTTGCCGGCGCCGCGTGTCTGCTCACCCTCGGCGAGGACGATCTCGACAACCTGAGAGTGGTTGCGGCGGCCAACGAGGTCGCGCCGCAGGTGCCCGTCGTGTTGCGTGCCTTCGACGCCGCGCTCGCTGAGCAGCTCGAGACGGGGCTCAACGTGCGCCGCAGCTTCAGCGCGTCGGCCTTGGCCGCACCGGCGTTCGTGGCGGCGGTGTTCTCGGAAGAAGTCCGGGAGACGCTGCGCCTCGGCGAGGCGGAGGTGCCTCTGTGCGTGGTGACGGTCAGCGTCGACTCTCCGCTCGTCGGGCTGACCTTCGGCGGCATGAAGCGAGAGTGGGGATGCGCAGCGGTGGCCCGACGCCGGCCCGATGCCGCGTGGCAGCACGCCCGAGGTGACGCGGATGTGATCGCCGCGGGCGACGAGCTCGTGGTCGGTGGCTTGCTGCTCGATGTGCTGCGGTTGGCCTTGCAGGACAACCCGATTCTCGCTGACCCGCCGCGCCGGAACCGTCGGCGGTTGACGACCTGGCGGACCCGGGTACAACGCACGCCGACCATGGTCACCGCCGCCGCGATCGCGCTCATCGTGCTGCTTGCGCTCACGGTCGGTGTGTTCGCGTGGGCCCTCGACCTCGGCCCGACCGACGCCCTCTATCGCGCGATCACCAACGCGTTCGGCGATGTCGGACTCTCCGAAGAGAGCTCGTGGCTGAAGATCTTCGGCGTCGCGGTGATGGTGGCGGGCGCGCTGCTCATCGGGATCGTGTTCACCCACCTCACGGCCATGTTCACCGCCGACCGGATCGAGGAGCGCAGCGGGCGTCACGCGCGCCGGATGCGCAACCACGTGATCATCGCCGGGCTGGGCACCGTCGGCTTTCGTGTGGCCCGGCTGCTCGACGAGCTCGAGGTTCCAACGGTCGTGGTCGAACGCGCCGCCGACAACCGATTCCGAGAGGCCGTCGCGTCACGGGTGCCGGTGCTGTCCGGCGATGTCCGGCTCGCGGAGAACCTCGAGCGAGCGTCGGTGGCCGAAGCGCGGTGCGTGGTCGCGTGCACCGACGACGAGCTCACCAACGTCGCGGCCTGCGCGCAGGCGCGCCGCATGAACCCCAGCATCCGGACGGTGGCTCGCTGCTTCGACGACGCGCTCTCACAACGGCTCGGCGGCTTCGGGATCGACGCCGTCGTGAGCATGTCGCGCGCCGCCGCCGGCGCGTTCGTCGGCGCCGCGATCGATGAGCGCGCGGCCCGTCACCTCAAGCTCGGCGACCTCGAGCTGGTGGCCTTCCGCCACGAGATCGAACGGGATCTCTCAGCCGAAGAAGTCGCCGTCTGGCGTGAAGAAGGTGCCCGCATCCTCGCGGTGCAACCACCGGGCGGTCAGGTACTCCCGCCGGTCGCCGCACTCGAAGGGCTCGCGGAGGGTTCGGTCGTGATCCTCGCCGGCCCCGAGCCGATCGTGCAGCGCTTCCTCGACGCGGAGTAGCGCGCGCCGCTGCGCTCATCGTTCAGGCGCCGTCGAGCACCTGGAACAGCTCCCAGGTTCCGGGAATGCCCTTGAGCTCATGGGTGCCCACCGACTCGAACGTGACTTGCTGGCCGGCGAACGCGGCCACGACCGACGCGGTGACGTACACCGCATGTCCGGCGGCCGCTGCCATGACGCGAGCGGCGATGTTGACTGCGAGGCCCGAGACATCGTCGCCGCGGCGGTCGATGTCGCCAACGTGGATGCCCACCCGCACCGAGAGGCCGTCGATCGCGAGCTGATCGCAGAGCTGCCCGGCGGCCTGGACTGCGGTGGCGGCCGACGGGAACAGCGCGAGCACGCCGTCGCCCGTCGTCTTCACGACCGTGCCCCCACTCCGTCCGAC
Source organism: Acidimicrobiia bacterium (assembly GCA_009694295.1). Lineage (GTDB taxonomy): Bacteria > Actinomycetota > Acidimicrobiia > IMCC26256 > PALSA-555 > SHVJ01. The sequence goes on from SHVJ01000002.1 coordinate 55,469, forward strand.
GACCCGACGGATGGCGGCGTCGTGGCGATCGAGCACGGCCTTCCACTGTGCATCACCCATGGCCGCGGCGCGCGCGGTGGAGTCGACGAGATCGGTGAACATCACCGCCGACAGCAGCCGTTGCGGTGGCGGCAGTCGATGCTCACCCACAACGAAGTCGGCGATCTCGGCCACGAGCGCGTCCACATCCGCGACGAACGGGAAGTGGTCGTGGCCGTCGAGCTCGACCACCGTCACGTTCGGCGCCTGCAGCCCTTCGAAGCTCATGAGGTTGGCGGTCGTCACCCACTCGTTGTCACGTCGGTGGAGCACGAGAATCGGGGCGGTCACCGAATCAAAGAGCTGTTCGCTCGGACGCGGGTTGAGCACCGTTTCCCAGATCCGTTGCGCCGTCGCCGGGCTCGCCCCCGTACGGCCCGCTCGGGCATACCACTCGAGGAACGCGGGATCGGATGCTCGCGACGACGCCACCCAATGCAGGACGTCGGGCGCGCCGTCGAGGATGCCGGTGACCATCTCCACCCGTCTGCGCGCGAACTCGTCCCAGCGATCTTCGGCCGTGACCAACGGCTCATACAGCACGAGCGACCGCACTCGATCGGGATGTCGCGCCGCGTACCGCGTGGCGACACCAAACCCGTCCCACGCGAACACCGTCACCTCGGCGGCACCCGCGGCATCGACGACCGCGACGAGGTCCTCGGTCCACTGCTCAGGGATCGTCCGCTCCCAATCGGTGATGGGATCGGAGAGACCGATCCCCCGGCGGTCGAACACGATCACCCGGCCGAGTGTGCGCAAGCCGTCGAACATCCGCACGCGGGCGGGTACACGACTCGACCCCGGATCGATGGGTCGTATTTGGCCAGGCGGAGCACCTGCGCGGCTTCGGGTGGCGCCCACGACGGCAGCGTGATGTGGATGCCCAGCGGCGCCGACGGCTCGAAGCCGAAGCGCGGGTAGTACAGCGGGCTGCCTTCGAGCACCACGAGCCGTTCACCTCGAGCGTCGGCGCGTGCAGTGACGTCCCTCACCAGCGCCGATCCGATCCCGTTGTTCTGATGTTCTGGTGCGACGGCGAGTGGCGAGTGGCGAGAGGCTCGCGATGTCGCACCTCAATCCGTCGTCCTCGAGCCCCACGTAGCCGATCATCACGTGGCCGACGATCTGATCGTCAACCTCGGCCACGAGCGAGAGCTCCGGGATGAAGCTGGGTGACGCCCGCAGCGCGGCAACGAGGTCCGCGTGCTCCTGAGAGTTGAACGCCGCGGCAAGAACAACGCCGATCGCGTCCGCGTCGCCAGGCTGCTCCGGGCGGATGATCACGCCGGCCGGCGACGACTCAGCCGACGGCAGCGACCGCGTCGGCAACCAACTTGGCGGTAGCACCAGGCGTCTCGACGAGGAACATGTGCGTGCCTTCGACCGTGGCCATCGTGACGCCCGGGCAGGCTTCGAGGGTCGCTCGTTCCTCGTCCTTGAGCCCGACCTCGTCATCCGTTCCGAACACGACCCATGCCTTCACACCCGAGTCGCACAACCGCGGGGCGAGGTTCTTGTGGTGGTCGAGGTACGCGAAGTAGAGCTTGACGTTCGCACGGCAGACACCGGGGTCGTTCTTGGCCATCTCTGCGGCAAGCGCCTTCACGCGGGCTTGCGGTAGCGACTTCATCGACTTGGTGATCTGACCCAGGATGCTCTTGAGGGCAAGCCGCCAGACAAGGGGTCCGAGCAACGGCAGTCGGCCGATCTTGTCGAGCACGCCCAGTGCCTTCGCTTCGTCCTCGCGCGAGAACGAGGCCGAGAGCAGCACGATCGGACCGGAGAACACGCCGAGCGCAGCCATCTCCAACGCGATGTTTGCGCCGTAGCTGTGCCCGACGACCACATCGGCGCCCAGGTCGGCGGCCACCTTGCCCGTCGCTCGCGCGTACGCCTCCATGCTCACGTCGTCCAGCGGTGGTGCGCCGGCCCCACCCTGGCATCGTGACTGCGATCAGGCGCGCGCCCGCGAGTGCCGGCTCGGCCATCACTTCGTCGTAGAACGTTGCGGAGCAGAGCGCGCCGGGAAGCAGGAGCACCGTGCGGGCCGCGTCAGCCGGTCCGGCGGTGAGCGTGTCCCAGCCGTGGTGCGTTCCGGCTGTGCTCATGTCCCCTCCCCGCGACGAGTGAGGCGACGCTACGCCAGTTCGATGAGGGGGAGCATTTCGTCGTCGAAGTAGTCGAGGATGCCTTCGGGCATGAGCAATGCACGGTCCGGCGCGAGCGATCGCACGAACTCCACGTCGTGACTCACGACGATCATGGTGCCCGGCCACGATGCGAGTGCCTCACCGGTCGCAGTGCGTGCCATCGGGTCGAGGTTGTTCGTGGGCTCGTCGAGCAGCAACAGGTTGTGTTGGCCACCGACGAGCTGACACAGGGCGAGCTTCGTCTTCTCGCCGCCCGAGAGCGTCGCTGCGTCTTGGAACGCCTTCGCTCCGCTCAACGCGAACATCCCGAGAAGCGCCCGCAGCTTGTCGTCGCCGAGACCGACCGCGTCGCGCATGTGCTCGAGCACCGTGCGGCCCGCTTGGATGCCTTCGTGCTCCTGGGCGTAGTAGCCGAGCGACACGTTCGTACCGAGCGCTACCTCGCCGAGATCGGCTTCGATTCTGTTGGCAAGCACCTTCAAAAGAGTGGTCTTACCCGCGCCGTTGAGCCCCATCACAAGGAGCCGCTCGCCGCGCCCCACGTCGAAGTTCACGTCGGAGAACACGTCGAGCGCGCCGAAGGTCTTCCAGAGTCCGGTTGCGGTGAGCGTGGTGCGCGCGCTGCGCGGCGGCTCAGGAAAGCGCAGATTCAGCTTGCGCTTCTTCGTCGGCGCTTCCACCCGGTCGCTAGTCATCCGCTTCACGCGGGAGTCGAGGCTCTTGGCCTGACGGGCGCGCTTCACGGTCTGGCCGCGCATCGTGTTGGCGAGAGTAGAGAGGCGGGCGATCTCAGCGTCTTGGCGCACGCGCAGCTTGCGCAAGCGCAGCTCGTCTTGGTCGCGGGCCGTCAGGTACTCGGAATACGTGCCCTTGTACTCCACGAGGTTCCCGGCGCCTTCTTCGGACTCGCGGTCGATGTGGATCACGCGCGTGATGGCGTCGTCGAGCAGGTCGAGGTCGTGGCTCACCACCACGAGCGCGCCGCGGTAGGAGCGCAGAAGCTTGAGGAGCCAGTTGCGGGCGTCGGCATCGAGGTGGTTGGTGGGCTCGTCGAGGAGGAGCACCTCGCTGCCAGTAAAGAGAATGCGCACCAGCTCCAGGCGGCGCCGCTCCCCACCCGACAGCGCGCCAAGGTGCAGGTCGAGACGGTCGTCGCCGAGCCCCACACCGGCGGCGAGTCGCCGCACTTCCGACTCCGCGCTGTACCCGCCAGCAGCCTCGAACTTCTCCTGAAGGTGGGAGTAGTGGTTGACGTTGGCCGACGACGGGTCGCTCTCGAGCCCGATGCGCGCCTTCTCGAGCTCGTCCTGCAGCGCAGCGAGCCCGTGCCCTTCGAGCACATGGGCGAGACACGAGACGTCGTCAGGCACCGAATCGCTGCGCGGATCCTGCGAGAGATAGCCCGTGGCCGCCGGG